>NZ_CP117466.1:2849983-3175811 GCF_028621715.1 Paracoccus marcusii | reverse complement strand
GGAGCTGGCCGAACTGCGCCGCCAGGGCTTTCAGCGGGTTAAGATCAACGGCACCTTCCACGACCTGGACGACGCGCCGACCCTGGACAAGAAGTTCCGCCACAACATCGATATCGTGGTCGACCGCATCGTCGTGCGCGAGGGGCTGGAGACGCGGCTGGCAGACAGTCTGCGCACCGCGCTGAACCTGGCCGACGGCATCGCCCATCTGGAGCTGGCGCAGGAGGAGGGGGCCGAGGGCGAACCCGAGCGCCTGACCTTTTCCGAGAAGTTCGCATGCCCCGTCAGCGGCTTCACCATCCCCGAGATCGAGCCGCGGCTGTTTTCGTTCAACGCGCCGTTCGGCGCCTGCCCGGTCTGTGACGGTCTGGGGGTCGAGCTGTTCTTCGACGACCGCCTGGTCGTGCCCGACGCGGCCCTGTCGGTGGACAAGGGCGCGATCGTGCCTTGGGCCAAGACCAAGTCGGCCTACCTGACCCAGACCATCAACGCGCTGGCGAAGCATTACGGTTTTGACAAGAAGACCCCGTGGAAGGATCTGCCCGACAGCGTCCAGCAGATGTTCCTGCGCGGGTCGGGCAAGGACGAGATCAAGTTCCGCTTTGACGACGCCGGCCGTGTCTATGAGATCAGCCGCGTCTTCGAGGGCGTGATTCCCAACATGGAACGCCGCCTGCGCGAGACCGACAGCGCCTGGGTGCGCGAGGAGTTCGAGCGTTATCAGAACAACCGCCCCTGCGGCGCCTGCGGAGGCTATCGCCTGAAGCCCGAGGCGCTGGCGGTCAAGATCGCCGGCAACCACGTGGGCGAGGTCGTGCAGCTGTCGATCCAGGAGGCGCTGGACTGGATAACCGACGCGCCGAACCACCTGTCCAAGCAGAAGGCCGAGATCGCCGCCGCAATCCTCAAGGAGATCCGCGAGCGGCTGGGATTCCTGGTCAATGTGGGCCTGAACTATCTGACCCTGTCGCGCGCGGCAGGCACGCTGTCGGGCGGCGAAAGCCAGCGCATTCGCTTGGCCAGCCAGATCGGGTCGGGCCTGACGGGCGTGCTGTACGTTCTGGACGAGCCGTCCATCGGCCTGCACCAGCGCGACAACGACCGGTTGCTGACCACGCTGATGAACCTGCGCGACCAGGGCAACTCGGTGTTGGTGGTCGAGCATGACGAGGATGCGATCCGCCATGCCGACTATGTCTTTGACATGGGGCCGGGGGCGGGGGTGCATGGCGGCAGCGTGGTCAGCAAGGGCACGCCTGCCGAGATTGCCGCCGATCCCGACAGCCTGACTGGCCAGTATCTGTCCGGCAAGCGCGCGATCGAGGTCCCCGAGACCCGCCGCAAGGGCAACGGCAAGAAGGTCACCGTGGTCAAGGCGACCGGCAACAACCTCAAGGATGTCACCGCCGAATTCCCGCTGGGCCGCTTCGTCTGCGTGTCGGGCGTGTCGGGGGGCGGCAAGTCCACCCTGACCATCGAGACGCTGTTCAAGACCGCATCCCTGCGCCTGAACGGCGCCCGCCAGACCCCCGCGCCCTGCGAGACGATCCGTGGGCTGGAGCATCTGGACAAAGTCATCGACATCGACCAGCGCCCCATCGGGCGCACGCCGCGGTCCAACCCGGCGACCTATACCGGCGCCTTTACGCCCATCCGCGACTGGTTCGCGGGCCTGCCTGAGGCCAAGGCGCGTGGCTACAAGCCGGGCCGGTTCAGCTTCAACGTCAAGGGCGGGCGCTGCGAGGCCTGCCAGGGCGACGGTGTCATCAAGATCGAGATGCACTTCTTGCCCGACGTCTATGTCGAGTGCGAGACCTGCAAGGGCAAGCGCTATAACCGCGAGACGCTGGAGGTGCAGTTCAAGGGCAAGTCCATCGCCGATGTGCTGGACATGACTGTGGAGGACGCGCAGGAATTCTTCAGCGCCGTCCCCTCGATCCGCGAGAAGATGGACGCGCTGATGCAGGTGGGCCTCGGCTACATCAAGGTGGGCCAGCAGGCGACGACCCTGTCGGGTGGCGAGGCGCAGCGCGTCAAGCTGTCCAAGGAGCTGTCTCGTCGGTCCACTGGCCGCACGCTGTATATCCTGGACGAGCCGACGACGGGTCTGCATTTCGAGGATGTCCGCAAGCTGCTGGAGGTGCTGCACGAACTGGTCGATCAGGGCAATTCGGTCATCGTGATCGAGCATAACCTGGACGTCATCAAGACGGCGGACTGGATCATCGACATCGGCCCCGAGGGCGGCGATGGCGGCGGCGTGATCGTGGCGGCAGGCACGCCGGAGGACGTCGCGCAGGTCGAGGCCAGCCATACCGGGCGCTATCTTGGACCCATGCTGAACCCGGCCCGTAGCCGCGCTGCGGAGTAGGGCAGGGGGTGCAAAAGAAAATCGCCGATGGTGCGTTTTTTCCTCTTGCACCCCCCGGCGGGCTTTCGTAAATACCCGCTCACCGAAGGCGAGACGGTGAAACGGATCGCAAGAGGAACTGGAGTGCGGGCGTAGCTCAGGGGTAGAGCATAACCTTGCCAAGGTTAGGGTCGGGCGTTCGAATCGCCTCGCCCGCTCCAAAAACAAAAGGCCAGACCCTCGGGTCTGGCCTTTGTCATTTGTGGCCTGCGGCTTGGCGTCAGGCGGCAATAGCCCGAATTCCATCGTGATTGCCTGCGACGATGGTCTGGGTGATTCCGGGTGCACAAACAGCTTTTGTTGGCACGCGGAGGATGATCCGCCGGATGCGGCGACCATGGTCAGTCCCGCTGCCCCGTACGCCGGTCAATCGGTGACGACATAGGCCGATCCAACCATCGGTACCCTTGGCGTCCGTGCGCAGGCGATCGCGGGGGGACCGCCTGCGCAACCTTGTCAGCCGTCGACGCGAATGCGGGCGTTCTGCGGGTCGTGCGGGCTGTCCTCGGTCACCACCGCGTCATACAGCTCGCGGAACATCCGCACCTGAAGCTTGGTGCCGGGCGTCGCCAGGTCGGGGCGGACATAGCCCATGCCGATCTGCTTGCCGAAGGCCGCCGAATAGCCACCCGAGGTCAGGCGCCCGATCTTTTCCCCGTCCAGGAACAGCGCCTCGCGGCCCCAGGGGTCCGCATCCGCCGGCCCGTCGATCAGCAGCGTGACACAGGTGGACCGGATCCCCTTGGCCTGCATCGCGGCCTTGCCGCGGAACTCCTTGCCCAGGTCCACGAACCGGTCCAACCCCGCCTCCAGCGGCGTCGCATCCCGGCCCAGTTCGGTGCCGAAGGCGCGGTACGACTTCTCCTGGCGCAGCCAGTTCTGAGCCCGAGCGCCGACCAGCTTCATGCCAGACGGCTCTCCGGCGGCGATCAGCTTGTCGAACAGGTGGTTCTGCATCTCGATCGGGTGGTGCAGCTCCCATCCCAGCTCGCCGGTATAGGCGACGCGGATGGCCATGACCGGGACCATGCCCAGCTCGATGTTGCGCATCGACAGCCAGGGAAAGCGCTTGTTCGACAGGGCGGTCGCAGGTTCCGCGTCACGGATCATCCGGGCCAGGATGTTCCGGCTCTCAGGCCCTGCCAGGGCAAAGACGCCCCATTGCGTGGTCACGTCCTGCACATGGACGTATTCGCCCCCAGCGGCCATGAAATCCTGCGCCAATTTCAGCAGGTTGTCGCGGTCGTAATCCGTCCAGGCCCCGGCGCTGACCAGGTAGTAATCCTGCTCTCCGCGCCGCACGATCGTGTATTCGGTCCGCACCGTCCCGGCATCGGTCAGCGCATAGGTCAGGTTGATCCGCCCCACCTTGGGAAGCTTGTTGGTGGTCAACCAGTCCAGGAAGGCGGTCGCCCCGGGCCCGGTGACGGTGTGCTTGGCAAACGCCGTCGCATCGACCAGGCCCGCCGTCTGGCGCACGGCCTCGGCCTCGGCCTTGGCGTATTGCCACCATCCGCCGCGACGGAAGCTGCGGCTGTCATGGTCGTCAAAGCCCTCGGGCGCGTAGTAGTTCGGGCGTTCCCACCCGTTCACATGCCCGAACTGCGCGCCATGCGCCGCCTGCCGGTCATAGGCAGGCGAGGTACGCAGCGGGCGGCAGGCGGGCCGCTCCTCGTCGGGATGGTGCAGGATGAAGACGTGGTCATAGGCCTCCTCGTTCTTGCGGGCGGCGTATTCCGTGGTCATCCAGGACCCGAACCGGCGGGGGTCCAGCGAGGCCATGTCGATCTCGGCCTCGCCCTCGGTCATCATCTGCGCCAGGTAATGGCCCACGCCCCCGGCTGCGGTGATGCCAAAGCTGAACCCCTCGGCCAGCCACATGTTGCGCAGGCCCGGCGCGGGTCCGACCAGCGGGTTGCCGTCGGGGGTATAGCAGATCGGGCCGTTGAAGTCGTCCTTCAGACCCACCGTCTCCGAGGTCGGAATGCGATGGATCATCGCCATGTACTCCTCCTCGATCCGCTCCAGGTCCAGGGGGAACAGGTCGGCGCGGAAGCTGTCCGGCACGCCGTATTCGAACCGCGCGGGTGCGCCTTTTTCATAGGGACCCAGGATCCAGCCGCCGCGCTCCTCGCGGACATACCACTTGGCATCGGCATCGCGCAGGACCGGATGCTCGGGGTTGCCTTCGGCGCGCCAGCGCATCAGCGCGGGGTCTGGCTCGGTTACGATGAACTGGTGTTCGACCGGGATGGCGGGGATCTTGATGCCCAGCAGCTTGGCCGTGCGCTGTGCGTGGTTGCCGGTCGCGGTCACCACATGTTCGGCGTGGATGTCATAGACCTCTCCGGACGGGATCAGGTTGCCGCCGCGATCGACCATCTTTTCCACCGTCACGACCCATTCGCTGCCGGTCCAGCGATAGGCGTTCACCTGGATCTTGCGCTCGATCCGGCAGCCCGCCATCCGCGCGCCCTTGGCCATGGCCTGGGTCACGTCGGCGGGGTTGATGTATCCGTCGGTCGGGTGGAACAGCGCGCCCTTCAGGTCCTCGGTGCGGACCAGCGGCCAGCGCTCCTTGATCTGGGCGGGGGTCAGGAACTGATGCTCGATCCCGATCGTCTCGGCGGTGGCGGAATACAGCATGTATTCGTCCATCCGCCCATCCGTCTGCGCCATGCGCAGGTTGCCGCAGCGGGTGAAGCCCGCGTTCAGCCCCGTCTCGGCCTCCAGCCCGGCATAGAGCTTGACCGAGTAATCGTGGATATGGCTGGTCGCATAGCCCATGTTGAACAGGGGCAGCAGCCCCGCCGCGTGCCAGGTCGATCCGGCGGTCAGCTCGTCGCGTTCGACCAGCAGCGTGTCCCAGCCCGCGCGCGCCAGATGCAGCGCGATGCCGCATCCGACCGCGCCCCCGCCCACGACCAGAACCTTCACATGCGACGTCATCGCGCTCTCCTGTTGGAACCGTTTCGCCTGTGATGCCCCATCGGTGAAACGCCGCGTCAAAGGCGCCCGACATCTGCGGGCGAAAAACGACATGGCCTTGCCCAGACCCGCCCCCGTCGCTAGGTTGCGGCCCACGCCAACAAGGGGGCACCATGGACATCTGCCGCAGCACCGACGCCATGCGCGCCTGGCGCCGGGACGCGGGCCGCACAGCCCTGGTGCCGACGATGGGCGCGCTGCATCAGGGCCACTTGACCCTGGTCGCGCGGGCCCGCGACTGGCTGGATCGGCAGGGCGGCGGCCGGGTGGTGACCTCGATCTTCGTGAACCCCGCGCAGTTCGGCCCGAACGAGGATCTGGACAAGTATCCTCGGCAGGAGGCGCAGGACCTGGACCTGCTGCGCAAGGCCGGTTGCGACGCGGTGTTCCTGCCGCAGGTGTCCGACATCTGGCGCCCCGGTGCGCAGACCCATGTGCAGGTGACGCAGTTGGGCGGCATCCTGATGGGCCGCCTGCGCCCTGGCCATTTCCGCGGCGTGGCGACTGTGGTCACCAAGCTGTTCAACATCGTCCAGCCCCAGGCCGCGGCCTTCGGCGAAAAGGACTATCAGCAGCTGACCCTGATCACCCGCATGGTCGAGGACCTGGACATTCCCGTGACCATCCTGCCCGTGCCGACCGTGCGCGAACCCGACGGGCTGGCCATGTCCTCGCGCAACCAGCGCCTGACGGCCGAGGATCGCGCCGCCGCCCCGGTGCTGGCCCGTGCGCTGGACCATGCGGCGGAATCGGTCGCGATGGGCACGCCCGTCAGCCTGTTGCGCCGCCAGATCCGCGCCATCCTGTCCACGGAACCGCGGGCCGACATCCGCTCGATCGACATCCGCGACGCGCGCGACCTGTCACGCATCGCCGTCGTGGGCGGTCCGGTGGCGATCCTGCTGGCGATCCGTTTCGGCGACGTGCTGCTGATCGACCAGCGCACCGCCCATCCCTGACCCGCGCGGCCCCGCGCATCCCCTTGAAAGGCCGACCCATGTCCGCGCAAGCCCCCGTCCGCCGCGTCACCGCGCCCCAGATCGCCGACTGCAAGGGTTCGACCCCCATCGTTGCGCTGACCGCCTATACCGCGCCGATGGCGGCAATGGTCGATGCCCATGCCGACGTGATTTTGGTGGGCGACAGCCTGGGCATGGTGGTCCACGGCCTGCCTTCGACGATCGGGGTCACGCTGGAGATGATGATCCTGCACGGCCAAGCCGTCATGCGCGGGTCCGACCGCGCCATGGTCGTCATCGACATGCCCTTCGGAAGTTATGAGGAATCGCCGGAACAGGCGTTCCGCAACGCCGCCCGCGTGATGGCCCAGACCGGCGCCGGCGCCGTCAAGCTGGAGGGGGGCGCCCGCATGGCCCCCACCATCCGCTTTCTGGTCGACCGCGGCATCCCGGTCATGGCCCATGTCGGCCTGACGCCGCAGGCCACGAACACGATGGGCGGCTTCAAGACGCAGGGCCGCGATCCAGCCACTTGGCCCGCCTTCGTCGCGGATGCCCGCGCGGTCGCCGATGCGGGCGCGTTCAGCGTCGTGGTCGAGGGGGTGATGGAGGCCTTGGCCGATCAGATCACCGATGCCATCGCCGTGCCGACCATCGGCATCGGCGCCAGCGCGCGCTGCGACGGGCAGATCCTGGTGCTGGACGACATGCTGGGCCTGTCGGGTCGCGTGCCGCGCTTTGTCCGCCGTTTCGGGGAATTGGGCAAAGAGGCCGACCAGGCCATCGCCGCCTATGCGGCCGCGGTCCGTGACCGCAGCTTTCCTGCCGCGGCCGAACTGTACCGCTAAGGCGGCGCTCAGTCGTCGCGCGGTTCGAAATCGGCGGTGGCGGCCAGGCGGGACAGCAGCAGCGGGATCAGCAGCAGGGCGGCAAGTCCCAGATAGATGGTGCCAAGGCTGAGGTGTTCGGCCAGGAAACCGATGCTGCCCGGCGCCAGCAGGATGCCGGAATAGCCCATCATCGTGACCACCGACAGGCCCATGCCTGCGGCAAGCCCCGGCACGTTCCCGGCCGCGGAAAAGGCGATGGGCACCATGTTCGCGATGCCGATGCCCGCCAACGCGAACCCCGCGATCGCCGGGGCGGGGCTGCTGGACAGCCCGGCCAGGACCAGGCCCGCCATCGCCACGGCCGAACTGGCGCGCAGGGTGGTGACCGCGCCAAAGCGCCGGCGCAGTCCGTCGCCCGCAAAGCGCATCGCCGCCATCGTGCCCGCGCAGGCGGCAAAGCCCAGGCCCGCGACGGACAGCGACGCGCCCATCTCGCGCTGCAGATAGACGGCGGCCCAATCCAGGATCGCGCCCTCGGGAATCATCGCGGCCAGGGCCATCAGCCCGATCAGCCAGGGCAGGGGGCTGCGCGGCAGGCGCAGCGGCGCCTTGGGCGCGCCCGCATCGGGGGCGTCCTGCAGCAGCCGCGGCAGCGCCCACAGCAGCACCAGCGCAAAGACTGCGGTGATGACGGCGGCATGGGCCAGTTCCCCGAATCGCTGGATCAGCCAGCCGCCCGCGGCGGCGCCGGCAAAGGCGCCCAGGCTCCAGAATCCGTGGCAGGACGACATGATCGCCCGGCCACGCGCGCGTTCCACCGCAACCGCGTTGGCATTCATCGCCACGTCCATGCCGCCGACCATGCCGCCGAACAGCACCACGGTCGCCGCCACCGTCCAATAGGTCGGCGCCAGAGAGATCCAGATCATCGACGGCGCGGCCAGCCACGCGGCCAGCCTCACGGCGCTGGCCGATCCGGCCCGTGCGACCATCGCCCCGAACAGCGGCATCACGCAGATCGAGCCCAGGCCCAGCCCCAGCACGATCACCCCGGCGCTGGCCTCGGTGATGCCAAGCCTTTCCATCAGGACGGGAATTTTCGGCGCCCAGCTGCCCACCAGCAGGCCGTTCACGAAAAACAGGACCGACACGGCCCAACGCATCGTCATCACAGCATCGACGGCACGACCAGGTCGGGCGGGCGGTGCCCGTCGGAAAAGGTCTTGATGTTGATGATCACCTTCTCGCCCATCTCGGCGCGGCCCTCGACGGTCGCGCTGCCCATATGCGGCAGCAGGACGACGTTGGGCAGCTCGCGCAGGCGGGGGTTGATCTCGTGGCCATGCTCGAAGACGTCCAGGCCCGCGCCCGCGATCTCTCCGGCGCGCAGCATGCGGGTCAGGGCGTTCTCGTCGATGACCTCGCCGCGCGAGGTGTTCACGATCACGGCGGTCGGCTTCATCAGCTTCAGCCGACGCGCGTTCAGAAGGTGGAAGGTCGAGGGCGTGTGCGGCGCGTTCACGCTGACGATGTCCATGCGCGCCAGCATCTGGTCCAGGCTCTCCCACCAGGTCGCGCCCAGGGCCTCCTCGATCTCGGGGCGCAGGCGGCGGCGGTTGTGATAGTGGACCTGCATGCCGAAGGCGGCGGCGCGGCGCGCGACCGCCTGGCCGATGCGGCCCATGCCCAGGATGCCAAGACGCCGCCCGCCGACGCGCCCGCCCAGATGGGCGGTGGGCGACCAGCCCTGCCAGCGTCCGGCCTGCATCTCGGCCAGGCCCTCGGGGATCTTGCGGGTCACGGCCAAGATCAGCGCCAGCGTCATGTCGGCGGTGTCCTCGGTCACGACGCCGGGGGTGTTGCTGACCAGAACGCCGCGCTGGCGGGCGGACATCACGTCGATATGGTCGATGCCCGCGCCGAAATTCGCGATCAGCTTCAGCCGCTCGCCCGCGCGGGCCAGCATGGCGGCGGTGATCTGGTCGGTCACGGTCGGCACCAGGACGTCCGCGTCCTGCATCAGCGATACCAGCTGATCGGACGACATCTTGCGGTCGTCGTCGCGCAGGGCCACGTCGAACAGTTCGGACATGCGGGTCTCGACCGCCTCGGGCAGGCGGCGCGTCACGGCGACGCGCAGTCTGCTGCGGGGGGCTGCGGGGGTGGCGGGCATGGTCACCTCACTGTGTCAGAGCCTTGATCGGTCGCCTGCAGGCACGCCCTTCCCATCGGCGGACGCTTTTGGCAAACTGCCCGCGTTGAGGGGCAGGCACAAGACCCCAGAAGGGGCGTCCGCGCCCCGCACAGGACAGGAACGGACAACGCATGACGGCACGGCCAGGCAGGACGGGCGCAAGGGTGGCACTTGCGCTTGTGGCGATGATGGGGGCTGCCGCCCCGCAGGCGATGGCCCAAAGCGAACCGCAACAAAGCCAGGGTGCGACCGAACAGCGGGGTCCGGTGACCAACCTGCCGCTGCCCCGCTATGTCAGCCTGAAGGGCAACGAAGGCAACGCCCGGCGCGGGCCCAGCCTGTCTCACCGCATCGACTGGGTGTTCCGCCATGCGGGGATGCCGCTGCGGGTGGTGGCCGAATTCGGTCATTGGCGCCGGGTCGAGGACAAGGATGGGGCAGGGGGCTGGATCCACTATGCGCTACTGTCGGGGGTCCGCACAGCACTGGTCACCCAGGACATGCTGGAACTGCGCGCCCGACCGCATCGCGATTCCGACATCGTGGCGCGGGCCGAGGCCGGGGCCATCCTGCGGCTGAACGAATGCGAGCCCGAATGGTGCCGCGTGTCGGGCGGCGGCCAGCGGGGCTGGGTGCCCAAGACGGCGATCTGGGGCGTGGACGCGGGCGAAATCCGCGACTGATCCGCGCCGCATTGCAACAATTCGCCGCGCTTTCGATCCCCTGCGCCCGTTGACCCCGGACGGTCACGGGTCTAAACCGCACTCAGCCAACCCGTCGCGGGGTCAGCCGTGATCCCCGCGACCGACAAGGGGATCGTCACCCGTGCAAAACATTACGCAGGACTATCTGCCCATCCTCGTCTTCGCGGCGATGGCCTCGGCGCTTGCGCTGATCTTGCTGCTGTCCGCGTTCGTCATCGCCGTGCGCAATCCCGACCCCGAAAAGGTCAGTGCCTATGAGTCGGGCTTCAACCCGTTCGACGACGCGCGGATGAAGTTCGACGTGCGATTCTATCTGGTGTCGATCCTGTTCATCATCTTCGACCTCGAGGTCGCGTTCCTGTTCCCCTGGGCGGTCAGCTTCCAGGCGATCAGCGAGACCGCGTTCTGGTCGATGATGGCGTTCCTGGGCGTGCTGACCGTGGGCTTTGCCTACGAGTGGAAGAAAGGAGCCTTGGAATGGGCGTGATGGCAGGGGCGAATACCGCCGGACCCGATCGCGAATACGCGACCAAGGCCTTGAACGCGGAGCTGCAGGACAAGGGTTTCCTGCTGACCACGACCGAGGACATCATCAACTGGGCGCGCAACGGCTCGCTGCACTGGATGACGTTCGGCCTGGCCTGCTGCGCGGTCGAGATGATGCAGACCTCGATGCCGCGCTATGACCTGGAACGCTTCGGGACCGCGCCGCGCGCCTCCCCGCGCCAGTCGGACCTGATGATCGTGGCGGGCACGCTGACCAACAAGATGGCCCCGGCGCTGCGCAAGGTCTATGACCAGATGCCGGAGCCGCGCTATGTCATCAGCATGGGCAGCTGCGCCAATGGCGGCGGCTATTACCATTACAGCTATTCCGTGGTGCGCGGATGCGACCGGATCGTGCCCGTGGACATCTATGTCCCCGGTTGCCCGCCGACCGCCGAGGCGCTGCTTTACGGCATCCTGCAACTTCAGCGCCGCATCCGGCGCACCGGCACGCTGGTGAGGTGATCATGGCGACCTATACCGATCCCGACGCGCTGGACCAGCTGGCCGAGCACATCAAGCTGCGCCGCCCGAACGAGGTCATCGGCACCGACGTGGCCTTTGGCGAGCTGACCGTGACGGCCACGGCCAGCGGCATCCTGGATCTGCTGGATTTCCTGCGCAGCGACAGCAGCTGCCGGTTCTCCACGCTGGTCGACATCACCGCCGTCGATTACCCGTCGCGCCAGCAGCGGTTCGACGTCGTCTGGCACTTCCTGTCGATGTACCAGAACCACCGCGTCCGCGTGAAGGTCGCCATCCGCGAGGATGAGATGCTGCCGACGCTGACCGCGATCTATCCCGCCGCAAACTGGTTCGAGCGCGAGATCTTCGACATGTTCGGGATCCTGTTCACCGGTCATCCGGACCTGCGCCGCATCCTGACCGACTATGGCTTTTCCGGCCATCCGCTGCGCAAGGACTTTCCGACCACCGGTTATGTCGAGGTTCGATATGACGACGCCGAAAAGCGCGTGATCTATGAGCCCGTGTCGCTGGTGCAGGAATACCGGCAGTTCGATTTCCTGTCGCCCTGGGAAGGCGTGCAATACGCCCTGCCCGGCGACGAAAAGGGGGCCGCGAAATGATGGACGGCGACATCCGCGCGAACAGCTATGACGACGGCAGCCACGACCTGGTGACCGGCGAACAGCGCATTCGCAACTTCAACATCAACTTCGGTCCGCAACACCCTGCCGCGCATGGTGTGCTGCGCATGGTGCTGGAGCTGGACGGCGAGGTCGTGGAACGCGCCGACCCGCATATCGGCCTGCTGCACCGCGGCACCGAGAAGCTGATGGAAAGCCGGACCTATCTTCAGAACCTGCCGTATTTCGACCGGCTGGATTACGTGTCGCCGATGAACCAGGAACACGCCTGGTGCCTGGCGATCGAACGTCTGACCGGGACGGTCGTGCCGCGCCGCGCCAGCCTGATCCGGGTGCTGTTCTGCGAGGTGGGGCGTATCCTGAACCACCTTCTGGGCCTGACGACCGGCGCGCTGGACGTCGGC
Source organism: Paracoccus marcusii (assembly GCF_028621715.1). Lineage (NCBI taxonomy): Bacteria > Pseudomonadati > Pseudomonadota > Alphaproteobacteria > Rhodobacterales > Paracoccaceae > Paracoccus > Paracoccus marcusii. The sequence goes on along the minus strand of NZ_CP117466.1, from coordinate 3,163,667 downwards.
GCCCTGACCCCGCCGCTATGGGGTTTCGAGGCGCGCGAGGATCTGATGATCTTCTATGAACGCGCATCGGGCGCGCGTCTGCATGCAGCCTATTTCCGGCCGGGCGGCGTCCATCAGGACCTGACCCCCGACCTGCTGGACGACATGGAGGCGTGGTGCGAGCGTTTCCCCAAGGTTCTGGACGATCTGGACACGCTGCTGACCGAAAACCGCATCTTCAAGCAGCGGCTGGTCGACATCGGCATCGTGTCCGAACAGGATGCGCTGGATTGGGGTTTCTCGGGCGTGATGGTGCGCGGATCGGGCATGGCCTGGGACCTGCGTCGCAGCCAGCCTTACGAATGCTATGACGAGTTCGACTTCAAGATCCCGGTCGGTACGAACGGCGACTGCTATGACCGTTTCCTGTGCCGGATGCAGGAAATGCGTGAATCGACGCTGATCATGAAGCAGGCGATCGCCAAGCTGCGGGCCGAAGGGCCGGGCGAGGTTCTGGCCCGCGGCAAGCTGACCCCGCCCAAGCGGGGCGACATGAAGCGGGACATGGAAAGCCTGATCCATCACTTCAAGCTGTACACCGAGGGCTTCCGCGTTCCCGCCGGAGAGGTCTATGCCGCCGTCGAGGCCCCCAAGGGCGAGTTCGGCGTCTATCTGGTCAGCGACGGCACCAACCGTCCCTATCGTGCGAAACTTCGCGCGCCGGGGTTCCTGCACCTTCAATCCATGGACTGGATGTCCAAGGGCCATCTGCTGGCCGACGTCCCGGCCCTGATCGCCACCCAGGATATCGTCTTCGGAGAGGTTGACCGCTGATGCTGCGCCGCCTGCACCCCGTCCAGCCGGACAGTTTCGAATTCACGCCTGCGAACCTGGAATGGGCGCAGGCACAGATCACCAAATACCCCGAAGGTCGTCAGCAATCGGCGATCATTCCTGTCCTGTGGCGTGCCCAGGAACAGGAAGGCTGGCTGTCGCGTCCCGCCATCGAATATTGCGCCGAACTGTTGGGCATGGCCTATATCCGGGCGCTGGAAGTGGCGACGTTCTACTTCATGTTCCAGCTGCAACCCGTTGGGACTGTTGCGAACATTCAGATCTGCGGCACCACGACCTGCATGATCTGCGGAGCCGAGGACCTGGTCGCGGTCTGCAAGCGCAAGATCGCGCCCACGCCGCATACCCTGTCGGCCGACGGCAAGTTCAGCTGGGAGGAGGTCGAGTGCCTTGGCGCCTGCGCCAACGCCCCGATGGCCCAGATCGGCAAGGACTACTATGAGGATCTGACGCCCGAGAGCCTCGAGGCGCTGATCGACCGCATGTCGGCCGGAGAGGTTCCGGTGCCCGGATCGCAGACCGGTCGCTTTGCGTCCGAACCCGTCAGCGGGCTGACCAGCTTGGCCGATCTGAAGGGGCAGGAGGGTCACAACGCCAGCGTGCAACTGGCCTCTGACCTGGGCGAGACGCTGAAGCGGATCGACGGGACCGAGGTTCCGATCCTGACGAAATGGCGCCGCAAGCCCGATGCCGCGGCGGACGACCAGACCGGCGTGGACACCGCGCCGGAACGCGAACCGCGCCCGTCGGACGGGGCACCGGTCGATTCGACCGGCGTGACCGAGCAGGAGGCGCAGGCCAGTTCGGCCGCGCGCCCGGTTTCGGCGCGCGAACCGGCCGATGTGCGCAAGGATGACAAGGACCGCGACTGACCGCAGCCCGACGACCCGCAGAAAGGACGCCAGCCATGACACCCGCCAGCAGAACCACCGGAGCCGTCACGGCGCTGCTGGTCTTTCTGGGCATCGGCCTGTTCGGGCAGATGGGCTGGCTGGCGGCCTTGGTGCTGGCGCTGATCGCGGGTGGCCTGCTGGCCCTGATGGTGGCTTGGCTCGGCGATCCCCGCGGGGTCCGAATGGACGAGCCGGACTGGGACGCGATGCCGCTGCCGCCGCAGGCGGCCGCGCCCGTCCGGCAGGCACCGGCGCCTGCGGCTGCGCCCGAGATTGCGCCGTCGGGTGATGCCATTCCTCCGGCCGCCCCGCGCGAGACGCCGGACGCCGCGCGCAGCATCTATGCCGGCGGGCCGGACGACCTGCGGGCCATAAAGGGCATCGGGCCGAAGGTCCAGCAGGCGCTGGAACAGGCGGGCGTGACGCGGTTCTCGCAGATCGCGGCCTGGGACGACGCCGACGTGGATCGCATGGCGGCCGGGATCGGCCGCGCCGCGTCGCGCATCCGCAATGACGACTGGGTGGGGCAGGCGCGCGCGCTGGCCGCACGCAGGCAGGAGGCGGGGTGATGGCGGACCCCGCGCAGGACGCCCGCCAGATGCGGCTGGTCGCGATCGTGATCGCGACGACCATGCTGATCTGGCTCGCCATCCAGGCGATCGGGCAGCACTATGACTGGGCGGCGCGGTGGGCCTTTCTGGCCGACCTTGCCGCCATCGGCGCTTTTGTCTGGTCGCTGATCGTGACCTGGCGTATCTGGCGGCGCAGGAATGCGTGACGCCGGGAATAAAGGACGTATCGGATGCTGAAAGACCAGGATCGCATTTTCACCAACCTGTATGGCATGGGCGACCGCAGCCTGGCGGGCGCGCAGAAGCGCGGCCATTGGGACGGGACCGGCGACATCATCGGCCGCGGGCGCGACAAGATCATCGAGCAGGTCAAGGCTTCGGGGCTGCGTGGACGTGGCGGCGCAGGCTTTCCGACCGGTCTGAAATGGTCCTTCATGCCCAAGGAATCGGACGGCCGGCCCAGCTATCTGGTGATCAACGCCGACGAATCCGAGCCTGCGACCTGCAAGGACCGCGAGATCATGCGCCATGATCCGCACACCCTGATCGAGGGTGCGCTGATCGCAAGCTTCGCGATGAACGCGCATGTCTGCTACATCTACCTGCGCGGCGAATACATCCGCGAAAAGGAGGCCCTGCAGGCCGCCATCGACGAATGCTATGATGCGGGGCTTCTGGGCGCGAATGCGGCCGGGTCGGGATGGGATTTCGACCTGTACCTGCACCACGGCGCCGGCGCCTATATCTGTGGCGAGGAGACCGCGCTGCTGGAAAGCCTGGAGGGCAAGAAGGGCATGCCGCGCATGAAGCCGCCGTTTCCGGCGGGTGCGGGCCTTTATGGCTGTCCGACCACGGTGAACAACGTCGAATCCATCGCCGTCGTGCCGACGATCCTGCGCCGCGGGGCGGAGTGGTTCGCGGGCTTTGGCCGTCCGAACAACGCGGGCGTTAAGCTGTTCGGCCTGACCGGCCACCTGAATGCCCCCTGCGTGGTCGAGGAGGCCATGTCGATCAGCATGAAGGAGCTGATCGAGAAGCATGGCGGCGGCGTGCGCGGCGGCTGGAAGAACCTCAAGGCGGTGATTCCCGGCGGCGCCTCCTGCCCGGTCCTGACGGCCGAGCAGTGCGAGAACGCCATCATGGATTACGACGGCATGCGCGAGCTGAAATCCAGTTTTGGCACCGGCTGCATGATCGTGATGGATCAGTCGACCGACATCATCAAGGCGATCTGGCGCCTGTCCGCCTTCTTCAAGCACGAAAGCTGCGGCCAATGCACGCCCTGCCGCGAGGGCACCGGCTGGATGATGCGCGTCATGGCGCGCCTGGTGTCCGGCGAGGCCGAGGTCGAGGAGATCGACATGCTGCTGGACGTGACCAAGCAGGTCGAAGGCCATACCATCTGTGCCTTGGGCGACGCGGCGGCATGGCCGATCCAGGGCCTGATCCGCAATTTCCGCGGAGAGATCGAGGATCGCCTGATCGCCAAGAAGACCGGGCGCACGGGCGCGCTGGCCGCGGAATGAGCATGAAGGCGGCATATCACGATCCCCGCACGGGGTCGTGTCGGGCAATGCGCCCGGCCGGTGATTACGTGGAGGCACGTGATTACCGAAAGGATGCCGTGATGAAACGACCCATGCTTGCCGCCATCGCCCTGGCGTTCCTGGCCCTTCCTGCCGCCGCGCAGGTGCCGCTGAGCCAGGAGACCTATATCAACGACCGGCTGGTCCAGGCCCGTGTGGCCGACATGCTGCGCCGGGGATGCCCCGACATCAGCGCGCGGATGATCCGTGCCTTCAGCGAGGCGCGCGCGCTGAAACGCTATGCCCTGGATCAGGGCTATTCCGAGACCGAGATCGAGACCTTTCTGGACAGCCGCGAGGATCGCCGACGCATCTATGCCGAGGCAGACCGCTATATGGTCCAGAACGGTGTCGTGAACGGACAGCCGGAAACCTTTTGCCGCCTCGGGCGGGACGAAATCGCACGGCAGACGGTCGCAGGATCGCTGCTGAGTGCCAGATAAGGAAGTCATCATGGCCGAATTGCGGACAATCAAGATCGACGGCATCGAGATCCAGGTCGATCCGAACCTGACCTTGATCCAGGCCTGCGAGCAGGCCGGGATCGAGATCCCGCGTTTCTGCTATCACGAGCGGCTGTCCATCGCGGGCAACTGCCGGATGTGCCTGGTCGAGGTCGTAGGCGGCCCGCCCAAGCCCGCCGCCTCCTGCGCGATGCAGGTCAAGGACATGCGCCCCGGTCCCGACGGCGCGCCGTCTGAGATCCGCACCAACAGTCCGATGGTCAAGAAGGCCCGCGAAGGCGTGATGGAGTTCCTGCTGATCAACCATCCGCTGGATTGTCCGATCTGCGACCAGGGCGGCGAATGCGACCTGCAGGACCAGGCGATGGCATACGGCGTCGATTTCAGCCGCTATCGCGAGCCCAAGCGTGCCTCCGAGGAGCTGAACCTGGGGCCGCTGGTCGAGACCCACATGACGCGCTGCATCAGCTGCACCCGCTGCGTGCGCTTCACCAGCGAGGTCGCGGGAATCACCCAGATGGGCCAGACCGGTCGCGGCGAGGACAGCGAGATCACCAGCTATCTGAACCAGACGCTGGAATCGAACCTGCAGGGCAACATCATCGACCTGTGCCCGGTGGGCGCGCTGGTGTCGAAGCCCTATGCCTTCACCGCCCGCCCGTGGGAGCTGACCAAGACCGAGACGATCGACGTCATGGACGCGCTTGGCAGCGCGATCCGCGTGGACACCAAGGGTCGCGAAGTGATGCGCATCCTGCCGCGCAACCATGATGCGGTGAACGAGGAGTGGATCAGCGACAAGACCCGCTTTGTTTGGGACGGTCTGCGTCGCCAGCGTCTGGACACCCCCTATCTGCGCGAGAACGGTCGCCTGCGCCCGGCCACTTGGCCCGAGGTGCTGACCGCCGCCGCCCGCGCGATGCAGGGCGGAAAGGTCGCGGGCCTGGTCGGCGACCTGGCCTCGGTCGAGGCGGCCTTCAGCCTCAAGACGCTGGTCGAGGGGCTGGGCGGTTCAGTGGAATGCCGCACCGACGGCGCGCGCCTTCCCGCGGGCAACCGGTCGGGCTATGTCGGCAATGCGGTGATCGAGGATATCGACACCGCTGCGTCCATCCTGCTGATCGGGACCAACCCGCGCGACGAGGCGGCCGTGCTGAACGCCCGCCTGCGCCGGGCCTGGGCACGCGGCGCGCAGGTCACGGTCGTCGGTCCGGCGGTCGATTTGACCTTCGATTATGACCATGCGGGCACCGATCGCGCGGCGCTGTCCGCCTTGCTGGACAAGGCCGAACAGTCCGAGGACGCGGGCATCATCATCATCGGGCAGGGCGCCCTGCGCGAGGCCGACGGCGAGGCCGTGCTGGCCGCCGCCCAGGCCTTGGCCCAGACCACCGGTGCGCGCCTGCTGGTCCTGCACACCGCAGCGGGCCGCGTGGGTGCGATGGACGTGGGTGCCGTGACCGAGGGCGGGATGTCCGCCGCGATCGACGGGGCGCAGGTGATCTTCAACCTGGGCGCCGATGAGGTCGAGATCGCCGCGGGTCCTGTAGTCATCTATCAGGGCAGCCATGGCGACCGGGGCGCGCATCGCGCCGACATCATCCTGCCCGCCGCCTGCTATACCGAAGAGATGGGCCTGTTCGTGAACACCGAGGGCCGTCCCCAGCTGGCCATGCGCGCCAATTTCGCGCCGGGCGAGGCCAAGGAGAACTGGGCCATCCTGCGCGCCCTGTCGGCCGAGCTGGGCCAGACCCTGCCGTGGGACAGCCTGGCGCAGCTGCGTCGTGCGCTGGTCGAGGCCGTGCCGCATCTGGGCCAGGTCGATCAGGTCGTCGAGAGCGACTGGCAGCCCCTGCCGATGCGGGACCTGGGCCAGGCGGCCTTCGTGAACCCGATCCGTGATTTCTATCTGACGAACCCGATCGCACGCAGCTCTCCGCTGATGGGAGAGTTGTCGCGCATGGCTGCGGCGCGCCATATGCCCGCGTTGGCTGCGGAGTAACAAGGATGACCCCCACTGTTCGGACAAGCGCTTCGGTGACGGCCCTGATCGGGGCCGTCTTGGCCCTGTCGGGCTGCATGCAGACCTCGACCGGTGGGGGGGCGGAGGCGCGTCCTCCGGTGGCGGCCTCGGTGGCGGGGGGCGACAGGCTTGGCCGCGCCCGCGTGTCCAGCCAGTCGGGAGAGATCCTGATCCTGGAGGAGGACGGCAGCGTCACGACGATGGATCTGGACAGCCCCGGAGGCCGCGACGCCTTTGCGGTGACCGAGGCCGACCTCGAGGCGCTGAACCAGAACCTGGATCTGGATTTCGCAGGCCTCGTCGCGCCCAACCGCCCGCGGGAGAAGACCGCGCAGCAGAAGGCGCTGGAAGCGTTCGCCGCCCGGACCCAGCCCGCGCTGCCGGTGCTGGCCGAGGGGACCGAGATCGCGCCCGAATCCTTCATCGCCGTGCAGGTGGTGCCGCTGAACCGCGGCGCGGGGGCCGATCTGGTCGAGGTGACGGCCAATCTGCAGCAGGGGGTGGACGCGGATATCGCGTTCTCGTATGCCACCTGCGCATTGGCCGGTTGGGCCCGCGACAACGGCAACCCCTATGGTCGGCATGTCCGCACGCTTCAGGCCGAACGGAACGGCAAGCTGCTGATCGGATCGGCGTTCCTGCTGTCGGACAGCAAGCCGATGGGATTGCGGGTGATGGAAACGGAAGAGACCTTGCGCGAATGCGACGCACGCGGCATTCCAACGGCGTAAGGCAAAGGGACTGGCATCATGGCTGAATTTTGGGCATCCTCCTGGGGCATCGCGCTGATCCTGCTGGCGCAGGGCCTGGCGCTGATCGTCTTCGTGATGCTGTCGCTGGTCTACATGGTCTATGGCGACCGCAAGATCTGGGCGGCGGTGCAGATGCGCCGCGGACCCAACGTGGTCGGGCCCTGGGGCGTCCTTCAGACATTCGCCGACGCGCTGAAATTCGTGGTCAAGGAAATCGTCGTGCCCGCGGGCGCGGACAAGTTCGTGTTCTTCCTGGCGCCGTTCCTGTCGATGATGCTGGCGCTGCTGGCCTTCGTGGCGATTCCCTTCGCGCCGGGCTGGGTCATGGCAGACATCAACGTGGGCATCCTGTTCATCTTCGCGGTCTCCTCGCTGGAGGTCTATGGGGTGATCATGGGGGGCTGGGCGTCCAACTCCAAGTTCCCGTTCCTGGGCTCGCTGCGGTCGGCCGCACAGATGATCAGCTATGAGGTCAGCCTGGGCCTGATCATCATCGGCGTGATCATCTCGGCAGGCTCGATGAACCTGACGGCCATCGTCGAAGCGCAGCGCGGGGCGGGACTGCTGTCCTGGTTCTGGCTGCCGCACCTGCCGATGGTCGTCCTGTTCTTCGTGTCGGCCCTGGCCGAGACCAACCGCCCGCCCTTCGACCTGCCGGAAGCGGAATCCGAACTGGTCGCGGGCTTCATGACCGAATATTCCTCGACCCCCTATCTGCTGTTCATGGCCGGCGAATACATCGCCATGTGGCTGATGTGCGCGCTGATCAGCCTGCTGTTTTTCGGTGGCTGGCTGTCGCCCATCCCCGGCCTGCCGGACGGCGCGATCTGGATGTTCCTCAAGATGGTCATCTGGTTCTTCATGTTCGCGATGGTGAAGGCCATCGTGCCGCGGTACCGCTATGACCAGTTGATGCGGATCGGCTGGAAGGTGTTCCTGCCGCTGTCCCTGGGCTGGGTCGTGATCGTGGCTTTCCTTGCGAAATTCGAAGTCTTCGGGACCTTCTGGGCCCGTTGGGCAGGAGTGTAAAAGATGGCTTTCGACGTCGTCCGCGCCACCAAGTACTTCCTGATGGTGGATTTCATCAAAGGGTTCGGCCTGGGCATGCGCTATTTCTTCGCGCCCAAGGCGACCATCAACTATCCCCACGAAAAGGGTCCGCTGTCGCCGCGCTTCCGCGGCGAGCACGCCCTGCGCCGCTATCCCAACGGCGAGGAGCGCTGCATCGCCTGCAAGCTGTGCGAAGCGATCTGCCCTGCGCAGGCGATCACCATCGATGCCGAACCGCGCGACGATGGCTCGCGCCGCACGACGCGCTATGACATCGACATGACCAAGTGCATCTATTGCGGCTTCTGCCAGGAGGCCTGCCCGGTCGATGCGATCGTCGAAGGGCCGAACTTTGAATTCGCCACTGAGACCCGCGAGGAGTTGTTCTACAACAAGGACAAGCTGCTGGATAACGGCGCTCGTTGGGAATCCGAGATCGCGCGCAACCTGGCGATGGACGCGCCCTACAGATGACCGATCCCTTCACCAAGATGTTCCAGCAGATGCTGAGCCAGGGACAGGAGATGGCGCGGACCTTCAATCCGGCGCTGGAGCATTTCGACGTCAAGGCGTTCGAGAAGATGTTCCCGACCATGCCCGCGGACATGCTGGAGATGTGGTTCGGCAAGACCTTCAACCGCGACGGCCTGGATGCGCGCACCCGCCTGCTGGTGACCATTGCGGCGATGACCGTGCAGGGCGCGCTGGCCGAACCGCAGATGCGCATGACCATCCGCCACGCCATCGAGGCAGGCGCCACCCCGCGCGAGATCGCCGAGGTGATCTATCAGATGGGCATGTTCGGCGGCCTGCCGGCGATGCAGAAGGCGCTGGAGATCGCCCAGGGCGTCTTTACCGAATCCGAGGGGAGCCCCCAGTCATGATGACATTCGCATTCTACCTGTTCGCCATCTCTGTCTGCACGGCGGGCTTCATGGTGGTGCTGGCGCGCAACCCGGTCCATTCGGTGCTGTGGCTGATCCTGGCCTTCCTGTCGGCCGCGGGGCTGTTCGTCCTGCTGGGCGCCGAGTTCGTGGCCATGCTGCTGATCATCGTCTATGTCGGTGCGGTCGCGGTGCTGTTCCTCTTCGTGGTCATGATGCTGGACGTGGACTTCACCAAGCTGAAGGGCGAGTTCGCCCGCTATCTGCCGCTGGCCGGCCTGATCGCCATCGTCCTGCTGGCGCAGCTGGCCATCGCCTATGGCGCGTGGGAAAGCAGCGATCAGTCGGCGACCCTGCGGTCCGTGCCGATGGCGACCGAGGTTCTGAACACTAACGCGATCGGTCTGCTGCTCTATGACCGCTACATCCTGCCGTTCCAGATCTCGGGCCTGATCCTGCTGGTCGCGATGATCGGGGCGATCACGCTGACCATGCGGCACCGCACCAACGTCAAGCGCCAGGACGTGATCGCCCAGATGCACCGCGATCCGGCCAAGGCCATGCAGCTGCGCGACGTCAAGCCGGGGCAGGGGCTGTAAGCCTTCGCCCCAGCCAACGGAATATCAACGGGTGAGAGAGCCCGGAGGGACTGAACTGATGATCGGATTGACACATTACCTGGTCGTGGGCGCGATATTGTTCGTCGCCGGGATCTTCGGCATCTTCGTGAACCGCAAGAACGTCATCGTCATCCTGATGTCGATCGAGCTGATGCTGCTGGCGGTCAACATCAACTTCGTCGCCTTTTCAGCCCATCTGGGCGATCTGGGCGGGCAGATCTTCACCATGTTCATCCTGACCGTCGCCGCGGCCGAAGCGGCCATCGGCCTGGCCATCCTGGTCGTCTTCTTCCGCAACCGCGGTACGATCGCGGTGGAAGATGTCAACGTGATGAAAGGTTAGGGTCATGGCTCAGTTCATTCTTTTCGCGCCCCTGCTGGGTGCGCTGATCGCGGGCTTCGGATGGCGCCTGATCGGAGAGCGCGGCGCGCAGATCCTGACGACCACCATACTGTTTGCCGCCGCGGCCCTGTCGTGGGTGGTCTTCCTGACCCTGGGCGAGCCGCAGAGCATCCCCGTCATGGACTGGATCGTCTCGGGCGACTTCACCTCCGAATGGGCGATCCGACTGGACCGCCTGACCGCGATCATGCTGATCGTGATCAATTCGGTCTCGGCGCTCGTGCACCTCTACAGCTTCGGCTACATGGCGCATGACGAGAATTTCGGCGACGACGAGCCCTACCGCGCGCGTTTCTTCGCCTATCTGTCGTTCTTCACCTTCTCGATGCTGATGCTGGTGACCTCCGACAACCTGCTGCAGATGTTCTTCGGTTGGGAAGGCGTGGGCGTCGCCTCGTATCTGCTGATCGGCTTCTACTTCAAGAAGCAGTCGGCGGGCGCCGCCGCGATGAAGGCGTTCATCGTCAACCGCGTTGGTGACTTCGGCTTCCTGCTGGGCATCTTCGGCCTTTGGTGGATGACCGGGTCGATCCAGTTCGACGAGATCTTCGCCCAGGTCCCGATGCTGGCCCAGACCGAGATGACCTTCCTGTGGCGTGACTGGAACGCCGCCAACGTGCTGGCGATCCTGCTTTTCATCGGCGCAATGGGCAAGTCGGCGCAGCTGTTCCTGCACACCTGGCTGCCCGACGCGATGGAGGGCCCGACCCCGGTGTCGGCCCTGATCCACGCGGCGACCATGGTCACCGCGGGCGTGTTCCTGGTCTGCCGGATGTCGCCGCTTTACGAATTCGCGCCCGAAGCCAAGATGTTCATCGTCTATATCGGCGCGACCACCGCCTTCTTCGCGGCGACTGTCGGTCTGGTCCAGAACGACATCAAGCGCGTCATCGCCTATTCGACCTGTTCGCAGCTGGGCTACATGTTCGTAGCAGCAGGCGTCGGCGTCTATTCGGTCGCCATGTTCCACCTATTCACGCATGCCTTCTTCAAGGCCATGCTGTTCCTGGGCGCGGGTTCGGTGATCCACGCGATGCATCACGAGCAGGACATGCGAAACTATGGGGGGCTGCGCAAGAAGATCCCGCTGACCTTCGCGGCAATGATGATCGGCACGCTGGCCATCACGGGCGTGGGCATCCCGCTGACCCATATCGGCTTCGCGGGCTTCCTGTCCAAGGATGCCGTGATCGAGAGCGCCTTCGTCGGCAGCACCTATGCCTTCTGGATGCTGGTGATCGCCGCGCTGATGACCAGCTTCTATTCCTGGCGACTGATGTTCATGACGTTCTTCGGCACGCCGCGCGGCGATCATCATGCGCATGACCACGCGCATGAGAGCCCGCGCGTGATGACCGCGCCGCTGGTCGTGCTGGCCTTCGGCTCGATCTTCGCAGGCATGATCTGGTACAACAGCTTCTTCGAGGAGGAGGGCGTTGCCGGCTTCTTCGGGATCGAGGCCGCCGTCCACCACGAGGAGGCCGGACATGCCGAAGGCGCCGCCGTCGCGGGCACCGGCACGGCCCTGGAAGGCAGCGTGGCCGAGGCCCCCGCAGCGGAGCCCGAGGGTGCCGCAACCCACGCCGCCGCAGGCGCGGCCGAGGATCCGGCCGACATCGCCAGCTATGCCGTGACGCCCGGTGCGATCTACATGCGGCCGGACAACCACGTGATGCATGACGCCCACTATGTCCCCGCCTGGGTCAAGGTGTCGCCGTTCATCGCGATGCTGATCGGGTTCGGTCTGGCGTGGCTGATGTACATCCGCCGTCCCGAACTGCCCGGCCAGCTGGCGGCACAACAGCGGGGCCTGTACCAGTTCCTGCTGAACAAGTGGTACTTCGACCAGGCCTATGACGCGATCTTCGTGCGTCCCGCGCGCTGGATCGGCCGCAAGCTGTGGACGGCCGGTGACGGAGCCGTTATCGACGGCGCCATCAACGGGCTAGCCTTGGGAATCATCCCGCGCCTGACCCGGTTCGCCGGACGGGTGCAGTCGGGCTATCTGTTCCACTACGCCTTCGCGATGGTTCTGGGCATCGTGGGCTTGCTGATCTGGGTGATGATGCGGGGCGCGCACTGACATGACGAACCTTCTTTCCATCATCACCTTCCTGCCGATCGTGGCGGCGGGCATCCTGGCCCTGTTCCTGCGCGGCGACGACGCCGCATCGCAGAAGAACGCCAAGTGGCTGGCCCTGATCGCGACCAGCGCGACCTTCCTGGTGTCGCTGTTCCTGCTGTCGGGCTTCGAGCCTGCGAACACGGGCTTCCAGTTCGTCGAGGATCACGCCTGGATCATGGGCCTGCGCTACAAGATGGGCGTCGACGGGATCTCCGTCCTGTTCATCATGCTGACCACCTTCCTGATGCCGCTGACCATCCTGTCCTGCTGGGACGTCAAGATGCGGGTCAAGGAATACATGATCGCCTTCCTGGTGCTGGAAGGGCTGATGATCGGCGTCTTCGCGGCGCTGGACCTGATCCTGTTCTATCTGTTCTTCGAGGCTGGGCTGATCCCGATGTTCCTGATCATCGGCATCTGGGGCGGTAAGAACCGCATCTATGCCTCGTTCAAGTTCTTCCTCTATACGTTCATCGGCTCCGTGCTGATGCTGGTCGCGATGATCGCGATGGCACGCACTGCGGGCACCACCGACATCGCCCAGCTGCTGGCCTTCGACTTCCCGTCCGAGACGATGGCGTTCATGGGCTTCAGCATCGTCGGTGGCATGCAGACGCTGCTGTTCCTGGCCTTCTTCGCCAGCTTCGCGGTCAAGATGCCGATGTGGCCGGTCCACACCTGGCTGCCCGACGCGCACGTGCAGGCGCCGACTGCGGGGTCCGTGGTCCTGGCGGCGGTTCTGCTGAAAATGGGTGGCTACGGCTTCCTGCGCTTCAGCCTGCCGATGTTCCCGGTGGCGTCCGACCTGCTGCAGGGCATCGTCCTGTGGATGTCCGCCATCGCGATCGTCTACACCTCGCTGGTGGCACTGGCACAGTCGGACATGAAAAAGCTGATCGCCTATTCGTCGGTCGCCCACATGGGCTATGTGACCATGGGCATCTTTGCCGCCAACCAGCAGGGTCTGGACGGGGCGATCTTCCAGATGCTGTCGCACGGCTTCATCTCGGGCGCTTTGTTCCTCTGCGTGGGCGTCATCTACGACCGCATGCACACGCGCGAGATCGACGCCTATGGCGGTCTGGTGAACCGGATGCCGGTCTATGCGCTGGTCTTCATGTTCTTCACCATGGCCAACGTGGGCCTGCCCGGCACATCGGGCTTCGTGGGCGAGTTCCTGACCCTGATGGGGACGTTCCATGCCAACACCTGGGTGGCCTTCGTCGCAGCGACCGGCGTGATCCTGTCGGCGGCCTATGCGCTGTGGCTTTACCGCCGCGTCACCATGGGCGCGCTGATCAAGGAAAGCCTGCGCACGATCACCGACATGACCCCGCGCGAACGCTGGATCTTTGCGCCGCTGATCGCCATGACCCTGATCCTGGGCGTCTATCCGCGCCTGGTCACCGACATCACCGGCCCCTCGGTCCAGGCGCTGCTGGTGAATTACAACGACGCGCTGCCTGCTGATGCGGCGACGGGCGACCTGGCCTCGGCCACCGCCAGCCATTGAGGAACGCACGATGACCGGTTTGGATATCTCCACCATTCTGCCCGAGCTGCTGCTGGCGATCTATGCGCTGGCCGCGCTGCTGGCGGGGGCCTATCTGGGCAAGGACCGGATCGCACGGCAGATCCTGTGGGCCAGCGTGGCGGCGCTTCTGGCGGCGGCGATGGTGGTGGGCATGGCCGACCGCCCGCAGCAGAGCGCGTTCTTCGGGATGTTCATGGACGACGCCTTCGGCCGTTTCGCCAAGGTCACGATCCTGCTGTCCGGCGCCGCGGTGCTCGCGATGAGCGCCGAGTACATGGAACGGCATCGCCTGATGCGGTTTGAATACCCCATCCTGATCGTGCTGGCGACCGTCGGCATGATGGTGATGGTGTCGGCCGGCGACCTGCTGTCATTGTACATGGGCCTGGAGCTGCAGTCGCTGGCGCTGTACGTCGTCGCCGCCATGCGCCGCGAAAGCGTCAAGTCGTCCGAGGCCGGGTTGAAGTATTTCGTGCTGGGCGCGCTCAGCTCTGGCCTGCTGCTCTATGGTGCGTCGCTGGTCTACGGCTTTGCCGGCACCACGCAATTCGCCGGCATCATGCAGGCCGTTCAGGCCGGAAGCCTGCCTCTGGGCCTGCTGTTCGGTCTGGTGTTCCTGCTGGTCGGCCTGGCCTTCAAGGTGTCCGCCGTGCCGTTCCACATGTGGACGCCGGACGTCTACGAAGGTTCGCCCTCGCCGGTGACCGCGTTCCTGGCCACTGCGCCCAAGGTCGCGGCGATGGCGCTGATTGCGCGGCTGATGTTCGACGCCTTCGGGAACGTGCCGGCCGATTGGGGTCAGATCATCGCGGTGCTGGCGCTGCTGTCGATGTTCCTGGGCTCGATCGCGGGCATCGGTCAACGCAACATCAAGCGTCTGATGGCCTATTCCTCGATCGCGCATATGGGCTTTGCACTGGTCGGCCTGGCTGCGGGCACCGCCTACGGGGTGCAGGCCATGCTGATCTACATGGCCATCTATGCGGTCATGAACGTGGGCAGCTTTGCCTTCATCCTGTCGCTGGAACGCGATGGCCGCCCGATCACCGACCTGGAGAGCCTGAACCGCTTTGCCAGCGCCGAGCCGCTGAAGGCGATGGCGGTCCTGCTGCTGATGTTCAGCCTTGCGGGCGTGCCGCCGCTGGTCGGTTTCTGGGCCAAGTACGGCGTGCTGTCGGCAGCGGTCGATGGTGGCATGGCATGGCTGGCTGTCGCCGGCGTGATCGCATCTGTCATCGGCGCATTCTATTACCTGCGCATCGTGTACTACATGTATTTCGGCGCCGAGACCGAGGGCGTGACCAGCCGCATGGGCAGCGTGCAGTACGCCGCCCTGCTGGTGCCGGCCTTCGCGCTGCTGCTGGGTTCGATCACCCTGCTGGGCATCGACGATTCCGCGGCGCTGGCCGCGCAATCGCTGGTCGGTCAAGCCACGGTTGCGGGTGAATAACCCGCCCGCCACATGGCCCCAGGGCGTGGCACGCCATGTCCTGGACCGTGTGGACAGCACCAACGCCGAAGCCTTCAGGCTGGCCCCGACGCTTGGTGGGCCGGCCTGGATCATGGCGCGCGAACAGCAGGCCGGCCGTGGCCGCCGCGGCCGCGCCTGGACCGATCCGCCCGGAAACTTTGCCGCTACGCTGGTCCTGCGCCCGCAGGGGGTTGCGGCCGATGCGGCGAGGTTGTCTTTCGTCGCGGCGCTGGCCGTGCATGACGCGCTGCGCGACCTCTGCGGTCCAGCGCTGAACCTGTCCCTGAAATGGCCCAACGACGTCCTGCTGAACGGCGGCAAGCTGTCGGGCATCCTGCTGGAGAGCAGCGGGGCAGGGGGACAGGTCGCGGTGTTGGCGATCGGCATCGGCGTCAATCTGGCGCAGGCCCCGGAGCCGTCCGAGGTCGAGGCCGGTGCGCTGCGTCCGGTCAGCCTGGCCGGAGAGACCGGCCTGACCGTGACGCCCGACGATCTGCTGGACGCGCTGGCCGTCCGTTTCGACGAAGGCATGCGGAAGATGTCGGCCTATGGCTTTGCGCCGATCCGCGCAGCCTGGCTGGCCCGCGCCGCAAGGCTGGGAGAGACGATCACCGCCCGCACCGGCACCGCCGAGATCACCGGGCGCTTCGACGGTATCGACGAAACCGGCGCCCTGATCCTGACGGGTCCGCGCGGCCGCCAGGCGATTTCCGCCGCAGACATCCATTTCGGGGGCTAGATCCATGCTGCTGTGCATCGATACCGGCAACACGAACACTGTCTTCTCGATCTGGGACGGGACGCGGTTCCTGTCCCACTGGCGGATCCGCACGGATCATCGGCGGACGGCGGACGAATACTATGTCTGGCTGTCCACGCTGATCGCGGTGCAGCGGTTCGAGCTGCAGATCGACGCCTGCATCATCAGCGCCACGGCGCCGCGGGTGGTCTTCAATCTGCGGGTGCTGTGCAACCGCTATTTCGACACGCGGCCCCTGGTGGTGGGCAAGCCCGACTGCCTGCTGCCGGTGCCGCCGCGGGTCGATGCGGGGACGACCGTGGGGCCCGACCGGCTGGTGAACACGGTCGGCGCCTATGACCGGCACGGCCCGGACCTGATCGTGGTCGATTTCGGCACGGCCACCACATTCGACGTGGTCGACATCGACGGCGCCTATATCGGGGGCGTCATCGCGCCGGGCGTGAACCTGTCGCTGGAGGCGCTGCACATGGGGGCGGCGTCCCTGCCGCATGTCGATGTGACGATGCCCGCGACGGTGATCGGCACGAATACGGTTGCATGTATCCAGTCAGGCGTGTTCTGGGGATATGTGGGGCTGGTCGACGGTATCGTGGACAAGATCCGCGCCGAGCGCGACCGACCCATGAAAGTGATAGCCACTGGCGGGCTTGCGCCATTGTTCGATCAGGGGTTCGACCTGTTCGATGCGATTGAAGACGATTTGACGATGCACGGGCTTCGGCTCATTCACGACTTTAACAAGGAGATGGGAAATGGCTGAACGCCTGATCTATCTGCCGCTCGGCGGAGCGGGCGAAATTGGCATGAACGCCTATGTCTATGGATACGGCCTGCCCGGCAAGGAGCGGCTGATCCTGGTGGACCTGGGCGTAACCTTCGGCGACATGGAGGGCAGCCCGGGGATCGACCTGATCATGCCCGACCTGACCTGGCTGGAGAAGAATCGCCACCGGCTGGAGGCGATCTTCGTCACCCACGGCCACGAGGACCATATCGGTGCCATCGCGCATCTGTGGAAGCGGCTGGACGTGCCGATCTATGCGCGCCGCTTCACCGGGACGCTGGTGCGCCTGAAGATGGAAGAGCACGGCCTGCCGTCCGAGGTGGTCAACATCACCGAAGCGCGCCCTGCCGTGACCAATGTCGGCCCCTTTGGCGTGCAGTTCGTGCCGATCAGCCACTCGATCCCGGAAAGCAGCGCGCTGATCATCGATACGCCTGCGGGTCGGGTCGTGCATACGGGCGACTTCAAGATGGACGTGACCCCGGTCGTGGGCGACGCCTTCGACCCGGTCGGCCTGTCGCAGATCGCGGCAGAAGGTAAGGGCGTCAAGGTCCTAGCCTGCGACAGCACGAACATCTTTTCGACCCATCCCGGCCGGTCCGAGGCGGTTCTGGCGACCCCGATCCTGGAATGGGTCATGGCGCAGCAGAACATGGTCGTGGCCACCACCTTTGCCAGCAACATTGCGCGTCTGAAGACGCTGGCCGATGCGGCCCGCGCCTCGGGGCGCAAGGTTTGCCTGTTGGGCCGCGCGATGCGGCGCATGGTCAGCGTGGGCTTCGACAGCGGCATCCTGAAGGATTTCCCCGAGACGATCGGGCCCGAGGAGGCCGCCAAGCTGCCCCGCAACAAGGTCCTGCTGCTGGTCACCGGCAGCCAGGGAGAGCGTCGCGCCGCCAGCGCGCAACTGTCGCGCGGCCGCTATCTGGGCCTGTCGCTGAAGGAGGGGGACAGCTTCCTCTTCAGCTCCAAGACCATCCCTGGCAACGAGAAGTCGGTCGGCCGCATCATGAATGCGCTGAGCGAGGCCGGAGTCGAGGTCTGGGACGCCGATGACGGGCTCTACCACGTCTCGGGTCACGCGAACCGGCCCGACATCGAGGCGATGCACGACCTGCTGCGGCCCAAGGTCGTGATCCCCATGCATGGCGAGCACCTGCACCTGCGCGAACACGTGATGCTGGCCCGTGCCAAGGGCATGACCGCCGAGATCGTGACCAACGGCACGATGCTGGACCTGACGGGCGATCGCCCCAAGGTCTGTGATCAGGTCGAAACGGGGCGTCTCTATCTCGACGGCAACTTGCTGATCGGCGCGATGGACGGGGTCGTACGCGACCGCATCCGCATGGCGCTGAACGGGCACGCGATGGTCAGCGTGATCGTGGACGAGGACGACAATGTCCTGCCCGATGCTTGGGTCGAACTGATGGGCCTGTCCGAGCGGACCCGTTCGGGCGGCGACCTGGCCCGCCAGATCGAGGCCGAGCTGTCCGAGTTCCTGGAGCGTGCCGATGCCCGCACCGTGCGCGACGACGGCAAGATGGACGAGGCGATCCGCAAGATCACCCGCCAGGTCGCGATGGAGGAGATCGGCAAGAAGCCCGAGGTCACCGTCAGCATCAGCCGCCTGATGGCCGACTGACCGGAACCAGGCTTGCTTGCGTCCCGCGATGGGCCGGGGGGCCAGCCCCCCGGACCCCCCGATGTCCCACGGAGCGGAGGCGAAGGCTTGATCATCCCGCAGGGGGTCCGGGGGGTGCGAAGCCCCCCGGCCACCGCGGGACGCAAAGGCGCACAGGGGGCTTGAAACCGCGCCGCGCTTGCGGCAATGCCCGGCATCATGAGCGACACATCCGAATCCGGCTTTGATCCGAACCCGCCCCGCCGCAACTTCTATGGACGGCGGCACGGCAAGACCCTGCGGCAAAGCCAGAAGGGCTATCTGTCCGAGGACCTGGGCGAGCTGCGGCCCCGCGGCATCACCCTGCAGGACAACCCGGAACGAACGCCGGTCGATCCTGCCGCGATCTTCGGCAACGACCGCCCCGTCTGGCTTGAGGTTGGCTTTGGCGGTGGCGAGCACATGGTCCACATGGCCGCCACTTATCCCGACATCAACATCATCGGGTGCGAGCCGTTCATCAACGGCGTCGCGATGCTGCTGGGAAAGATCCGGGCGGCGGGCGTGACGAATGTCAGCGTCCATCCGGGCGACGCGCGCGATCTGATGGATGTGCTGCCCGATGCCAGCGTCGAGCGCGCCTTCCTGATGTATCCGGATCCCTGGCCCAAGGCGCGCCACCATCGGCGGCGGTTCGTAACGCCCGAACACCTGCGCCCCCTGGCCCGCGTGATGCGCCCCGGCGGGATCTTTCGCGTCGCCAGCGACATCCCGGACTATATCCGTCAGACCCGCGAGGAGGTACCGCCCGCCGGGTTCGAGACGCTCGACGACACCGCTGTCGCATGGGACGACTGGATCAGCACCCGTTACGAGCAGAAGGCCCTGCGCGAGGGGCGTCCGCCCCATTACGTGACCTTTCGCCGTCTGTAAGGAAAGGCCCGCCGAAGCGGGCCTTTTTCATTCCACGGTGACGGATTTTGCCAGGTTGCGGGGTTGATCGACATCGGTGCCCTTGGCGACCGCCGTGTGATAGGCAAGGTACTGCATCGGCACGGCATAGAGGATCGGCTGGAACACTCCGCCGCCGGTGGGCAGGGCCAGGCTGGCCGTGATGCCGTCGCCCGCCGCCGCAATCCCCGCCGCGTCCGAAATCAGCAGCACCTGGCCGTGACGGGCCATCACCTCCTGCATGTTCGAGATGGTCTTGTCGAACAGCGCGTCATGCGGCGCCAGCACCACCACCGGCACGTCGCCGTCGATCAACGCGATGGGGCCGTGCTTCAGCTCTCCGGAGGCATAGCCCTCGGCGTGGATGTAGCTCAGCTCCTTGAGCTTGAGCGCGCCTTCCAGCGCGACGGGGTACAATGCGCCCCGGCCCAGATAAAGGACGTCGCGGGCCTGCGCCAGCCAGTCGGCCTGCATCCGGCAGTCGTCCGACAGGGCCAGCGCCTGCGCCAGCAGCGCGGGGATGGCGCGCAGGTCGCGCAGATGGGCCGTCAGGGCGGCATCGTCGAGCCGACCACGGTCATGCGCCGCCTTCAGCGCCAGCACGGCCAGCACGGCCAGCTGGCAGGTGAAGGCCTTGGACGATGCCACGCTGACCTCGATCCCCGCCAGGGTTGGCAACGCCATGTCGGCGTCGCGCGCGATGGCCGACGTGCCCACGTTCACCAGCCCCACGGTCCGCGCGACCTTGCCGCGGGCATAATGCAGGGCGGCCAGCGTATCCGCCGTCTCTCCGGACTGGCTGACGGCGATGAACAGGCTGCGATCCGACAAGGGCGGTTCGCGATAGCGGAATTCGGAGGCGACATCGATGTCGCAGGGCAGGCCCGCCAGCTGTTCGAACCAGTATTTCGCCACATGCCCCGCCAGATGTGCGGTGCCGCAGCCGACCAGGGTCACCCGGTCCAGGTCCGCGAAATCCAGGCCGTCCGGCAGGACGATGCGGTCGCCCTTGACGTAATGGTTCAGCACGTCGCCGATCACCACCGGCTGTTCGGCGATTTCCTTGGCCATAAAGTGACGGTGCCCGGCACGGTCGATGACGGTCGCGCCGACATCGATGCGGGCGGTGGCGCGGTGGACCTGGTAGCCCTCCGCGTCCCAGATCTGCACGCCCGCGCGTGTCAGAACGGCATGGTCGCCATCCTCCAGATAGGTGATGCGGTCCGTGAAGGGCGCCAACGCCACCGCGTCCGAACCAAGATACATCTCCTTGTCGCCATGGCCCACGGCCAGCGGGCTGCCCTTGCGGGCCGCGATCAGCAGGTCGGGCTGATCCTGGAACAGGAAGGCCAGCGCAAAGGCCCCCTGCAGGCGGGCCAGCGTGGCACGGGCGGCCTCCACCGGCGACAGGCCCTGATCCAGGTGATGCGCGGTCAGCAGCGCAACGGTTTCGGTGTCCGTCTGCGATTCTGGCATAATGCCCCGATCGGCCAGTTCGGCGCGCAGTTCGCGAAAGTTCTCGATGATGCCGTTATGGACGACGGCGACGGGGCCGGACTGATGAGGATGGGCGTTGACCTCGGTCGCGGCGCCATGGGTGGCCCATCGCGTGTGTCCGATACCCGCATGCCCCGTCAGCGGTCGATGGACCAGCAGGTCCGACAGGTTGACCAGCTTGCCCACCGCGCGCCGGCGCGACAGCTGTCCGGTCCCGTCCACGGTCGCCACGCCGGCGCTGTCATAGCCGCGGTATTCCAGCCGCTTCAGCGCATCGACCAGCTGCGGGGAAACCTCGTGGTTGCCCAGGATTCCGATGATGCCGCACATCAGCGCGCCTCCTTCTTCAGCCGCAGCGCCGCCATCAGGCGGGTCGCCAGGCCCGGTTTCGTGACCTGGCGGGCCCGGCCGATGGCCAGGGCGCCGTCGGGGATGTCCTCGGTGATGGTGCTGCCCGATCCGGTCATGGCATCCGCACCGACATGGACGGGGGCCACCAGCATCGTGTCGCTGCCGATGAAGGCGCGCGGGCCGATCGTGGTCCGATGCTTGGAGACGCCGTCGTAATTGCAGGTGATGGTACCAGCGCCGATATTCGTGTGCTCGCCCACATGGGCGTCGCCCAGATAGGTCAGGTGGCCGACCTTGACGCCCTCGTCCAGGACGGCGTTCTTGATCTCGACGAAGTTGCCGACATGGACATCCGTGCCCAGTTCGGCGCCGGGGCGCAGACGGGCGAAGGGTCCGACGGTGGCCCCTTCACTGACATGGCAACCCTCCAGATGGCAAAAGGGCAGGATCTCGGCGCCCGATTCCACCGTCACGCCGGGGCCGAAGACGACGTTGGGCCCGATCACGGCGTCGCGCCCGATGACCGTGTCCAGCGCCAAAAAGACGCTGCCCGGATCGGTCAGGGTCACCCCGTCTTCCATCAGCGCCGCACGGGCACGGGCCTGGAAGGCGGCCTCGGCTGCGGCCAGTTCGGCGCGGGTGTTGATGCCAAGCGTCTCGGCCTCGTCGCAGATCACCACGTCGGCGCGACGCCCTTCGGCGCGGGCCAGGGCCACCAGGTCGGTCAGATAGTACTCGCCCGCGGCATTGTCGTTGCCCAGGCCCACGATCAGGCGGCGCAACAGATCGGCCTGCAGCGCCATGACGCCGGAATTGCACAGCACGATCTCGCGGGTCGCGGCGTCGGCGTCCTTGTACTCGACGATACGCTCCAGCCCGCGGTCGGTGACGACCAGCCGCCCATAGCGGCCGGGATCGTCCGCCTCGAAGCCCAGAACGACCAGATCTGCGGGGTGGGCTGCCAGTTCGTCCAGCGTCTCCTGGGCGATGAAGGGGGTGTCACCATAAAGGATGATCACCCGTCCCTCAAATCCTTCCAGGCTGGGCAGTGCCTGGCGCACGGCGTGCCCGGTGCCCAGCTGTTCGGCCTGCAGCACGGTCGCGGCCTCGGGGTCCAGCTTGGCCACCGCCCGGGCGACGGCGTCCGCGCCGTGGCCCGTCACGACCACGATCTGTTCCGGCTGCAGGTTGCGCGCCGCGCGCAGCGCATGCCCGACCAGCGGCACCCCGCCAAGACGGTGCAGGACCTTGGGCAGGTCCGATTGCATCCGGCTGCCCTGTCCCGCCGCCAGAACCACGACCGCCAATCCAGCTTCCGACATCACCGCCCCCATCGCCTGTTTGCTTTTTCTTCATGGCGTTCTAATCGGGGCGGGACGCGCTGGAAAGGCCCGGCGCGGTCACCTTTGTTTTCCGAACATTTCCACGGGGGATGGCGCATGGCGGGTACGGTGGTCTTCGATCTGGACGGAACGCTGGCGGATACGTCAGGCGATCTGGTCGCGGCGGCGAATGCGTGCTTTCGCGCGCGGGGCCTGGGCGACCTGCTGGACCCGGTCGCGGATGCGCTGATCGCGTTTCATGGCGGACGGGCGATGCTACGGGCGGGCTATGGCCGGATGTCGGATGATACGCTGCTGCCGCCTGGTGCCGAGGAAGAGGATTTCGACAGCCTGCTGTCCCATTACGGTGCGGCGATCGCCGTGCACACGCGACTGTATCCGGGGGTCGAGGCGGCGCTGGACCGTCTGGCCGCCGACGGGCACCGCCTGGCCGTCTGCACCAACAAGCCCGAGGCCCTGGCCGAGACGCTGCTGCGCGAACTGGGCATCCGCGACCGGTTCGGCGCCATGATCGGCGCGGACAC
The DNA here is from genome assembly GCF_028621715.1 of Paracoccus marcusii. Classification (NCBI taxonomy): domain Bacteria; kingdom Pseudomonadati; phylum Pseudomonadota; class Alphaproteobacteria; order Rhodobacterales; family Paracoccaceae; genus Paracoccus; species Paracoccus marcusii. Next base: position 3,140,619 of record NZ_CP117466.1, on the reverse strand, counting down.
GCTGCCGGTGCGCAAGCCCGACCCGCGCCCCTATCAGGCCGCCGTCGAGGGCGCGGGCGGCACCGTCGCGCAGTCCTTCCTGGTGGGCGATACCGAGACCGACCGCAAGACGGCCGCGGCTGCCGGGGTGCGCGTCGCACTGGTCAGCTTCGGTCCCGAGGGCGAGGCGATCTCTCGCCTGGCGCCCGAGGTTTTGCTGGCGCATTTCGACCAGCTGCCCGCCATTGCCCGCGACTGGCTGGGCTGAGGGCCTATTCGGCCTCGTCGGCGGACTTGGCGTTCAGCTGGCCATAGTTTTGGGCGCCGATCGTCTCGAAAAGGTGGATCTGCGTCTCCAAGAAGTCGATATGGCCTTCCTCGTCCTGGATCAGCTCCTCGAACAGCATCTTGCTGGGATAGTCGCCAACGGCATCGCAATGGTCGCGCGCCTCGATGTACAGCGTGCGCGCGTCATGTTCCGCGGCCAGATCGCTGTCCAGCGTCTCGCGCAGGTTCTGTCCGATTCGCAGCGGGTCCAGCCGCTGCAGGTTGGGATGACCCTCCAGAAAGATGATCCGCTGGATCAGCTTGTCGGCGTGGTTCATCTCCTCGATGGATTCGGCGCGCGACTTGGCGGCGATCTTGCCGAAGCCCCAATCCTCCTGCAGACGGTAATGCAGCCAGTACTGGCTGACCGCCGTCAGCTCAGAGCGCAGTGCGGCGTTGAGATACTCGATGACCTTGGCGTCGCCCTTCATGGGTGGCATCCTTCTTGCTGTCGGTTCTGGCCCGCAAAATCGGCGGTGCGACGCCCAGCTTATCGCACGCGCGCATGGTGTCCAGAAACAGCGGCATGCACCCCCCGCAATCGGCGCGCTTGCCCAGGGCGTGATAGATCTTGCCTGGCGTGATGATGGTCTGGGCATCCGCCGCGCGCATCCAGTCGATGGCGGCGCGGATGTCGTGATCCGAGATCATGGCGCAGTGGCAGACGATCATGGCGGGCTCCTGTCGGGCGGAGACTTACCAATTCTGTCGGGCTTGTAAAGTCCGACGTTTTCGCTTTGGCATCACGGCTGCTTGACGCGGGCGCGGGCGGGCCGCAAAACCCCGTGCCATGAAGCTGTCCGATTTCGATTTCGACCTGCCCGCCGACCTGATCGCCACGCGGCCCGCCAAGCCGCGCAGTTCCGCACGCCTGCTGCTGGCGGAAGGCGGGGCCATCGCCGATCGGCATGTGGGCGATCTGCCGCAGATCCTGCGCCCCGGCGACCTGCTGGTGCTGAACGACACCAAGGTCATTCCCGCCCGCCTGACCGGCACCCGCGCCCGCCAGACCCCGCAGGGCGAGGCCGTGGCGCGGATCGAGGTCACGCTGCTGGAACCCGCCGCCGAAGGCTGGCAGGCGCTGGCCAAGCCGCTGCGCAAGCTGCGCGTGGGCGAGGTGATCCGGTTCGGCGACGCCCTGTCCGCCAGCGTGGCGGAGATGACCGCGACCGGCCTGCGCCTGGTCTTCGACGCTACGGGTGATGCGTTCGACGCGGCGCTGCAGCAGGTGGGGGCGATGCCCTTGCCGCCCTATATCGCGGCGCTGCGGGCGCCGGACGACCAGGACCGCGACGACTATCAGACGGTCTGGGCCGCGCGGCAGGGCGCGGTCGCGGCCCCCACGGCAAGCCTGCATTTCGACGCCCCCCTGCTGGAGACGCTGGCGGCGCAGGGAGTCCAGTTCGTGCATGTGACCCTGCACGTGGGGGCGGGGACGTTCCTTCCGGTCAAGGTCGACGACGTCACCACCCACCGGATGCACGCGGAATGGGGAGAGGTGTCCCCCGAGGCCGCCGAGGCGATCAACCGCGCCAAGGCCGAGGGCCGCCGGGTGATCCCGGTGGGCACCACCGCCCTGCGCCTGATCGAATCGGCCGCCCCCCAGGTCGGGCGGATCGCGCCGTTCCGGGGCACGACCGACATCTTCATCTATCCCGGTTATCAATTCCGGGTGACCGACGGGCTGATGACGAACTTTCACCTGCCCAAATCCACGCTGCTGATGCTGGTTTCGGCCCTGATGGGGTCCGAGAAAATCCGGGAAATCTATGGACATGCGGTCGAACGGGGCTATCGTTTCTTCAGCTATGGCGACGCGTCGCTGCTGATCCCCTGAGGTCGGTTTCCTGCTGGCATCGGGGCCCCGTCGGGCATAGGTCGGGCATTCCGCCCCCACGCCCCTGAACAAGACGAGACCCGCGATGATTTCGGTGTTGCGCACCACATGGCCGCTGCTGCTCGGCATCCTTCTGCTGATGGTCGGCAACGGCATGCAGGGCACCCTGCTGGGCATCCGCGGCGGGATCGAGGGCATCCCGACCTTCCAGATGTCCATCGTCATGGCCAGCTATTACGGCGGGTTCCTGCTGGGCAGCCTGACCGTGCCCGACCTGATCAAGAACGTCGGCCATGTCCGCGTCTTTGCCGCCCTGGGGTCGCTGATCAGCGCCGTGCTGGTCCTGTTCGCGGTCGAGCCGCACTGGATCAGCTGGACGGTCCTGCGGTTCCTGATCGGGTTCTGCTTCTGCGGGGTCTATGTCACGGCGGAAAGCTGGCTGAACGCCGGCTCCACGAACGAGAACCGCGGCCAGGCGCTGTCGCTCTACATGATCGTGCAGTTGCTGGGCATCGTGATCGCGCAGGCCCTGCTGAACGTCAGCAGCCCGGCGGGTTATCTGTTGTTCATCATCCCGTCGGTGCTGGTGTCGCTGGCCTTCACGCCGATCCTGCTGTCGGCCCAGCCCGCGCCGCAGTTCCAGACGATCAAGCGGATGTCCTTTGCAAAGCTGTACAAGGCATCGCCGCTGGGCTGCGTGGGGATCTTCCTGATCGGGGGCGTGTTCTCGGTCCTGTCGGGCATGTCGTCGGTCTGGGGCGCCCAGATCGGGCTGTCGGTGGCGCAGATCAGCCTGTTCGTGGCCGCGATCTATGCGGGGGGCCTGGTCCTGCAATATCCGATCGGCTGGATTTCGGACCGCTATGACCGGCGCAAGTTGGTCCTGGGCATGTCCGCCATCGGCGGGCTGTGCGGCCTGGTGACCGTCGCGGCACAGCCCGGAACCCTTGGCCTGGTCATCGCTGGGGCGATCATGGGCGGGGTCGCGAACCCGGTCTATGCGCTGCTCTTGGCCTATACCAACGACTATCTGGATCAGTCCGACATGGCGTCGGCATCGGCGGGCCTTCTGTTCATCTATGGCATCGGCAGCATGGGCGGGCCGATCATCACCGGTTGGATGATGGGGATCATCGGGCCCGACGGGTACTGGGTCTACATGGGCGTCCTGCTGGCGCTGCTGACGGCCTATGCGGGATGGCGCACCACGCAGCGTCGCGCCCTGACCCCGGACGAACAGGGCAGCTTTGCGGTCATCACGCCCAACGCCACCCCCCTGGCGGTCGACGCAGTGCTGGAGGAGGCGCAGTCGGACGACCCGTCGCCCCAGCCTGCGACCTGACCGCCCGCTTGCCGCCTTGGGGCAAATGGTTTAACGCTGAACTATAATTCATCAGCGGGGGATCCGATGGCCCAGAATTTCGACTTGGTGGTGATCGGCGCAGGGCCGGGCGGCTATGTGGCCGCGATCCGGGGCGCGCAGCTGGGCCTGAAGGTGGCCTGCATCGAACGCGAGCATCTGGGCGGCATCTGCCTGAACTGGGGCTGCATCCCGACCAAGGCCATGCTGCGCTCCGCAGAGGTCTATCACCTGATGCACCGGGCCAAGGAATTCGGGCTGAAGGCCGAGGGGCTGAGCTATGACCTGGACGCGGTCGTGAAGCGGTCTCGCGGCGTTGCCAAGCAGCTGTCCGGCGGCATCGGACACCTGTTCAAGAAGAACAAGGTGACGGTGATCATGGGCGAGGCCAAGCTGGCCGGCAAGGGGAAGGTCACCGTCAAGACCGACAAGGGCACCGAGGAGGTGACCGCGAAATCCATCGTGCTGGCCACCGGCGCGCGGGCGCGCGAGCTGCCGGGGCTGGAGCCGGACGGCAAGCTGGTCTGGAACTACAAGCACGCGCTGGTCCCGCCGCACATGCCCAAGAAGCTGCTGGTCATCGGGTCGGGCGCCATCGGCATCGAATTCGCCAGCTTCTTCAACACGCTGGGCGCCAAGACCACCGTGGTCGAGGTCATGGACCGCGTCCTGCCCGTCGAGGATGCCGAGATCAGCGCCTTTGCGAAGAAGCAGTTCGTCAAGCAGGGCATGACGATCATGGAAAAGGCCGCGGTCAAGAAGCTGGACCGCAAGGGCTCGACCGTCACCGCCCATATCGAGGTCGGCGGCAAGGTCGAGACGCAGGAGTTCGACACCGTCATCTCGGCCGTGGGCATCGTCGGCAATACCGAGGGGCTGGGCCTGGAGGAGGCGGGGATCAAGGTCGATCGCACCCATGTCATCACGGACGAATACTGCCGCACCGGCGTCGAGGGCGTCTATGCCATCGGCGATCTGGCCGGCGCGCCCTGGCTGGCGCACAAGGCCAGCCATGAAGGCGTGATGGTGGCCGAGCTGATCGCGGGCAAGCACCCCCATGCGATCAAGCCGGGCAGCATCGCGGGCTGCACCTATTGCCACCCCCAGGTCGCATCGGTGGGCCTGACCGAGGCCAAGGCCAAGGAGCAGGGGCTGGACATCAAGGTCGGCCGCTTCCCCTTCGTCGGCAACGGCAAGGCCATCGCGCTTGGGGAACCGGAAGGCATGATCAAGACCATCTTCGACGCCAAGACGGGCGAGCTGCTAGGCGCACACATGGTCGGCGCCGAGGTGACCGAACTGATTCAGGGCTATGTCATCGGGCGCCAGCTTGAGACGACCGAACAGGACCTGATGGAGACGGTCTTCCCGCATCCTACACTGTCGGAAATGATGCACGAATCCGTGCTGGACGCATACGGGCGGGCCATCCACTTTTGATTACTACTGGAACACGGGAACGAAGGGGGGCGGTTTTGCCCCCCTTTTTTTTCGTCAGTCGGCCGGTGTCAGCGTGGTGATGCCCGCGGCCGCGGCACGGGCCAGGTCGGGGTCCAGCGACATGCCGATGTATTCGCCTCGCCGCCACAGGCCTGCCAGGTCGTCGTAATGGCGCGACAGCGGATGACCCGACTGTCCGGTCGAGGTGATGAACACCGAACTGTCCGGGTCCGCCAGGTCGATCACGCTGCGATAGCCGGCCCCGCCGATCGCCTGATAGGGGTCGTCGCCGGTGCCGATCATGCCGGTGCGGGCCACGGTGAACTCTCCGCCCGAAATCGACTGGGTGATGTTCATGATCCAGCCAAGTGCGGGCAGCGCGCCCAGGCCCGGATGCACGTGACGCGCCTGATGCGCGTCGCCCCACCGCCAGCTGGTCACGTCGGGACCGTATTCGGCCGTCAGGTCCAGGATGGCGCGGTCCAGCGACTGGCGGGCGATGGTCGCGCAATCCTCGGTCGCGGCGCTTTGGACCACGTCGCACCAGGCGGCGGCGCCGTCGCGATCGCGGAACACCGCGTCGATGAAATGCGGTTGCAGGCGGATCAGGTCGTCGGCCAGCGGCCCCAGCTCGTCCCGGACCAGGCGGTCCTGCAGCGCACCCATCCAGGCGGCATAGATCAGGGGTTCAGGCAGGTGCTCGTTCATGGCGCCGTCCCATTCGGCCAGCAGGGTCAGGGCGTCCTGACGCTGGCGTTCCGGGGTGCCGGGCGCCGCCGGATCGCCGGTGAACCAAAGATTCGCCCCCACCAGCGGCAGCAGGGCGCGGGCCGCAGGGCTGACGACGTCCAGCTGTGCGGCGATGAAGCTGTCGCGGGAATGCACCTCGCGCCCGCCCAGCAGCCCGGACAGCCGGTCATGGCGTAGCCCGTCGGCCTCCGGCTCCTCCGTCGCGAGGGCAAGCCCGTCCTGCGGGCGACGCGCCTGGGTCGCCAGCGACACGGTGCCCTGCCATGCGGTTTCGGTCAGCCAGCCGGGCGAGGGCAACGCGCCCTTGGTCGGATGGTCGTCGGCCCGCTGGGGTGCCGCGCCTGCGGCCAGCCGGGTGACGGTCTCTCCCTGCGCCAGGGTCACGTCCAGCGCCGGGGCGACCACGTCGGCCAGGGCGCGGGTCGCCTGATCGGCGTCGCCGGCCCGCATCAGCGCCATCAGCGCGGACATCGTGCGGTCGCGCTGCGACAGCCCCGTCCAGCGCAGCGACGGAACATGCCCGATGGGCGTCACGTCGCGCAGCCCCGGGTCCAGGCCGGGGACGACGGGACCGTTCTGCGTCTCCCGCAGGGTGATGGTCTGGGGGCGCGCGTCCAGCACGCGGATCACCTCGGTCCGGGTCTGGAACTCCGTCCAGCCCTGCGTGCCGCGATAGCGGTCGGTGTTGCCGGGCTGGACCTCCTCGATGGCGATGTCGGCCACGTCCAGGTCCAGCGGCGTCAGCGCCCAAGACAGCGTCGGGTTGCGCCCCGACAGGACCAGCGGCATGCCGGGCACCGTGGCTCCGATCACCCCGCCGCCTTCCAGCTCCAACCGCGCCAGATAGTACAGCGACGGCACCGTCAGCCCGGCATGCAGGTCGTTGGCCAGCAGCGCGGCCCCCGCGGCCGTCCGCTGTGCCTCGGCGCCGAAGGCATTGCCGCCAAGCGCCTGTTCGGGGCGCAGGAAGCCAAGCGGGTCGTAATCCGCCTGCGGGTCCAGGCGCCGTTCGGGCGCACCAAGGCGGGCACCGGGAAACAGCCCCGCATAGTCGGGCAGGGCAGCAGGTATGCCGGCCCGGTCGACGATCTGCATGCCGCGTTCGGGCCAGGCCAGGGCTAGCCGGGCGCGCAGGATCTCCTCTCCCGCGGAATCGGTGCCGGCCGCCGCCATCAGCTTCAGGATCGCCAGCGAATCGGCGGGCTGCCAGAAGGTGATGACATCCGGGAACAGGAAGAATTCGGGCGCGCCGCGCCCCATCGCACCGTCGTTGACGATGCGGATCCACTGGTTCACCCCGTCGGCATAGGCCTGCAGCGCCGCAAGCGTGTCGTCGTCCTGCACCTCCAGCGAAGCCTGGGCCGCGCGCTGCAGGCCCAGCCTGCGGATCAGGTCGTCGGCGGGCAGGGCGCGAGGGCCATGGACCTCGGCCAGCCGGCCCTGCGCCGCGCGGCGCAGCAGGGTCATCTGGAACAGCCGGTCCTGCGCGTGGGCCAGGCCCAGGGCAAAGAACACGTCCGCGTCGGTCTTGCCGAAGATGTGCGGCACATTCTCGGTCGAGCGCACGATCTCGACCGGGGCGGTGATGCCCGTCACCGGATAGCTGGCGGTATAGTCGGGCAGGGACCGCACGGCGAAATACCAGACCAGCACGGCGGACAGAACCGCCAGGACGATCAGCGCGATGGTCAGCCGCAGAAGCCAGCGAAACAAGGTCAGCATGTGCGGGCAGGTCCTTGGCCGGGGGCGCGGCACGGGTTGACCCTGCCGCGCATGGATGGTGGTGTGTTGCATAGGACAGGCGCGCGGGCATTTCAACGCACCCCCGCGCCACGGGCAGCGACCCGAGGGAGATTTGCATGGCCAAGACGGCGTTTCTGGGACTGGGCGTGATGGGCTTTCCGATGGCCGGGCATCTGGCCGCGGCGGGACATCAGGTGACGGTGTTCAACCGCAGCCCGGCCAAGGCCGAGGCCTGGGTCGGCCGGCACGCCGGCGCCTCTGCGGCGACCCCGCGCGAGGCGGCGCATGGCGCGGATCTGGTGATGTGCTGCGTGGGCAATGACGACGACCTGCGCCAGGTGTGCCTGGGGCCCGACGGGGCATTCGCGGGCATGGCGCAGGGTGCGGTCTTCGTCGATCACACCACGGTGTCGGCCAAGGTGACGGAGGAGCTGGCGCAGGCGGCGGCAGAGGCGGGCATCGGCTATGTCGATGCACCCGTATCCGGCGGTCAGGCGGGGGCCGAAAACGGCCAGCTGTCGATCATGTGCGGGGGCACGGTCGCGGATTTCGATCGCGCCGCGCCGGTCATCGATGCCTATGCCAAGATCTGTCGCCGGATGGGCGATGTGGGCGCGGGACAGATGACCAAGATGTGCAACCAGATCGCGATCGCGGGGTTGGTTCAGGCGCTGTCGGAATCGCTGGCATTCGCGCAGAAGGCGGGGCTGGACGTGGCCGATGTCGTCGAGGTGATCAGTCAGGGTGCGGCCGGCAGTTGGCAGATGGTCAATCGTCATGCGACCATGCATCGTGGCGAATTCCAACACGGATTCGCCGTCGACTGGATGCGGAAGGATCTGGCGATCTGCCTGCAGGCAGGGGACCAGCTGGGTGCGGCGCTGCCGGTCACGGCACTGGTCGACCAGTTCTACAAGGATGTGCAGGCGATGGGCGGCGGCCGGTGGGACACCTCGTCCCTGATCGCGCGGCTGACCCGCTAGGGACGGGGAACGACAAAAGGCGGGATGCCCGCCTCTAACGAAGGGACTTGGGGATGGCGGATCACAGCCTCGCCGGACAGATCGAGTTCGAGATCACCGGCGTAAACGAGCAGGAAGCCACCGGAGAGATGACCGTGACCGCGGGCATCCTGAACCCGTTCGGAACCATCCATGCGGGCGCGCTGGTCTGGTTCGCGGACGTGGTCGCGACGAACCTGGTCCTGGGCGGAGAGCAGCCGCAGGAGGGCATGGACAACTTTCCCGTGGCCATCACGCTGAACGCCCAGCTGCTGACCAACCGCCGCGACGGGGTTCTGACCGCGCTGGCATCCTGGATGCGGCGCGGGCGTCGCATCTCGACCGTGCGCACGCAGGTCACCGATGCGGACGGGGCGGTGCTGCTGGACCTGACCTCGACCCATGTCAGTGCCCGCTGACCCTGCGGCACCATCGCGCCGGGCGGGTTGAAACGCCCGGCAATCGCGTCATCATGGCGCCATGATGGAGGAGACGTCATGGACGGTCTGATGATGCACCGCCCGCTGCTGCAAAGCGGGCTTCTGGATTTCGCCGCCGAGAGCTTTCCCGAAGCGCGGATCGTGTCGCGCCGGGTCGAGGGAGACCTGCACCGACAGAGCTGGGCCCAGACCCGTGCCCGCGCGGTCCAGCTGTCCTTCGCGCTGGAGGGTTGGGGCGTGGCGCCCGGCGACCGGGTCGCGACGCTGGCCTGGAACGGGCACCGCCATCTGGAAATCTATCACGCCGTGCCGTCCATCGGAGCGGTCTGCCACACGATCAACCCGCGGCTGTCGGCCGACCAGATGGTCTTCATCGCGCATCACGCGGGCGACCGGCTGCTGTTCACCGACCTGAGCTTCGTGCCGCTGCTGGAAAAGCTGCAGGACCGCCTGCCGCCCATGCGCTATGTCGTCATGACCGACGCGGCGCACATGCCGCAGACGACGCTGGATGCGCTGTGCTATGAGGACCTGCTGGCGGGGCAGCCGACCGACCGGGTCTGGCCGGATCTTCCGGAAACGACCGCATCGGGCCTGTGCTATACGTCCGGTACGACGGGTGATCCCAAGGGCGTCCTGTATTCGCACCGATCGAACATGCTGCACGCGCTGGCCACGGCGGCGGTGCTGGGCCCGGACCTGGGACCGCAGCCGCGCATCCTGCCGGTGGTGCCGCTGTTTCACGTCAACGCCTGGGGTCTGCCCTTCACGGCCCCGCTGATCGGGGCCAGCCTGATCATGCCCGGCCCGGCGCTGGACGGAGCCAGCCTGTGGGACCTGTGCCAGGCCGAGGGCGTCGAAAGCGCCTGGGGCGTGCCCACCATCTGGCAGGGGCTGTTCGCCGAGATCCAGTCCCGCGGGGCCAAGCCCGCAAACCTGCGCCACATCGTCGTCGGCGGCAGCGCGATGCCCCGCAGCCTGACCGAGGGCTTTGAACGTCTGGGTATCGACGTGAACCACGCCTGGGGCATGACCGAGACCTCTCCGCTGGGCAGCCAGGGGTCGCTGACGCCGGCGCAGCGCGATCTGCCGTTCGACCGGCGCATGGCGCTGAAGCAGGCGCAGGGGCGGCGGGTGTTCGGTGTCGAGATGAAGATCGTGGACGACGCGGGCACGCGCCAGCCCCATGACGGCCAAGCCATGGGAGAGCTGTTCGTGCGCGGCAACACCGTGGCCGCCGGTTATCACGACAATGCCGGTGCGACGGCGCGCGCCATCGACGCCGACGGCTGGTTCGGGACAGGCGACATCGCCTCGATCAGCGCCGACGGCATCCTGACGCTTCGCGACCGGGCCAAGGACCTGATCAAGTCGGGTGGCGAATGGATCAGTTCGATCGACGTCGAGAACCTGGCAGTCGCCCATCCGGACGTGGCGCAATGCGCGGTCATCGCGTTGCCCCATCCGAAATGGGATGAACGCCCGCTGCTGGTGATCAAGCCCAAGGGGGCCGCCCGACCTGGGCTGGAGGAGATGCGGTCCCATCTGGGCGCGCATCTGGCCAGCTGGCAGCTGCCTGACGACGTCGTCTATGTCGACGAGATGCCCCTGACCGCGACCGGCAAGATCAGCAAGCTGACCCTGCGGGAGCAGTTCCGCGACCACGTCCTGCCCGATTTGCGGGGCCAGGCGGCTGACTGACCCAATGGCGGGTCAGGGATCCTGCGCCTGCAGGGTGGACAGCACATAAAGGCGCAGGGCCGTGGCCAGTCCGATCTGCGGCGGCCGGGCATGGTCGATCTGTCCGATCAGCGCGGCGCGGGTCAGGTCGCGCGCCGCGGCCTGGGTCGCCAACGCCTTCCAGAACGCATCTTCCAGCGACACCGACGTTCGGTGCCCGTCTATGGTCACCGACCGCTTCAGCGGCGGCGTCATGGCGGGCAGGTCGATCATTCGTCGGGCGTGTCGCGCCGATGCGCGTCCAGCACGCGGGCCGCGCGGTCGCGTTCGGCCTGGCGCGCGTCGCGCAGCGGCTTGGCCTCTCCGTGCAGGGCGGCGTTCGCGTCGCCCTCGGCGCGCTTGGCGTCGCGGTCGCGGGCCTTGCGGGCCTGGCGCAGGTTGATGATGCGGGTCATGGCGGTCCGTGAAACGACGAAGGGCGCGCCACTGTGGCGCGCCCTCCGGCCTTGGGTCAAGAGGTCAGCCCTTGGGGCTGATCATGTCCTCGGGGCGGACGACGCGGTCGAAGGTCTCTCCGTCGACGAAGCCCAGGGCGATGGCCTCCTCGCGCAGCGTCGTGCCGTTCTTGTGCGCGGTCTTGGCGACCTTGGTAGCATTGTCATAGCCGATGGTGGGCGCCAGCGCCGTCACCAGCATCAGCGATTCGCGCATCAGCTGGTCGATGCGCTTTACGTTGGCCTGAGTGCCCACGACCATGTTGTCGGTGAAGCTGGAGGCCGCATCGCCCAGAAGCTGCATGGATTGCAGCACGTTGTAGGACATCATCGGGTTGTAGACGTTCAGCTCGAAATGCCCCTGCGACCCGGCAAAGCCCACGGCGGCGTCGTTGCCCATCACATGCGCGCAGACCATGGTCAGCGCCTCGGCCTGGGTCGGGTTCACCTTGCCTGGCATGATCGACGATCCCGGCTCGTTCTCGGGCAGGATCAGTTCGCCCAGACCCGAACGCGGCCCCGACCCCAGCAGGCGCATGTCGTTGGCGATCTTGAACAGCGATCCGGCCACCGTCTTCAGCGCGCCCGAGAACATAACCATCGCGTCATGGGCGGCCAGCGCCTCGAACTTGTTCGGCGCGGTGACGAAGGGCAGGTCGGTGATCTTGGCGATTTCCGCGGCGATGGCGGTGTCCCAGCCCTTCTTGGTGTTCAGGCCGGTGCCGACCGCCGTGCCGCCCTGGGCCAACTCATAGATGTCGGGCAGGCAGGCCTTGACCCGCTCGATCCCCTTGCGGACCTGATGGGCATAGCCACCGAATTCCTGACCCAAGGTCAGGGGCGTCGCATCCTGGGTGTGGGTGCGACCGATCTTGATGATGTCCTTGAACTCGGCCGACTTTGCCTCCAGCGCGGCGGCTAGCTTCTCCAGACCCGGCAGCAGCGTGTCGCGCGCCAGCATGGCGATGCCCACATGCATCGCGGTCGGGAAGGTGTCGTTCGACGACTGGCCCATGTTGCAGTGATCGTTCGGGTGGACGGGTTTCTTGGACCCCATCTCTCCGCCCATGATCTCGATCGCGCGGTTGCTGATCACCTCGTTGGCGTTCATGTTCGACTGGGTGCCGGACCCGGTCTGCCAGACGACCAGCGGGAAGTTGTCGTCGAACTTGCCCTGGAACACCTCGGTCGCGGCCTGCTCCATCGCATCGGCCAGATCGGCAGGCAGGTCGCCCGTGGCGCGGTTCACCCGCGCGGCGGCCAGCTTGATCGCGCCCAGGGCGCGGATGATGGGCACCGGCTGGCGTTCCCAGCCAATCGGGAAGTTGATGATCGAACGCTGCGTCTGCGCGCCCCAGTATTTCGAGGCGTCAACCTCCAGCGGGCCGAAGCTGTCGGTTTCGGTGCGGGTCTTGGTCATCGGGTCGCTCCCTCACGGTTTCGTGGCGGGTTGTAGCCGTCCGGGTCATCGGGCGCAATTCGTATGCAACGGTATGCTGGCGCAAACAGCGCCCTCAGTCGTCCAGCGCATGCATCGCCGCGCGCAGGCGCGGGGTCAATGCGTCGGGCAGGGGCAGGATCGGTCGGGGCGGCTGCGCGTCGGTCAGGTCCATCAGCCGGGCGCAGGCATGAACGACCCGCAGGCTGCCATGGGCCTGGAACAGGTCCCACATCGGCTGGAACCGGGCCTGCCAGCGGGCCGTTTCGGGCCGGTCGCCCGCACGGGCGGCACAGGCCAGGGTCAGCGTCTGGTCGGGCCACAGGCCCGCCGCCACGCTGAACCAGCCGTCGGCATGGTTCAAAAGCGCGTCGGGACAGCCCCAGTCGCCGCTGTAGCCGATGGCGAAATCGGGCGGCAGATCGGCGCGCAGGGCCGCGATCTGGCCTGCGAAGTCCCCGCCTGCGGGCAGCGGCATCTTGACCGCCGTGACGGTCGGCAGCGACGCCAGCCGGGCGATCAGCGCGGGCGAAAAGGTGAAATGCGTGGTCGATGGATTGTTGTAGATGCAGATCGGCAGGTCCGACGCCCCTGCGACGGTTTCGAAATGCCCAAAGACCTCAGCCTCGGTCAGGGGGGTGTAGGACATCGGCGCCAACAGCAGGCCCGTCGCCCCCGCATCCGCCGCATGACGCGCCAGCGCGGCCGAGGTGTCGCTGCGCAGCGCGCCCACGCCCGCGATCACCGGCACCCTGCCGCCGGCGGCGTCAAGCGCGGTCTCCAGCACCTCCCGGCGCTGGTCGGCCTCCAGATACGCATAGCCGCCCGTCGATCCCAGCACGCCGATGCTGTCCACGCCCGCCCGCGCAAGGCGCAGGATCAGGCGGCGCAGGTCGGCGGGCAGGGGGTGGCCCGCGGCGTCGGTCGGCGTGATCGGAAAGGCCGACAGGCCGCGCATGGTCATGGCGCTATTTCCGCCAGCGGTCCAGGCGCACGACATCGGCGCCGCCCGACGGGGGCGTGTCGTCGCCGTCATCCTCGGCGTCCAGCTGGTATTCGGCGTCGGCCTCGGCGTCCTCATCCTCGTCGTCGTCGCTGTCCTGCGTCTCGAAGCGCAGGCCGAATTCGACGGACGGGTCCACGAAGGTGCGCAGCGCATCGAACGGGATCTTCAGCGGCTCCGGCTGGTTGCCGAAGTTCAGCGTGATGGTGAAATGGTCGGGCTGGATCGTCAGGTTGTCGAACCAGTGCTGGATGACGATGGTCATCTCCTCGGGATAGCGTTCGCGCAGCCAGTCCGCCATCTCGACACCGTCGTCGCGCGTGTCAAAGGTGATGAAGAAATGATGCTCTCCGGGCAGACCGTCGCGGGCGACCTGGCGCAGCACCTCGGCGATCAGCCCCTGCATCGCGCGATGCATCATTCCGCCGTAATCCAGTCCCGATCGCGCCATGACGTCACCCTACCTTTTCTTGCCGGCAAGCATAGGGATATGACCGGGGATGAAAAGGGGGGCGGAGGTGGATTCCGCGTCCCCTCACGCCGCGCGGTCCAGCAGGTCCCGCCGCAACGCGCGCAGATCGGCCGCCATGGTCGCCGCGGGCTTTGGGCCGAACCATTCCAGCGACGCACCCATCCCCGCCGGCACCGCGCGCAGGAACGCCGCATAATCGACGACACCCGTCAGCAGCGGGCACATGCCGTCACGGCTGCCGCGCGGATCGTGGACGTTGTCCGGGTGAAAGACCGACAGGCGGTCGCGCGCGGTCACGGATTTCAGGTGCAGGTGCTCGATATGTTCGCGCAGTGCGGCGACTGCAGATACGGGGTCGTCGCCCGACTCCCACACATGCAGCACGTCGAAGTTCACGCCGACCGCGGGATGGTCCAGCGCATCCAGCAGGTCCAAGGTCGCGGGCAGGCTGTCGGCCAGGGTCTGCGGATGCGTCTCGACCGCGATGCGCAGGCCGCGGTCATGGGCCATGTCGGCCGTCGTGCCCAGGTCGCGCAGGATCGCGCGGCGCTGGTCCGCCCCCGCCTGATCGCGCCCCACGCCCCCCGCGAACAGCCGCAGCCGTGGCGCGCCCCAGGTCCGGGTCAGGTCCAGCAGGTCGGCCGCGTCGGCGCGGCTGAAACCGGCAGTGCCCAGGGGCAGATAGCCCGCCAGCATCGGCACCGGGGGACGCTGCGGCAGATCACGCCATTCGACGGCCAGCGCGCGGGCATGCGCGGCCCAGACCTCCAGCCCGTCGAACCCCTCGCGGGCGACATAGCGGGCGAGGTCGCGGGCGGTCACGTCCAGGTGGCGGAAGGCCACGGAACAGGCATTGATCCTCATGCGCGCGCCCTCTGCCAGCGGTCGAACCACTGGCCCACGGTGGCCTTGATGCCCCGTTCCAGCAGGGTCAGCCGGTCCAGATCGGCCAGCACCTGCAGCAGATCGTCGCAGTCACCGCCGCGGGCAAAGGCCACCGCGCGCAGATGGGCCGCGTTCAGCCCGCCATGCAGCGCCGCGATCCGGTCGCAGCATTCCTCGAACGCATCGTGATCGGCGCCCTCGATGTCGCCGAAGATCGCCAGCGCGTGCTCATAGGCGTATTTGCGGATCGCGATGACCGGCAGTTCGCGCAGCGCGGGTTCCAGATCGGCGCGCGGCAGGTCGGCGACATGGGCCTGCACGATGCGGCGGATCGCGTCGATCAGCGGCACGGCCTGCGCGTCGAAGGTCGCGTGGTGCATCGCGGCGATGGTCGCGTCGTCCGCGGGATGCGCGCCCGCATTGTCGAAGGCGAAGCCCCCGGCCACGGTGGGTGCCAGGAATGCCGCCCGCAGGTCGCGGGCAGGCAGCGGCCCCTCCCACCGGAAATCCGGGTCGCGCATCAGCCAGGTGTCGGGGTCCGCCGTGGGCTCCAGCAGGGCATAGTGGGGAAAGCTGGCCTGGGCGAACTTGTTGTCGCGTTGCGGCAGCAGCGCCATGTCGACCATCGGCATGACGTAGCGGCCGGGCCGCCAATCGGCCAGCAGCGCGTGCAGGTGGTCCAGGTTCCGCGCGCCCGGCGCGGCATCCTCATGCCAACGCGTCACCTGCAGGCCGAACAGGCGACCAGCCCAATGCAGATAGAAGCCGTGATCGATCCCCGGCGCGTGATAGGACAGGCGCATCCTGTCGTCGACGATCACCTGCCCGTCCCACAGGCCCAGATACAGCGGGCGGTGGTCGATCCCGCCGCGGTCCTTCAGCGCCTGGCACAGGCAGCTGACGACGCAATGGACCTTGATGTCGACAGGTTCATCGGGTGCGGGGGTCACGCCCGCCAGCGCCATCGACAGCGCCTGCACGGTCATTCCGGGGGCGCGGTCGAACGTATCCTCGGCCATGGTGATGCCCGCCTCGTCCAGGTGCAGCATCAGCGTCATCAGGGCGACCGAATCCAAGCCCAGGTCATGGCCAAGACGCGCGTCGGGACCAAAGGCCGCCATGCGCGGGCAGGCCATCGGACCGGCCAGGATCGCGCGGATGCGGTCCTGCATGTCCTGTGGGGCGGGGATGGGGTGGGGGTCGGTCATGCGGGGGCCTCCGACAGGGTTTCGGCAAGGGCGCGGCGGGCGATCTTGCCGTTCGCACCACGCGGCAGGGCGGGCAGGCGGACCAGACGCACCGGCCGCTGGCGTGGCGACAGCAGCGCCGCCAGATGGGCGTCCAGCGGCGCCTCGGCGATGTCGCCGGCATAGGCAAGCGCGGGGCGCTGATGCGCGACGGGGTCCGGGACGGCGAATGCCACCGCGTCGATGATGCCCGGCAGGCTCAGGGCCGCGGCCTCGATATGGGCGGGATAGACGTTCAGGCCCGCGACATCGATCACCTCGGCCTGGCGCCCGGCAAAGATCAGGTGGCCGCGGGCGTCGATCACGCCCAGATCGCCGGTCTGCACCGTCGCGCCTGCGGCATGGACGGAGACGGGGCCGGGTGCGTCCCGTCCGGCCTGCAGGCGGACATGCGGCAGGGGCAGGCCCATATCCTCGGGCCGGTCGGGGTTCTGCGCGATGGCCAGGCATCCCGCCTCGGAACAGCCGTACTGCTGGAACAAGTGGCGCGCCGCGCAGCGGATCGCGTCAAACCACGGCTGCGGCAGCACAGTCCCCGACGACATCACCGCGTGCAGCCCCTGCGCCCCGGCCAACCGCGCCAGCACATGCAGCAGCGGCGGTGCGGCATAGATCAGCGGATCGCGGATCCGGGCCAGCTGGCGCAGGATGGCGCGCGGGTTGGCGTGGTTCAGCACCACCGGAGCATGTCCCCGAGCCTGTCCGACAAGCACACCGGCGATCAGTCCATAGGAATGGGTGATCGGGGCTGCGATGACCGGCGTCATCCCGACCGCCTGCGAAAAGGCCTGCAGATAGGCGTCGATCTCGGTCTGGATGGCGGCCCAACTGCGGGCGATGATCTTGGGTGCGCCGGTGGTGCCCGAACTGGTCTGGATCAGCACCCCACCCGGCGCATGCGGCGCATCCTGTCCCAACCCCTGCAGACCCGCATCGGTCATCATCAGGTCGCAGCCCGCCCGCCTTGCCAGATCGTGCGCCTGATCGGGGGGCGTTTCCGGGTGGATCGGATGACAGGACGCGCCCGCATCCCGCAGGCGCAGGATCTGCGTCAGGCATGCCGCGCGGTCAGTCATCAACAGTGCGATGCGCGTGCGTTCGGGGTCGCGGCCGGCCAGCAGGTCGGGGGCGTCCGGGCCGAACGGATCGATCAGCGTGTCGTTCAGGTGGAACAGGCGGGTCATGGCGGGCTCCTTCAGCGGGTTCGGCGCAGGGTGGGTTTCGGTGCGGCCCAGCAGCCCCGCGGCCAAGCTCTCCGCCGGAACCGTCGCGGCGTCGGTGCGCAGGCTGGGGGCATGGGGCAGGGCGGCGCGGGCCAGCCGCCAGAAGATCGCTTCGGACAGATGGCCGGTGCGGTGCAGCAGATCCGCCAGATCCGACAGCACGTGGGTAACCAGACAGTCGGCGACCAGATCGCGCAGGTCGGTGGCCCGGCCCATGCGGTGATAGGTGCCGTCCGGTGCCCCCGCCATCGCCGGTTCGATGGCCGCAAGGTCGGGGGCGGCCAGGCTCAGCCGGTCCGGCAGGTACTCCAGGCTTTCGCTGAAATCGCGGGCCACCAGCCCGGTCGGCCAGCCGCCGTCATGGGTGATCAGCAGGTTCTGGCCATGCGCCTCCAGCGCGATCCCGTGATGGGTCATCAGGCGCCAGACGGGCTGCAGGATCGTCAGCAGCCGCGCGGTCCACGCCTGGGTGCCATGCGCGGCCAGCCAGGGCGCGATCAGTGCGCGCCCGTCCGGCTGGGTCAGCGACAGGGCCGACAGGGGCATGGCACCTGGGGGCGGGGGGCTGCGCCGGATCGCAGCCAGCCTGCCGCCCAGCAGCTTGCGTGCGACGATGGCCGCGCCATGTTCCGGGAGGATCGTCAGCCCGGCCAGGTGCCGATCGGACGCCACCACGCGTTCCAGCCAGTCCGATATGGCCGGCGCCACCGCCACCGACCACGGCATCAGGTCGCGGACCGAGGAGGTCACCCCCACGCTAAGCGACAGCTTCAGGTGATCGCCCCCGTCGCAGGCGGCCAATGTCCGCAGCGACGCCGTGGCCTGCATCCGCGGCCCCTCCGCCGGCAGCACCTTCAAGGCCCCGCGCGCCATCAGCGCCTGCACCGCCGGGTCACGTTGCAGGCGCCGCCACTGCCACGGGTGGACCGGGATGGCCCCCGGCGGCGCCCAGCCCTGCGCGGGGTCCGTTCCTGCACGCGTCACGATTGCGGGGTCGACCGATAGCCAGACCGGCACGATGGTCCTGCCGCCTTCGGGGCCGAAGGCGGCATTGTCAGTGTCCGAAAACCCGGCGCGGGACTTGAAGCCGGGATGATACGGATGCCCCTCGATCAGGCTCGCCTCCAGCGCCGGGCCGGTCAGCGACAGGCGGTTGTCGCGAACCGGCCCCGCCGCGCGCAGGAAATGCGCGCTGCGCCGCATGGCGGTCATCAGCGCCGCGGGATCGTGGCCGGCCCTGGCCAGCGCGCGTTCCAGGTCGTCCGGTTTCAGCAATCCGCCGGTGGCATCGCGCGGGTCGTCCAACAGCCTGACACGGCCGCTGGCCTGCAGGCGATATGGCGCCCGGATGGCCAGGCCGCCCACTGTCCAGCCGCCCTGCGCCGGGCGCAGGATGCGTTCGAACGCCAGAGCCTCTATCGTCTGGCGCAGGGCGCGGGTCTCAGGCGACATCGGACAGCATCCCGGCATGGGCCAGCGCGGGCAGGGGGTTTGGCACGCGGATCATGGGTGCGCGTTCCCCGGGGATCAGCAGTTCGTCCACACCGCCCAACTGGGTCAGCAGATTGCCTTTGGCGGGCAGATGCGGCTGCGTCAGCCAACGGCGGGCCAAGGGGCCGCCATGACCCGGCAGGCGGGTCAGACCGCCAAGATGGGCTGCCAGCGCGGATAGCGCCCGCCGCTCTGGCCAGATCCCGTCCAGCGCCATGCGGTGGATCACGCCAAACACCTGGTTCACGATCAGCGAATAGGTCAGGGCGTCCTCTGCCTCGGCGCGCGGATAGAACAGGTTGGGAATGGCGCGCAGCGTGGCGCAGGCCATGTCGTCGGCCACATAGAAGCCCTGGTTGTCGCGGATGTCGCAGCGGCGCGGCAGACCTTGGGAGAGGTCCAGCAGGGCGTTCTGCTGATGTGCCTCGACCGCGATGCCGGTGGCGTCATACAGGCGCAGCAGGGGGGCGACGGTGCAGTCCAGATAGGCGTCGAACCAGGCGGCCGGGTCGTGCCCCGCCATGACCTGCGCCAGCATCGACGGCCGTCCCGGCAGAGGTTCGGCGACCAGGCCCGCGACCTGCATCACCTGCCCCCCGCGTCCCCCGCGCCACGGGTTGCGGCGCAGGATCACCTCCAGCCCGGATTCGATGCGACCGGGCAGGGCCAGGGTCAGCCAATGCGGGTCGTCGATCAACCGCAGCCGCCCGAACCGCCCCTGCAGCGCGCCGATGCGGGCCGACATCGCCGCGCCCGCCAGCAGTTCGTGACGCTTGTTCACGCGCTGCGAGTTGGTGATGGTGACCGGCAGCGACACCTTGACCTGCCACGGGCTGTCGCCGCGCCACAACGTCCGCACCGAGGATGTCGCCCACCATGCCGGTCCCACCGGGCCAAGTTCGCGGATGGCGCCCTGCGACAGCAGCGCGGCGATGGCCGGATCGCGGCGGGCGCGGTCCCAGGTCAGCGGATGCGCGGGCAGCAGGATGCGTCCGGGACCGGGGTCCAGATCCATGCCCGGCAGATCGCGCGCACGGTCAGGGTCGGTGCCTGCGATCAGGTCTTTGCGGACCGACAGGCCGACAAGGTGCAACGCGCCGCACCAGTCGGGGGTCATCGCGCGTTCCTCGGGCAGGGACATGCCGGACAACGCCTTGGGGCAGGGATGCATCCAGTGGCCGAAGATCACCGCCTGTTCGGCGGTCAACCAGTCGGGTGCGGGGTGCGGCCGCGCCAGGCGCTGTCCGCAGATCGTGGCGATCCGATGACGGCTGGCCTGCACGCGGCGGGCCAAGGCGGCGCCTGCAGGTCCGTGATCGCCTGTCAGTCGGTCCAGGATCAACGACAGCGCCAGGTCCGGGTCGATGGGGCGCGATCCGTCCGGCCCGTGCCGGATCAGCCCGCGGATACGCGGCAGGCCCGATGCCATCGGCGCATCGGTCACGACCTCCAGCCAGCCGCCGGCGACCGGGACCAGATCGCACCCGCCGCCCAGCTCGCGTCTGTCGCAGATCAGCAGCGCGCGCAGGCTGGCCAGATCGGCGATGCCCTGCGCGTCAGACGCAGGGCAAGGATCGGGCAGGGTGCCGGCCCCCGGACCTGCTTGGTCAGGATGTCGGACAGCCAACAGGCACGGGTCGGAAAAGGTCATCTGCGCCTCGGAGTGCGGCCATGGGCCGTGGGATCACGAGGCTGGCAGATGCTGGCAAGGCGTGGGTTATTATTGTTTATTATTTATGTCAAGTATATCCTATGAACATGCAGGTATTGTCGCGTCCGCTACCACAGGTCGATTGTCGGGGTACTGTCGGCCGCCGGCGCCATCCCGCCAAGGCGAACGGCCTGCGCCCGCAGATCCAGGCCAGCCGCGGCTTGGCCTGGGTTGCAGGGCTGCCCCGGCGGGGTCTGCTGCGCCAGCACGCCCAGAAACCGCGACAGCCCCTCGACCTCCTGACGCAACAGGTCGGCGGCCTGCAGCGACTGGGCCGCCGCATCGGTCACCTGCAGCATCGCGCCCAGGGCGGCATCGATCCGCCCCAGGCCTTGGGCGATGCGATGCGCCTCGGCGGCGGCGCGATGCAGGGCCGCGTTCAGACAAGGATCGGGCGTCGCCGTCATTGCAGCTTGCCCGTCACCGATTCGATGCAGCGCAGCAACGCCTCCTTGGTGAAAGGCTTGGCGATGAAGTTGTTCATGCCGGCGCGCTGGCCCCGCTCGATCATCTCGCGCGTGGCGGTGCCGGTGATCAGGATGAAGCCGATGCGCTGGGTGCTGGGATTCTGACGCAGCGCCTCCAGCAGGCCAAGGCCGTCCATTCCGGGCATGTTGTAATCCGAGATGACCAGATGAACCGGAGCCGCGGCCAGTCTGCGGAACGCCGTCTCTCCGTTCGCCTCGTATTGGACGTTGACCAGGCCGGCCCAGTCCAGCGCCTGTTCGATCAGCGAGCGGCTGATGGTCATGTCGTCCACCACCATTACATGAAGGTTCGATTTCAGTGCCATGTTGTCCCTTTCACGTCCTGGCAGAGGCCGGCGTCGCATTGCGCCGGTATTGGGTTGTGCCTGTTGCGGCGAATAGGCCCGCGGCCGGGCCGTCCAGCCGTTCCGAATGACCGATGAACAGCGCGCCGCCCTCGTTCAGGGCGCCACCGAAGCGCAGCCACAGGCGCTGGCGCGCGGCACTGTCGAAATAGATCGCGGTGTTGCGGCAGAAGGTCACGTCGAACCTGCCGGAAAATGGCCAGTCGTCATGCAGGTTCAGTTCGCCGAACCGCATGATGCGCCGGACCTCTGGCTTGGCCTCGAAGCCCGCGGCATGGGGCTGGAAATACCGCTTGACCTGGGCGGGGGGGACCGGGGCCAGCGCATCGGATGCAAAGCGGCCCTGCTGGGCGCGGTCCACCATTTCGGGGTCGATGTCGGTGGCCAGGATCAGAACGTCATGCTGCGCCGCATCGGGAAACGCGTCCAGCAGCGTCACGGCCATCGAATAGGGTTCCTCGCCCGAGGAGGAGGCCGCGGACCACAGCCGCAGCCGCCGTCCGGCGCGGGCCTGGGCGATCAGCGGGGGCAGGACCTCCTGCGCCAAGGCCTGGAAATGGTGGCCCTCGCGGAAGAAGGCCGTGACGTTCGTCGTGATGGCCGACAGCAGGTGGCGGCGTTCCTGCGGTCCGTCAGGCCCTTCCAGACGGTCGCAATAGGCGCCGTAATCGGGCAGCGTCAGGACCCGCAGGCGGCGGTTCAGGCGGGCCATCAGCAGGCTGCGCTTGGATTCCGACAGGATGATGCCGCTGTCCTGATGCACGATCGCGGCGATCTTGCGGAATTGTCCATCGGTCAGGACCGGCCCCGCGGGGGTGGGGGTCGAAAGGGGTGCTGTTCTCACGCGTCGACCCCGTGGGCCGCGGGCAGCAGCTGCGCCAGGTCGATCTTGCGCAGGATGCGTCCGTCCTCCAGCGTGATCATGCCGACGATGAACTCGCGCGCGGGGTTCGACGCGATGTCGGGCACCGCCTGGATGTGATCGTCGTTGATGGGCAGGATGTCGGACACCAGGTCCGCCAGCAGCCCCACGATCCGCCCGGCATGCATCGCGATGATGACGACATGGCGGTGGGACGGCGTCGCAGCGCCAAAGCCGAGCCGCGCCGACAGGTCGACGACCGTCACGACCGATCCGCGCAGGTTGATCACGCCTTTGACGTAGTCGGGCGCGTGGGGCAGCATGGTCGTTGGGGTCCAGCCACGAATTTCGCGGACCAGCCCGATGTCGATGCAGAAGTCCTGATCGGCCAGCTTGAAGGCCACGACGTCGCTTTTGCCGACGGAATTATGCGAGATGGATTGCAGCATGCGTCACCCGTTCGATGCCATGGCGGCCATGCGGCGGCCCTGGTCGTTGGACATGGAAAGAAGGATTTCTTCGGGATCGATGATCAGGGCGATCTTTCCGTCGCCCAGGATCGTGGCGGCCGACACGCCCGGCACGCGGCCGTAGTTCTGTTCCAGGCTTTTGATCACAACCTGTCGCTGATCGAAGATCGCGTCGACCCGGAAGGCCGCGCGCCTGCGGCTGTCGGTCTCGACCACGATCAGCACGCCGGTGTCGGGACCCTCCGCGGGCCGGGTGACGCCGAAGCTGGTGCACAGGTCGATGATCGGGATCAGCTCTCCGCGATTGGACAGCAGCTGCGATCCGTGGCCCACGCCGTGCAGCATCGTGTTCTCGGGGCGCAGCGTTTCCTGGACCGCGGTGATCGGCAGGACCATCGTCTGGTCGCCCAGCTGGATCAGCATCCCCTCGACGACCGCCAGCGTCAGCGGCAGCGCGATCGAGAAGGTCGTGCCCTGACCCTCGGTCGACTGGATCATCACGCGGCCGCCCAGGTTCATGATCTCGCGGCGCACCACGTCCAGGCCGACGCCGCGACCGGACAGGGCCGACACCTCGTCCTTGGAGGAGAAGCCTGGCAGGAACAGCAGCTGATCGATCTCGGCGGGCGACAGGTTGGCGCCGGGCGCGATCAGGCCGCGATCCTCGGCGATCTGACGCACCTTGGCGCGGTTGATGCCGCCGCCATCGTCCGACACCTCGATTTGGACGCGACCGGACCGATGGGCGGCCGACAGGGTGATCGTGCCTTCCTGGGGCTTGCCGCGACGCTGGCGCGTCACGCTGTCCTCCAGCCCGTGATCGACCGAGTTGCGGATCATGTGCGTCAGCGGTTCGACCAGGCGTTCGATCATGGTCTTGTCGACCTCGGTCTGCTCACCGATGGTGATCATGCGGACGGGCTTGCCGGTGGCGTCGGCCGCCTCGCGCAGGATGCGGTGCATGCGCTGGAACACCAGCTTCAGCGGTTGCGCCCGGATCGCCATCACGCTTTCCTGGATGTCGCTTGCCAATTGCCGGATCGCATCCAGGCCGGCGACGACGTCGGGCTGCTCGTGCAGGCCCGCCGTCTGGATCACCTGGGAAAGCATCGCCTCCTTGATGACCAGTTCGCCGATCATGTTCATCAGACGATCGACACGGTCCAGCGCCACGCGGATGGTCGGTGCGGCCTGGGCGCTGTCCTGTTGCTGGACCGCGCGCGGCGGAGCGGTGGTGGGGGCATCGCGGACGATCTGGGCGACGGGGGCGGTGTCTGCAGGCGCGGCTGCGGGTTCGGGGGTAGGCGCGGGCAGGTCGTCCTCGGTCAGCGGGCGGACCGTCAGCGCGCAGCAATCCTCGACGAACTCGAACACGGACATGACATCGGGCTGGCTTGCCGCGCCGGTCAGGCGGACCTGCCACGACAGCGCGGGCTGTTCGGGCGACCAGTCCTCCAGCAGAGCGACCGCGTCGCAGTCCAGGTGGACGTCCGCATCGCCCAGCTTGCGCAGGGCGTTCAGCAGGGCCATCGGATCGTTGCCCGAACGGTACAGCTGAAAGGTGGGCGTCATCTGGACCAGCAGGCCCGACGCCGGTGGCGGGATCGGATCGAAGGACAGGGGCACATCGAAGTCCAGCGAGATCGGTGTGAACTCGAACGCGGTCTCCTCGGGGGTTTCCGTGTCGATCAGGGCAGCCAATTCGGTCATCAGCCCGTCGACCTGGGCCTGATCGGTATCGCGGCCCGACCGGGCGCTGGCGACCAGATCCGTCAGGCAGTCCGAACAGCGGTGCAGCAGCGCCATGATCTGGGGCGTCACGTCCAGCCGGTCCGACCGGACCAGGTCCAGGACAGTCTCGAAGCGGTGGGCAAAGGTGACCAGCGTGGTCAGGCCGAAGGCGGCAGCGCCCCCCTTGACCGAATGCACCGCGCGGAACACGGCATGCACCGTTTCCACGTCGAAGCCGGGCTGCTCGATCTGGCGCAGGCCGGTGGCCAGCACCTCCAGCAGCTCGTCGCATTCGACGAAGAACATGTCGCGGAATTCGTCCATGTCAGCCATCGTCAGCGCCCCAGGACCTTGTCGATGACGGCGATCAGACGCTCATCCTCGAAGGGTTTCACGATCCAGCCGGTGGCCCCCGCGCTGCGGGCGCGTGCCTTCAGGTCGGCGCCGCTTTCGGTGGTCAGGACCAGGATGGGCACGTCGGCATAGGCGCCGGTCGCGCGGACGTTCTCGATCAGGCCGAAGCCGTCCATGCGCGGCATGTTGATGTCGGTGATGATCAGATGCGGATCGGCCTCGCTCAGCGCGCCGACGCCGTCCACGCCGTCCACGGCCAGGAACACGTCAAAGCCCGCATTGCGCAGGGCCTTGGACACAAGCGCGCGGATTGTCGGCGAATCGTCGACCGCCAGGATACGGGTCGTCATGCGGGTCCCCCGGTTTGAAGAAGCTGGACCGAGGCGCCGACAGCCTGGATCGTGGTCAGAAACGGGTCCGAGGCGTCACGGATCGACAGCGTCTTGCCGTCGGCCTGCCACTGCTTGCGCGCTGCGATCAGCAGCTCGACCGCAAGGGTGCCCATGCGCGCGACCCCGGACGCATCCAGGACCGCATCCGCGCCCCGATGGTCCAGCAGGGTGCGGGCAAAGGCAGAGACGGCCTTGCGGTCGAACGTCTCGGGCAGGGGCAGGGCATGCATCTCAACTACCTCGTATTGTCGTCGGCGTCCCCATCGCTAACAGCCATGAGTTAAGGAACCATTGCCGCCACTGATTAATTTCCCGTCCGGCAAGTCTCTCACAGGAAACGATATTTTAATCTTTCCCGGCGATGGTCCCCTGACCCATCCAGGAGTGTCCCTGTGTCGAATCCGGTCCTGCTGATCGTTGAACCGAACCCCGCCCGCCTGACCGCCCTGCTGCGCCGATGCGAGGAACAGGGCGGTGTGACCGTGCTGGGCGCCACCACGCCCGGCGAGGCCTATGTGCTGATCGAACTGCACCTGCCGCGCCGCGTGGCCGTGGCCGCCGAATTCGCCGAATCGATCGAATTCGACGCATTGGCGGACATCCTGACGATGATCGACGCGGGCGTGGTCATCTATGGTCAGATGCGCGTGCCGGCGGGCGGATATCCGGTGATGTCCAGCCCCGAACAGATGCTGTCGCGCCTGTTCGGTGGGCTTCAGCCCGCCCGCGCCGCACCGATCCGTGCCGCAGACCCCGTACCACCCACGGACGCGGCGGCCGGGCTGATCCTGCTGGGCGCCTCGACCGGCGGAATCACCGCGTTGGAGGCCGTGCTGGCCGGATTTCGCGCCGACTGTCCACCGACGATGATCGTGCAGCATATTCGCCCGGGCTTTGCCGAAGGGCTGATCCGCCGGCTTGATCAACTGCTTGCGCCGCAGGTTGTCGCGGCGCAGGACAACATGCCCCTGCGGCGGGGCGTCGTCTATCTGGCCGCCGCGCCTGACAGGCATCTGGGCGTGACCCTGCGGGGCGGACCCCGCGCGCGTCTGTCCGCGACCCCACCCGTATCCGGGCACCGTCCGTCCGTGGACGTGCTGTTCTCCGACGGTGCGGCGATTGCCGATCGTCTGGACATCCGTGCCGCGCTGCTGACAGGGATGGGGGCCGACGGCGCGCAGGGGCTGTGCGCGCTGCGTCGGGCAGGGGCGCACACGATAGCTCAGGACCGTGCCACATCCGTCGTCTGGGGCATGCCGCGTGTCGCGGTGGAGCTGGGCGGTGCGGTCGACGTGCTGCCCCTCACGCGCATCGGCCAGACGCTTTTGACGCGGGAACCCGCCCGCCTGAGGAGGCTGTCATGATCCGCGATGCCGCGACGCGCGTCATCCATGTCGTTCAGGGCGAACATGCCATCAGCGACGATCCTGACGCGATCCTGACCACCGTCCTGGGGTCCTGCGTGTCGGCCTGCATCATGGATGCGGACCGGGAAATCGGCGGGCTGAATCACTTTCTGCTGCCCGATGCGGGGCCGGGCGGCCCCGACATCCGCTATGCCGCCGCCGCAATGGAAGTTCTGGTGAACGGGCTGATGCGCCGCGGCGCCGTGCGCAGCCGCCTGCGCGCCAAGCTGTTCGGCGGCGCACGGATGATGGCCGGCCTGCCCGACATCGGCCAGCGCAATGCCGATGCCGCCCGCCGCTTCCTGCAGGACGAGGGCATTCCGCTGATCGCCAGCGACCTCTGCGGCACGCAGGCGCGGCGCATCCGGTTCTGGCCCGTCATCGGTCGGGTGCAGCTGCACCTGCTGGGCGAGGCCCGCGCACCCGTGCGCGAACAGCCGATGCCGCAGCGTGGCGGCGACGTCGAACTTTTCTGACCAACATCCGCCGACAGCCGCGGCCCAACTGACACATCGACCCGCAATGCGCCCTCGTGGCGCCTCGCCATCCCCGTTCCGGAGAAAGACATGATGATGAAGAATACCCGCATCGCGACGCGCATCGCGGCAGGCTTTGGCCTGATCCTGCTGATGCTGGCGGTGCTTGCCGGCTTTACCTGGAACCGGATGGACCGGTTGCAGGCCATCGACGCCCAGGCCCATGATGCCGAGGTGCTTGCGCTGGCGGCGGCGGACATCAATTTCGGCGTGGCCCAGGCCGGGCTGGCGCTGGACGATTTCATGGTTTCGGCCTCGGATGCGGATCGTCAGCGGGTGCAGGACGGCATGACCTCGGTCATGGTGCTGGCGGAAAAGGCGCAGGCCCTGGGCAGCCCGCATGCCGGGGCCTTGGTCGCGCTGAAGGAGCGGCATGTGACCGAGGCCGACCAGCTGTTCGACAGCTTCCAGCCGCTGTCTGCGCTGACGGCACAGATGCGCGAGCTGGGCATCACCCACCGTCGCAACATGGAACAGCTGCAGACCCTGTACCAGCAGCGTGGTGATCGCGATGCGGCTTATGCCGCCCTGCAGGCCGCCAACGAATTCCTGGTCGCGCGTGTGCGCATCGACCGCTTTCTGGAAGGCAGCGCCGTGAAGGATTTCGACGACGCGGCCGCGCCCTTCCAAAGGTCACGGCAGGCCTTGTCCGATCTGCAGCCCCGTGTGATGGGCGATGACGCGCGTACCCTGCTGGCAACCACGCTGTCCGGTATCGACGAATACTGGTCGATGGCGCAGCAGAGCCGGACGCTGGAGCTGGTCGTGCGCGACCATCTGGCGACGCTGTCGCTGACCGAGATCGAGGTCCTGGCCGCCGTCGAACGGATCCGCGACGACGCCATGTCCAGCCTTGCCCGGCTGGAGGAGGAGGCAGCGGCGGTGATGGATGCCACGGTGATGTCACTGCTGGCAGGGGTCGCGGCCACGATCGTGATCGGCGCAGTCATTGCCGCATGGATCTCGCGTGATCTAGGGCGCCGCCTGGCGGTGACGGTCGACCAGACCAACCGGTTGGCGCGGGGCGATCTGGACGTCGAGATTCGCGGAACCGAGGGTCGCAACGAGCTGGCACAGCTGGCCCAGGCCCTGGCAATCTTTCGCCAGAACGCGGTCGAGGCGCGCACCATGGCCGACGAGGCCCGCCGCCTTGAGAACGAGGCTGCCGCCGCCCGCGACATCGAGGCCCGCCAGCAGGCCCGGGTCGTGCGCGACATCGGTGCCGGGCTGGACAGGCTGGCGCAGGGGGACCTGACACAGCAGATCCCGAACCCGCCGTCGGACCCGTTCCCGGCCGGCTATGACGGGCTGAGAGAGGCGTTCAACAGCGTCGTGTCGAACCTGACCGGCACCATCAACCGCATCACCGACGTCGCCGATCAGGTCCGGGGTGGCGCAAGCGAGATCACCTCGGCCGCGCAGGACCTGGCCTCCCGAGCCGAGACGCAGGCCGCCACGCTGGAGCAGTCCGCCGCGGCCCTGAACCAGATGAACGCCAGCGTCACCTCGACCGCCGAACGCGCGCGCAATGCCGAGCAGGCCAGCCGTCAGAACCGCGACATCGCCGAAACCAGCGCCGAGGTCGTGCGCGACGCCGTGACCGCCATGCGCGGGATCGAGGCGTCGTCCGACCAGATCACCCGCATCATCGGTGTCATCGATGACATCGCGTTCCAGACCAATCTGTTGGCCCTGAACGCGGGCGTCGAAGCCGCCCGTGCCGGAGAGGCCGGCCGCGGCTTTGCGGTCGTGGCCTCCGAGGTGCGGGGCCTGGCACAGCGCGCCTCGGATTCCGCGCGGGAGATCAAGTCGCTGATTTCGCAGTCCGCATCGCAGGTCAAGGCGGGGTCCGCCCTTGTGGGGCGGACGGGCGACAGCCTCGGCCAGATCCTGTCCAAGGCGCATGAGGTGTCGGAACAGATCACCGCGATCTCGCTTGCGGCCAACGAACAAGCGATCGGCTTGGCCGAGGTGAACACGGGCGTGAACCAGCTGGATCAGGTGACCCAGCAGAACGCCGCCGTGGCCGAACAGGCCAACGCCGCCGCCGCATCGCTGCAGCAGCGGTCCGAGGATCTGATCCGCGAGATCGCCGGGTTCCGGATCGGCAGCCGCACCAGCCGGCCCGAGGTGGTCCGCACACGTGCATCCGCGCCGCTTCCCGTGGTCGAACCGGTCCCCCTGCGTGTCGTGGGTGGTCGCGGCGAAGGCCAGATGTTCGAGTTCTGACCGAAGCGACCTGCACCATGTCCGACCCGCGCCGATCCTGTCGGCGCGGGTTTCGCATTGCAGCCATGCCCAAGCGCCTTTCCGGCACGGAACCGATCGGCTAGATCAGGACCGGGTTACGCAGAATGGGACATCGGCATGCTGCCTTGGGTGCAACTGGCCAGCGCGACCGCGCCGGATGGCGACACGCTGCGGCTGATGCGGCGGGGCGACGAATTCTCAATCAGGCTGCAGGGCGGAAACGAGCTGATGAACAGCCGCTTGGGTGGGTCCGAGGAGGCTCTGGCGACGCTTGCGCTGGACCGGCTGGCCGACCGGTCCGCGCCGCGGGTGCTGATCGGCGGGCTGGGCATGGGGTTCACCCTGCGCGCGGCCCAGGCCGTGGCCAGCCCCCAGGCCCGGCTGATCGTGGCCGAGATCGTGCCCGAACTGGTCGGATGGGCGACGCAGCACATGGCGGCGGTCTTTGCAGGCTGCCTGTCCGACCCGCGGGTTCAGGTGCGGATCGGCGATGTCGGCGCGCAGATCCGTCAGGCCACGACGGCGTTCGACGCGATCCTGCTGGATGTCGACAACGGTCCCGACGGGCTGACGCGGACCGGGAACGATGCGCTGTACGGGACGGCCGGTCTGCAGGCGGCGCGGCGCGCGCTGTCGCCCGGCGGTGTGCTGGCCGTCTGGTCGGCAGAGCCGGACGCCGCGTTCGAACGGCGCCTGGCCGGGTGCGGCTTTGCCGTCAGCACGCACGGGGTGCGCGCCGGCGGGTCGGGGCGCGGATCGCGGCACGTGATCTGGATCGGCGTGCGGCGGGACGACTGAAACGCACGCCCTGTTGGGGCGCGCGGCGCAAGGTTAGACGGCCTGGCGGTAGGTCTGCTGATGCAGCTGCGGGCGGGGGGCCGCCATCGTGAAGCTGCTGACGATGCGGGTCAGGTCCTTGACCTCTGCGTTCAGCAGGGTGCTGGTGGCGTTGGCTTCCTCGACCATCGCGGCGTTCTGCTGGGTCACGTCGTCCAGGTACCGGACCGCGCTGTTGATCTCGGAGATGCTCAGCGACTGGCGTTGGGCGGTGGAGGACATCTCGGTCACGATCCCTTCGATCTCGTTGAAGACCAGGATGATGTCGGACAGCGCCTGGTGCGTCGCGCCGACCAGCGACACGCCATGTGTCGTCTGCTGGACGCTGCGGTCGATCAGTGTCTGGATGGTGCGCACGGCCTCGGCCGATCGTTGGGCCAGGGCGCGGACCTCGGCGGCGACGACGGCAAAGCCGCGGCCGGCCTCACCGGCGCGGGCGGCCTCGACGCCGGCGTTCAGGGCCAGCAGGTTGGTCTGGAAGGCGATCTCGCTGATCACGCCGATGATCTGGCCCATCTCTCCGGCGCTGGAGGAGACGTCGTCCATCGCGGTGCGCGTCTGGTCCATGATCTGGCTGCCATGCGCGGCGACCTGGCGGGCGCGGGCGGCCATCTCCTCCGCCTGGCGGCTGCGGGTGGCGGAATCGCGCACGGCCTCGGTCATCTCGTTCAGCGCGGCGGCGGTTTCCTCCAGGCTGGCCGCCTGCTGTTCGGTACGGCGCGCAAGATCGTCGGAGGCCGCCGCGATCTCTCCGGTGCCGTTGCCGATCTGGCCGGCGGAATGGCGCACCGATCCGATGATGCTGGCCAGCTGTTCGACCGTTTCGTTGAAGCGGGTGCGGGCCGACAGTTCCGGGTCCAGCCGGGTGGTCAGATCGCCTTCGGCCAGACGGCCAAGGGCGCCCGACAGGGCCTCGAAGGCACGTTGCTGGGCATCCTCGACCTCTTTGCGGCGACCGTCGATCTGGTCCAGATAGGTCGAGATCGACAGGTCGATGTCCAGCAGGGACGCCCGCATCAGGACCGAGATGTCATCGGCCAGGCGCTTGCGGCTGGCGGCGGTCCAGGTGCGGCGTTCGCCCAGCATGTCGCGGATCACATAGTCCAGAACAAGGCCATAGCCGCCGATGTACCAGCGCGGCTCCAGCCCGATCCGTGCGTGCACCGCGCCGATGCGGCGGACCGACAGCGCATAGTCGGCGCCAAACTCTCCAGATGCGATACGGGCCCAGTGCTGGGCTTGGCTGCTTTTGGCGCGCTCGGTATGGGCATTGTCGGTAAAATATCGGCGCAGGACGGGGGTCGACGCGATCTTGGTGTAAAATTCGGACAGGGCAGGGCCGACGCTGGCCGCGATCCGGGGGGCCAGGGCCTTGAGCCGGGCCTGCGCCGGGGCGTCCAGGCCCAAAAAGTCCAGCCTGTCCTGCAGGTGGATCGTGTCGTGGGAATCGGGGTGTGTCACCGCTTGATCCTTTCGCATGGCAAAGGCGGACAAGCGCAACAATAGACCTCGCGCGTTAAGGAACGCTGAATGCCGGACAAGACGGTTCAAAAATATCAGGGGGTATAAGGTGCAGGATTCTGTTGCCAGGCTCCTGCGGGCCCCGCCTTACGCTGCTAGGCGCAAGGGCTTAGGTTTCGATCTTGCGGACTGCTTACGCAGCCAGCGCGACCGGAGCACGGTTGTCATTGGCAACTGTACGTTTTGCACCGATAACGGTAGTAGCTCACCGAGACAAAGCATAACCCCTTTAGACGTTCGTCGATCCTGTTTCGGCCCCATTCGCCCCCAATGAAGGGTTGTTTGGTGGAGCCGCCGGGTACCGCCCCCGGGTCCGATCCGCTTATTACGAGCGCGTTTATGTCCATAGTCGGAATTGCTTCCGACAGCACCGATATAGGTCATCGGCACGGATGCGGCAAGGGGTCGGAACCACGGGCCTTGGGTGCGGGTTTGACCGCAGACCCACAACCGGAGAGAACGATGACCTTCCGCACCCTGACCGCCGCCGCCCTGATCCTGTCGCCCACCGCGCTGATGGCGCAGGAGGCCATGCGCGGTGCCCCGCCGGCCGATGCGATGGCCCTGTCCGAGATCGTCGCCAAGATGGAGACGGACCTGTCCGCAGAGCTGGGCTATATCGAGGATATTCAGTGGGACGACGACGGCTATTACGAGGTCGAATACCGCACCCAGGACAACCGCGAGGTCGAGATGCGTGTCGATCCGACGACCGGCGAAGCGATGGCGCGCTGATTGCGCCATCCAGAATGCGAACGGGCGGCCCTTGCGGCCGCCCGTTTCGTTTTGTGCCTCAGGCCACCTTGGCCAAGGGTTGCGCAGTCTGTTCGATCAGCGCGCCATGCAGGGCCTTGATGCCGGGCGCCAGCGCCGTGCGTTCCAGGATGAACTGCACGTCCACCGGCCGCGGTCCCTGCGTCGCCCCGATCGCCTCCAGCCCCGCGGCCGCCAGCGCGTTCAGACCGCGGCTGAGCACTGCCAGGCCCTCCAGGTCGCGGCCCACGGCCGAGGCCATGGCCACCGCCCGTGACGACACCTGTGCCGAGGGATAGCGTTCGACCAGGTCCTTCTCCACGCGGCGCAGCACCTTGAGGCTGCTGTCGACGTAATGCGTGATCGTGTTGGCGTTGGACACCTTGCTGACGATGCGCACGCGGTGGCGGGTCAGCACCTCCAGGATGAACGCATCATAGCCCTTGGCGCCGACCATGTCCTGTTCGAACAGTTCAAGCGCAAAGACGTTCAGGCCTGTCACGATCTCCACCGCCGGGGTGGGGGCGGGCTGGTCGTCGATCAGCGTGCCGGGATCGTGCGGCTCGAACGCGTTGGTCACGCGCAGCGGGACGCCGGACTGGCGCAGGGTCTTGGCGGCCTTGGGGTGGATCGCCTCCATCCCCAGGTTCGACAGCTGGTCGGCCACGTCATAGTTCGTGCGGCCCAGCTTGCGCACCGCATCCGCCCCGACCAGGTTCGGGTCGGCCGAGGACAGGTGGAACTCCTTGTGGATGATCGCCTCTCGCGCGCCGGTTAGTGCCGCCAGCCTTGAAAACGTCACCTCGGAATAGCCGCGGTCGAATTCGCGCATCAGCCCCTCGGTGCACTGGGCATAGCCGGTGACGATGGGCATTTCGGTCGTGGGATCGACGCCGGCCATCGCGCCGGTGATGCGTTCCTCCAGCGTGACCTGTTCCGTGTCGCGCCATCCCGACAGGTCGACGAACCGTGCCTGGATGCCCACGCGCTGCAGCATCAGGGTGGTGACGAAGGCGGAATGCGCCTCTCCCAGTCCCGACAGCAGTTCACGCGTGTGCAGCATGTGTTCCTCCAGCCGGAAATGGCCATAGGAGCACAGGCGCTGCAGGTCGATCAGGCAGTTGCGCGCCCCGACCAGCCGGTCGCGGACAAAGGCATCGGCACGTTCCAGATCACCGGGATGATCCAGAACCGCCCGATGCGCCTCGATCATCGCGTCGCTGGCACGGTCCAGCGCGGCCAGCCAGCCGTGATCGCCGTCGCCCGACGCGAAGGCTGCGTAGACGCCCGACTCTCCAGACTTCTTGTGTTCCAGAAGCAGGTTCGTGATGCCGCCAAAGGCCGACACCACGAAGATCCGGCCATAGGGCGCGTCGCGGTCGGCGATCAGCACCGTGTCGCGCAGCTCGTGCACGCGCGACATCGAGGTGCCGCCGATCTTCTCGACCGTATGACCCATCACGCGGTCTCGGCAGGGGCGTAGCTGCCGTCCTCCTGATGCACCTCGGTCCCGGTGACGGGCGGGTTGAAGCAGCAGGCCATGACCAGCGTCTCCTCGGCCCGCAGGATGTGCTTGTCATGCAGGTTCAGCGCATACATCACGCCCGGCGTGATCTCATGCGTCTCTCCGGTGCCCAGATCGGTGATCGAGCCCTTGCCCTGCATGCAGAACACGCTTTCGAAATGGTGCTTGTAGTGGAACTGGTGCTCCGACCCGGCCTGCAGCGTGGTGATGTGGAATGAAAAGCCCATCCCGTCATCGGCCAGCAGCATTCGGACCGAATTCCATTGCGCGTCTGACACCGAACGGTCGGTGTCCTTCAGTTTGTTGAAATCACGTACGATCATGTGAATTACTCCGCAGCAATCTTGGTGGTGGCAAGGACGTCGCGGGCGGCATCCAGCAGGATGTCGAAGCCGCGCGACAGCAGCGTGTCGGGGGTGGTCAGCGGGGCCAGGACCTTGACGACCTGATCCTCGTTGCCCGATGTCTCGATGATCAGCCCGCCGTCGAAGGCGCGCTTGCAGATGGCGGCCGCCAGATCGCCCGATCCGACGTCGACGCCGCGCATCAGGCCGCGACCCTTCAGATAGGCGCCGGGCACCAGTTCGGCCAGTTCGGTCAGCCGGGTCTGGATCAGGTCGGCGCGCCGCGCCAGGTCGGCCTCGAACGCGTCGTCGGACCAGAACTTCTCGATCGCCACGCGGGCGGTCACGAAGGCATGGGTGTTGCCGCGGAACGTGCCGTTGTGTTCGGCCGGACCGAAGACGTCATGTTCCGGGCGCACCAGCACCATCGCCAGCGGCAGGCCAAAGCCCGAGATCGATTTTGCCAGCGGCACCAGGTCGGGCATCACGCCCATCTCCTCGAACGAGAAGAACTTGCCGGTGCGGCCACAGCCGGCCTGGATGTCGTCCATGATCAGCAGCGCGCCGTGGCGCTTTGCAATGTCCGCGATGGTGCGTACGAATTCGGCGGACGCGGCGTTCAGGCCGCCTTCGCCCTGCACGGCCTCCAGCATGATGGCGGCAGGGGCGTCGATGCCGCCCGAATTGTCCGACAGCATCTGGTCCAGCAAGGCCGCGCTGTCCAGCCCGTCGGCATAGCCGTCGAACGGCACGCGGGTCACGCCCTGCGTCTCCATCCCGGCGCCGCCGCGGTGGTATCCGTTGCCGGTCGCGGCAAGCGCGCCCATCGTCACGCCATGAAAGCCGTTGGTGAATGCCACGACATTGGTACGGCCGGTCGACTTGCGGGCGATCTTCATCGCCGCCTCGACCGCGTTGGCACCGGTGGGGCCGGTGAACATCACGCGATGATCCATGCCGCGCGGCGTCAGGATGTGACGTTCGAAGGCGTCAAGGAACGCAGCCTTGGTCGTGGTGTGCAGATCCAGGCCATGGGCGATCCCGTCACCCGCGATGTGGTCGATCAGCGCGGACTTCATGTCCGGATCATTGTGGCCATAGTTCAACGACGAGCAACCGGCCAGAAAGTCGATGTAGTCGCGTCCGTCCGCCCCGGTCATCACCGAGCCGCTGGCCTTGGTGAAGACGGTGGGAATCCCACGGCAATAGGATCGGGCCGCGCTTTCGCGGCGTTCGAAGATGGCGGTTCCGGGCATGGTGGCGGTCATGTCTTTGGGCATGGGAAGTCCTTTCGCATCATGTGCGTCAGTCTGAATGCTTCGACGGGCAAAGGGATCAGGCGGCGCGGGCCTGATCGGCGTGACGGGGCAGGGTGATCGTGACCATATGCTCGGTCGCGTGCCGTCCGTCGAAATGATCGTGGCGGGTATAGTGAGGATCGTCGGTCAGCCGCCCGCCCTGCTGGCGGGCAAAGCTGCGGAACAGCGCCCATGACGCGTCGTTGTCGCGGGTGATCGTCGTGTTCAGCCGCTGCGCATCGGCGCATTCGTCGCGTTCCACCAGATGCGTCAGCATCTTGCGGGCCAATCCCAGACCGCGCGCATCCGGTCCGACAGCTACCTGCCACACGAAAAGCGCGTCCTCGTTCGGGATCATGTGCCCCGAGATCCAGCCCACGATCTGGTCGTCCAGCAGGGCCACGACACAGGTGTCGCGGAAATGCTCGGCCTGCACCAGATTGCAATACATCGAATTCTCGTCCAGCGGCTTGCAGGCCCGGACCAGCTCCCAGATGGCGGCGCCGTCGGTCGGGTCGGGCTTGCGCAGCGTCAGTTGGCGGGGGCGTTCGAGTTCTTGCACGTCTTTGGGCATGGGGCGGCGGATCCTCAATTGCTTCGTCCCTCTAACTAGTCAAAATGCGTCTTGGTTGCAACCTTGGCGTGGAAAATACGCGGGATTTCGTCTAAGACCTTACGCTGGCGTGATATTTGGACACGGCCGCGTGACCGCTAGGTTCGCCTGCCGAAATATCAGGTTCCGAAAGCATGCCATATTGCCCTGTTCCGCGCGCTGATGGCATACAGGAGGGCATGAGCCAGCCGCCCGCAATTCCGCGTACCGACGCCGCGCTGATCGCGCTGCGGCGGATCCTGCGCGCCACCGAACATTATGAACGCGACCTTGCCCAGGCCGCCAAGCTGACCCCTGCCAAGCTGCGCGTCCTGCAGATCCTTGCCGGAACCGAGACGCGGTCCGCCATGCCGACCCAGCTGTCGACCCAGATGGGCGTCAGCCAGGCGACCGTGACGGCGCTGGTCGATCAGCTGAACAAGCTGGGCCTGACGCAGCGTCAGCGCTCCAGCACCGACCGCAGACAGCTGCACGTGATCCTGACGGATGCCGGGCTGGACGCGCTGCGCAATGCGCCAGACGCGCTGCAGCAGCATTTCGTGACCGGTTTCCAGGCCCTGCAGGATTGGGAACAGGCGATGCTGGTCGCATCGCTGGAACGCGTCGCGGCGATGCTGAACGCGCAAGGCATCGATGCATCGCCGCTGCTGACCCTGGGCGACATCAGCCGCCCGCGCGGCTGATCAGGTCGCGCTGCCCCAGGGGCCGTGCGGATCGTCGATCCCGTCCAACCGCTGGAACCCGTGGGCACCGAAGAAGTCGCGCTGCGCCTGGATCATGTTCGCTGTGCCGCGCGCGGTGCGCATCATGTCAAACCACATCAGCCCGGATGCCAGGGCGGGCAGGGCGTGGCCCGCGGCGATCCCCTGCGACACCACCCGGCGCAGACCCGGCAGGGCGCCTTCGATCAGGTCGGCGAAGAACGGCGCCATGATCAGGTTGCGGGCCGGATCGTCCGCCAGCGCGTCGGCCATGTCATTCAGCATGGTCGACCGGATGATGCACCCCGCCCGCCAGACACGTGCGATCTCCGGCAGGTCCAGCGTCCAGCCGAACCGTTCCGAGGCGCCTGCGATCATCGTGAAGCCTTGGGCGTAGCACAGGATCTTGCCCGCGATCAGCGCCTGTTCCAGATCGTCGGGCGTCAGGTCGACCGCGCCGGGGGCGGCCCCGAAGCGGGCCTGGCCCGCCTGCCGTTCGTCCAGGCGTGCGCTGACGTTGCGGGCCATCACCGCAGCCTCGATCACCGGGATGGGCGCGGACAGGTGCTGCGCCTCGATGGCGGTCCAACGGCCGGTGCCCTTCTGGCCGGCGCGGTCCAGGATCACGTCGGGCATCGCGGCCCCGGTATGCGGGTCCCGCGCCGCGGTGACCTTGGCCGAGATCTCGATCAGATAGCTGGACAGCGTGCCGCGGTTCCAGTCGGCGAAGATGTCGGAGATCGCCGGGGCCTCTAGCGTCAGCCCGTCGCGCATCAGGCCATAGGCCTCGGCGATCATCTGCATGTCGGCATATTCGATGCCGTTGTGGACCATCTTGACGAAATGCCCCGCGCCCGCGTCGCCCATCCGTGCGGCACAGGGGGTGCCGTCATCGGCCTTGGCGGAAATGGCGGTCATCACATGCGCCACGCGGTCCCAGTCCGCGGCGTCGCCGCCGCCCATGATCGCGGGGCCGTGGCGTGCGCCCTCCTCTCCGCCGGACACGCCCATGCCCAGGAACCGGAAGGGCAGGCCGGCCGCGGCGCGGCGGTTGGTGTCGTGAAAATCCGCATTGCCCGCGTCGATCACCAGATCGTCGGCGTCAAGCAGCGGCGCCAGCGCCTGCAGCTGATCGTCGACCGCCTGTCCCGCCGGGACCATCAGGATGATCGCGCGCGGCGGCGTGATGGCCTGGACCAGCGCCCGCAGGGAATCCGTGGGGATCACGCGGGGGGCCAGATCGCCGGCCTGGGCAGCAAAGCGGTGCGTGACCTCGGTCGTGCGGTTCCACACGGCGATGGGAAAGCCCTTCTCGGCGATGTTCAGGGCCAAGGCGGCCCCCATCGTCCCAAGCCCGATCAGCCCGATTTCTGCCTGCGCCATCGCCGTCCTCCTGCGGATAGTTTGATCGCGGTTTACGCTAACGGCCGGGCGGTGTCACGGGGGCGCGGCCCCGGACGCAGATCAGCGTCTGCAGCCCGGTCGCGACATGGGTCCGCGCGGATCCGTGGACCGCATGGACGTCCAGCTGGCACACGGTCAGCGTCCGGCCCGCCTTGACGACCCGGCCGATGGCCTCCAGCCAGTCGCCCTGCGCGGGGTTCAGCAGGTTCAGCTTGAATTCGGTGGTCAGCACGTCGTC
This sequence comes from Paracoccus marcusii, assembly GCF_028621715.1. NCBI lineage: Bacteria > Pseudomonadati > Pseudomonadota > Alphaproteobacteria > Rhodobacterales > Paracoccaceae > Paracoccus > Paracoccus marcusii. Next base: position 3,102,031 of record NZ_CP117466.1, on the reverse strand, counting down.
GCCCTGGGCGAACAGCGTCAGCGCGGCATAGCCCCCGGCGCTGTCGGCCAAGGCCGTGGTCGCACCGGCATGAAAATATCCCATCTGCTGGGTCAGTTCCGGCCGGAAGGGAAGGCGCAGCGTGACCTCGGCAGGGCGAATGGCGGCGATCTCGGCACCAAGATGGCGCATCAGGCCCTGGTCGCGAAAGCTGTCCTCGATGCGGGCGATGGTGTCGGGTGTCAGGGTGGTGGGGGTCAAGCGCTGCTCCTCCTGCTGGCTTGGGCGCAGTCTGGGCGCGGGCGGGGCAGGGGAAAAGCCCCGATGGCGGGGCGGACGCGGGGTCACCATGCGAAACGGGGCCCGCATGGGGCCCCGTCGCGGTCATTCGGCGGTCTGGTTCAACCGCGGCGGGTGACCGCCTGCAGGGCCAGCGCGCCCAGGGCGATCTTGACCATGTCGCCCAGGATGAAGGGTGCGACGCCCACGGCCAGCAGCCGGTCGGCCGGCACGAAGGCCGACAGCCAGATCAGGCCGGGCACATAGATCGCCACGGTCCCGGCCAGCATCGCTACCGCCCGCATGCCCAGGCCGCGGCCCTGCGCCAGCGCGCCGGTCACGATCATGGACAGGGCCATGCCGATCAGAAAGCCGGTGGTCGGGCCCGCAAGATAGGCCAGGCCCAGCCCGCGTTCCGGCGAACCGGCAAAGACCGGCAGCCCCGCCAGTCCCGCCGCCATGTAGGCCCCCATCGCGGCCAGGCCGAGGCGCGGCCCCAGACCGGCGGCGATGACCAGCACAGCCAGCGTCTGCAGCGTCATCGGCACCGGCCAGAACGGCACCTGCACCTTGGCGCCAAGCGCGATCAGCGCGGCGGCGGCCAGGGTCAGTCCGATCTTGGCGCCAAGGCTTTGTTCGGCGATGCGGTCGCGTGCGAGCAGCATGGGATGTCCCTTTCATCGAGATGTCGCGAATCGAGGGCAGCCTGCTGCGCCCCGGTTGCCGCGCATCAGACCCCAAACGGGGGGGCGCGCACAAGCCTTCAGATGACAGGCGCCGGACATGCGGCCGCAAGGCCCTGTCGGCGCGGCATTTTCGATGCTTGAAACGCTGCGCCAAAATGTCGCAATCCGGCGACCGCAGGGGTCACCGGACGGATGCGGCCGGAAACCCGATACCTATTTACAGGGCGCGCGCGCACGTAAGGGCGGCCACCGTGCCCCGATGCGCAATTTTCGGTCGTCAGCGCCGATTTAGCCGCCCCAAGCGACTGTTTTCCGCCGACCAAGGGTGCTAAGCCATCCGCCAATTGCATGCCGCGACAAGGGTTCGAGACATGGCTGACGACTATCCATCGGTGGACCGCGTCATGGGAGGGCCTGCGGGCTGGATCTCGATCGCGTTCCCGACGATCCTGTTCCTGTACTTCCTGGGACTGCTGCCGGAAATCGCACAAGGCCCGCAGGTCTATGGCTTTGACTGGGTGCCCTCGCTGGGGGTGCAGCTGTCGGTCCTTCTGGACGGGCTGTCGATGACATTCGCCCTGCTGATCACCGGGATCGGCGCGGCGGTCACGCTGTATTCGGCGCGCTATCTGGGCGATCACCCGGATTATCCGCGTTTCGTCAGCTATCTGCTGATGTTCATGGTCGGCATGCTGGGCCTGGTCCTGGCCGACAACCTGATCATGCTGTTCGTGTTCTGGGAGATCACGACCATCGCGTCCTATCTGCTGATCGGCTTCAACGCCGACAGCGCGGCGTCGCGCAGGTCCGCGCTGCAGGCGCTGCTGGTGACGGGGACGGGGGGCCTGATCCTGCTGGCCGGCCTGATCGTGCTGGGCACGGTCGCGGGCACGTCGCAGCTGTCGCAGATCGTGACGATGGGCGACATGATCCGCGCGCATCCCTGGTACCTGGGCATCCTGCTGCTGTTCCTGGCGGGCGCGTTCACGAAATCGGCGCAGGTGCCGTTCCACTTCTGGCTGCCCAACGCGATGGCGGCCCCTACGCCCGTATCGGCCTATCTGCATTCGGCCACGATGGTGAAGGCGGGCGTTTTCCTGATGGCGCGCATGAACCCCGCGCTGGGCGGGACGGATGCGTGGTTCTGGATCCTGACGCTGTTCGGCGGGGTCACGGCGGTCTTCGCCTCGGTCATGGCGCTGCGCCAGACCGACATCAAGCAGGTGCTGGCCTATACGACGCTGATGGCGCTGGGCACGCTGACCATGTTCATCGGCGCGGGCACGCATTACGCCATCGTCGCGGCAATGCTGTTCCTGGTGGTGCACTCGCTCTACAAGGCGGCGCTGTTCCTGATGATCGGCATCGTCGATCATGCCACCGGCACGCGCGATGCGGGCGTCCTGGGCGGCCTGTCCAAGGCGATGCCGCTGACCGGGCTTGCCGCCGCGCTGGCCGCGATTAGCATGGCGGGCATTCCGCCGATGATCGGCTTTATCGGCAAGGAATTCATGTACAAGGCCGGCCTGGGGCTGGACGGGTTCGGCGCGTTCTGGGTGACCGCGATGGCCTTCGCGGCATCGGTCCTGATGTTTGCCGTCGGCGGCATCGTCGCGCTCAAGCCGTTCCGCGGCGATCTGCGCCCGACCCCCACCACTCCACATGAGGGGCCGTGGGCGATGCTGGCGGGTCCGCTGGTCCTTGGCGCACTGTCGCTGATCTTCGGCCTGCTGCCGGGCGTGCTGGGCCACTATCTGGTCGGCCCTGCCACCCATGCCGTCTTCGGAGAGGTCCGCGAGGTCCACCTGTACCTGTGGGGCGGCATCAACATGGCGCTGATCCTGTCGCTGCTGACCTTCCTGGCGGGCTGGCTGGTCTATCGCCGCCATCAGGCGATCCGCGACCGCCTGGCCGCGTTCGAGGCGCGCAGCCCGATCGACTTCGACGCGGGCTGGGACCGTCTGCTGGACGGGTTCAAGGCCTTCGCCGCCTGGCAGACCAACCTGATCCAGACCGGCAGCCTGCAGCGCTATATGGCCGTGATGTTCGCGACCTTCGTCGTGATGGTCGGCGGCTCGTATCTGATCAAGGGCGCGTTCCAGGGCGTGCCGGGCCTGTCGGCCGAGGGCGTGCACCCGATCCAATGGACGGTGCTGGGCCTGATCGTGGCGGGCGCGATCCTGACCGTCTGGACACACAGCCGCATGACGGCCATCGCCGGGATGGGCGCGTCGGGCATCGGCGTGTCGCTGATCTTCATCATGTTCAGCGCCCCCGACGTGGCCATCACCCAGCTGCTGGTCGAGGTGCTGGTCGTCGTGCTGGTCAGCGTCGTCATGCTGCGCCTGCCCTATCTGCCGCGCCGGTCCAAGACCCGGTTCCGCACCGGACACGCGGTCATCGCGGGGGGCGCGGGCCTTGTCACGACCTTCCTGCTGATGTCCGTGATGGCGACCGATTTCGACCGCCGCCTGACGTTCTTCTTCGAGGCCGCGTCCTATCCCGAGGCGCATGGCCGCAACATCGTCAACGTCATCCTGGTCGACTTCCGCGCCCTGGATACGTTCGGAGAGATCACCGTCGTGGCCATCGCCGCCATCGCCGCGTTCGCCCTGCTGCGCGGTGCCACCCGCCGCAAGCCCGAGGAGGAGAGCTGAGATGCAGTCGCTGATCCTGACCACCACCACGCGCCTGCTGGCGGCCCTGCTGCTGATGTTCTCGGTCTATGCGCTGCTGCGCGGGCACAACCTGCCCGGCGGCGGCTTCATCGGCGGGCTGATCGGGGCCACGGCGTTCATTCTCTATACCATCGCCACCTCGGTCGAGGAGGCGCAGGCCGCGCTGCGCATCGATCCGTCGAACCTGGCGATGGCGGGCCTGGGCGTCGCGGCCCTGGGGGGCATCGGCGCGGCCTTCGCGGGTCAGCCCTTCTTCACCGGACAGTGGCTGTTCCTGTTTCGCGACGGCGACAGCTATGTGCCGCTGTCCACCGTCCTTGTCTTCGACATCGGAGTCTACATGGCCGTCTTCGGCGGAATCCTGACCCTGGTCTTTGCCCTGGAACAGGAGATCTGATTTGGAAATGCTGCTTGCCCTGTCCGTCGGCGTCCTTGTCGCCGCGTCGGTCTATCTGATGCTGGACCGCAACATCCTGCGCTTCCTGTTCGGGCTGGCGCTGCTGTCGAACGCGGTCAACCTGTTGATCTTTGCCAGCGGCCGTCTGACCCCAGGCGCGCCTCCGCTGATCGATGCGGGCGAATATGCCCCCACCGGCGTCGTCGCGAACGCCCTGCCGCAGGCACTGGTGCTGACCGCGATCGTGATCGGGTTCGGCCTGCTGGCCTTCACCCTGGCGCTGGTCTATCGCACGTTCATGACCCTGGGCACCGTCAACAGCGACGAGATGCGCGTGGCCGAGCCCGTCGATGCGGGCAAGGAGGCCGGGAAATGAGCTGGCTTCTGGTCTATCCGATCCTGATCCCGCTGCTGACGGCGGTCCTGTCCTATCTGTTCCGCAAATCGCCGGCCGGGCGCTGGATCTCTGTCGCGGGGACGGTCGCGCTCTTGCTGGCCAGCGTCGTCCTGATGGCCGAGGTGCTGGAGGAGGGCGTCGTCGCCGCCCAGATGTCGAACTGGCAGGCGCCCTTCGGCATCACGCTGGTGGCCGACCTGCTGGGTGCGGTCATGGTCGTCATCACCGCCATCACCGGCCTCGCGACCGTGATCTATACCCTGTCCGAAATCCCCGAACGGCTGGAACGGCTTGGTTTTCACGCCCTGCTGCAGACGCTGCTGATGGGCGTCTGCGGGGCCTTCGTCACGGGCGACCTGTTCAACCTGTATGTCTGGTTCGAGGTCATGCTGATCTCCAGCTTCGGCCTGCTGGTGCTGGGGGCCAGCCGCGAACAGCTGGACGGCGGCATCAAGTACGTGCTGCTGAACCTGGTCTCGACGATCATGTTCCTGGCGGGAACCGGTCTGCTGTACGGCCTGACCGGTACGCTGAACATGGCCGACCTGCACCTGGCCGTCCGCGAGGTCGAGAATACCGGCCTGCTGACCACCGTCGCGGTGATGTTCATGGTGGCCTTCGGCGTCAAGGCCGCGCTGTTCCCGCTGTTCTTCTGGCTGCCCGCCTCCTATCACACGCCCCCGGTGGCGGTGTCGGCGATCTTCGCGGGCCTGCTGACCAAGGTGGGCGTCTATGCCCTGATCCGGATGTTCACGCTGGTCTTCGACCAGGATGTCGGGTTCACGCACACGATCCTGCTGTGGGCGTCGGTGGTGACGATGGTCACGGGCGTTCTGGGCGCGGCGGCGATGAACGACTTCCGTCGCATCCTGTCGTTCCACATCATCAGCCAGATCGGCTACATGGTCCTGGGCTTGGCGCTATACACGCCGCTTGGCCTGATGGGAGCGGTGTTCTACCTGGTCCACCATATCATCGTGAAGGCGAACCTGTTCTTCGTCGCGGGCGTGGCCAAGCGCATTGCCGGATCGACCGATCTGGCACGCATCGGCGGCCTTTACGCCCATGCCCCGGTGCTGGCCTTCCTGTTCCTGATCCCGGCATTCTCGCTGGCGGGCTTTCCGCCGCTGTCGGGCTTCTGGGCGAAATACGTGGTCGTCAAGGCCGCGCTGGACCTGGAAATGTGGTTCGTGGCCGGGGTGTCGCTGGCGGTCGGTCTGCTGACCATCTTCTCGATGACCAAGATCTGGGGCTCGGCCTTCTGGCCCGCGCATCCCGACGGGGTCAAGCCGCGCCTGTCGGACCTGCCGATGGGCGACCGGATGGCGCTGATGCTGCCGATCGTCGCGCTGGCCGCGCTGACCTGCATCATCGGCCTGTTCCCGGAATCCTTCGTGCTGTTCGCCGAACGGGCGGCCGCGCAGCTGCTTGATCCGACCGACTATGTCACGACCGTCCTGGGGGTGCAGCCATGAACCTGTTCGCCATCAACATGGTGCTGGCCTTTGCCTGGGTCGCGTTGACCGGCGGGCTGACCCTGGGGGGACTGACGACCGGCTATCTGGTCGGCATGGCCGCGATGTGGCTGGTCCGTCCGCTGTTTCCCGAAACCGGGGTCTATTTCCGGCGCCTCTACTACTGGACGCGCCTGATCGTGATGTTTGTCTATGAACTGGTGGTCAGCTCGATCCCGGTCGTGCGCGACGTGCTGACGCCGGGACAGTCGTCTCAGCCCGCGCTGATCGCGGTGCCCATCACGGTGACGACCGACCTGCAGATCACGCTGCTGGCCAACTTCATCTCGCTGACCCCGGGCACGCTCAGCCTCGACGTGTCTGAGGACCGCAGCACGCTGTATATCCACGCAATGTTCGGCGACGACCCGGACGCGATCCGCGCGCAGATCCGCGACCGGTTCGAGGTCTGGGTCCGCGAGGCGACGGAGTGAACGACATGACCCTGCTGGAATTTGTAATCCTGTTCGGCTTTGCCTTGGTGATCCTGGGCGTCGTGCTGGCCGCGATCCGGCTGGTACGGGGGCCAAGCCTGGCGGACCGGATCGTGGCGCTGGACCTGATGACGGTGCAGCTGGTCTCGTTCGGCGGCCTGACGGCGCTGCTGTCGGGCAGCGCGGGCTTTCTGGACGTGGCCGTCGTGCTGGCACTGGTCGGCTTTCTGGCGACCGTGTGCCTAGCGCGCTATCTGGAGCGTCGCATCCTGCTCAAGGCGGAGGAACTGACATGATGCATGACATCATCGTGGCGATCTTGGTGCTGTCCGGCGGCATCTTCTGTTTCGCGGCGGGGATGGGGGTGCTGCGGCTGCCCGACCTGCTGACGCGGATGCATGCCTCGACCAAGGCGGGAACGCTGGGTTCGGGCCTGATCCTGGTGGCCGTGGCCGTGCAGTTCGCCGAAGGGACGGTCATCGCGCGGGCGGTGGCGGCGATCCTGTTCTTGCTGATGACCGCGCCGGTCGCGGCCCATCTGATCGGCCGTGCGGCCTTTCGCACGGGCGTGCCGATGGTCGACCGGACCGTCTGCGAGGACGGCGTCGCCGACGCGCTGCGCGCCCGTCCGGGCGAGCAGGCACCGGACTAGGACCTGTGCCCCGGCGGCGGGCGACGGGGCTTTTCAACGCGCTGCCGTGGGCGTAAAGCTGTCCAATTGGCGGACGAACCGCCCGATCTGAAAGAGCGCATGAGCCAGGACATCCCCACCATCACCCGCACCGAAGACCTCGCCCGTTTCTGCGAGGCCGCAAAGCTTGCCCCCTATGTGACCGTCGACACGGAGTTCCTGCGCGAGCGGACCTATTGGTCCAAGTTGTGCCTGATCCAGCTGGCGATCCCGCCGGCATCGACGGCCAAGACCGGCGGGGGCGACGCCGTCCTGGTCGATCCCCTGTCCGAGGAGCTGTCGCTGGAGCCGCTTTATGACCTGTTCCGCCACGAGGCGACGGTCAAGGTGTTCCATGCCGCCCGCCAGGATCTGGAGATCTTCTATCACGACGCGCAGCTGTTCCCTGTGCCGCTGTTCGACACCCAGGTCGCGGCCATGGTCTGCGGTTTTGGCGAACAGGTCGGCTACGAGACGCTGGTCCGCAAGATCGCCCGGGCCGACCTGGACAAGTCATCGCGTTTTACCGACTGGTCGCGCCGTCCGCTGTCGGATGCGCAGGCCGCCTATGCGCTGGCCGACGTGACCCACCTGCGGGTGATCTATGAATACCTGTCGGCCGAGCTGAAGAAGACCGGCCGCGAGGCATGGCTGGCCGAGGAGATCGCGGTCCTGGAGGACCCCGAGACGTATATCACCCGCCCCGAAGAGGCTTGGCTCAAGGTGCGCACCCGCACCAACTCGCCCCGCTTTCTGGCGATCCTGCGCGAATTGGCGCGGTTCCGCGAAAGCTATGCCCAGGCCCGCGACATCCCCCGCAGCCGCGTCTACAAGGATGACGCGATGATCGAGCTGGCCTCGACCAAGCCGCTGACCGAGGCCGATCTGGGCAAGTCCCGCCTGCTGCTACGCGAGGCGCGCAAGGGCGACATCGCCAACGGCATCCTGGCCGCGGTCAAGGCCGGGATCGAATCCAAGGACCTGCCGCAGCCCAAGGGCGAGGAGCCCGGCAAGCCCGGCAATGCCGCCCTGTCGGATCTGCTGCGCGTGCTGCTGAAGGCCAAGGCCGATGCGGCGGGCGTCGCGCCAAAGCTGATCGCGTCGTCGTCCGAACTGGACGCGCTGGCCACCGGCAGCCGTGACCTGCCGGCATTGCAGGGCTGGCGGGCCGAGGTCTTTGGCCGCGACGCTTTGCGCCTGGCCGCCGGGGAGATCGCGCTGTCGGCCAAGGGCGGCGCGGTCCGGGTCGTGCCGGTCGGATAGGCGATGCACCCGCCGGTCGCCCTGACGCGCCCCTGGCCCGAGGATGCCGACGACATCGCGGCAGCCCTGGCCGATTGGGACGTCGTGCGCTGGCTGACCAGGCTGCCCTGGCCCTATGGCACGGCTGACGCGCGCGATTTCATCGCGGCCGCGGGGTTGGACGAACATGCGATCCGTCTGGATGGACGGCTGGTCGGCATGGTCCAGGCGGGCCGCATCTTTGGCATCTGGATCGCACCGGACCGGCAGGGGCAGGGGATCGGCCGGCGCGCGGGCGTGCTGGCCCTGTCGCGCCTGTTCCTCTCCGGCGCGACCGAGGTGCATGCCCATTGTCTGATCGGCAACGACCGTTCAGCGCGCCTTCTGGCTTGGCTGGGGTTTCGGTCCTGTGGCCGGACGGTGCTTCGGTCGCGCCCGCTGCGGGCCGAGGTTCCGGCCGAGATGCTGCATCTGGACCGCGACACGTTCCAGCAGCGCCACGCGATCGCGTTGACGACGCCGCGCCTGCGCATCGACGCGGTGACCCCGGACGACCTGCCCGCGCTGCACCGCATCGTGACCAAGCCCGACGTGGCACGGATGCTGCTGCGCTATGACCCTGCCATGACGCTGGACGATGTCCAGCCGCTGTTGCTGCAGGGCGCGCTGCTTCCGCCGTTGCGGCTGGCGGTCCGATACAGGGGGCAGGTCGTCGGCATCGTCGGCCTGTCCGAAGGCCCACCGCCGCGCCTGAACTATTTCCTGGACCCCGCCCATGCCGGGCAGGGCCTGGGGCAGGAGATGGTCGCCGCGGTCTTTGCCGAACTGGTGGCGCGGTTCGACCCCCCCGAGGTTCTGGCAGGCGCCTTCGTCGACAATGATGCGTCGCGCAAGATCCTGAAGAACCTTGGTTTCCGGCGGGGCGAGGATCTGGAGCTGCAGAGCCTTGGGCGTGCGTCGCCGGCGCCGGCCGCGCTGTATCGCTGGCGGCCGGGGTTGCTGGGCTAGGCGTCGGGTTGCCGGGGCTGGATGACCCGGAACAGGGCGCGCCGTTCCTCGGGGGTTTCGGCCTGGGGGAAACCGCGCAGGGGCTTTTCCGCTGCGGGTTTGTCCGGCACGGCCCCGCGCGGCTTGAAATCGGCGCGTCCTTCGGCAAAGCCGATGGCCGAGGGCGAGGGCTTGACCGTCGTTCCGCCTTCGATGATCGGCATGACCTCATCCGCCAGGATGTCGAAGCGGCGGGGCGCGATGCCGGTGTCGCCCTCCGCCACCAGGCAGCCCAGGGCGCGGGTGACGTCGCCCAGATCCGAACGCAGCGGCAGCAGCAGCATCTGGGCGTTCAGCTGCGGGCGGCCATAGTCGGGCTTGCCCTGCAGCGTCAGCCGCGCCATCTGGGGCGCCTTGAACACGCTTTCCAGCACGTCCGAGAACCGCCCCCGCGATGAGGTGTTCAGGAAGGCGCAGACGGGCATGCCGCGCACCTCCATGCCCATCAGGTCGATCAGGTGCCGTCCCGCCAGACGCAGGCGCCCGGCGCCCGGCGCGATGCGTTCCAGGATGAACGCGTAATCCAACGTGCGCGCGATGCCCCGCGGATCGACATCCGACCGCGCCGGGATCGCCCGGCCCTTGCGGATGCCGTCCCAGTATTCGCGCATCTCGCGCAGAACGCGGTCCGGCGTGCAGGTCTCATAGTCCTGCAGGCGCACGATCCGTCCCATGGCGTCCTGGGGCGGCATTCCCGGCTTGGTGTCTGGTCCGTCTTCCCGGTCCGGCACGGTCAACCCTTTACTCTCTCCGGCCACGGCCGGTCACTGCTCACCCCTGACAATAGCGCGTTCCCCGCCCGCTCGCCGAGTCATTTAATGAACGAATGGTTAAGATGCCTTCCGGTTGCGGGTCTTGACCCCTGCGGCGCGACGGGGCATCCCCGGACGCATCGCGACCAACCGCCAGGGAACATGCCGCCATGATCGAACGCACCGGCCTGATGGTCATCCTGTCATCGCCCTCCGGGGCGGGGAAATCCACGCTGGCGCGGCGGTTGATGGACTGGGACGCGGGGCTGCGCTTCTCGGTCTCGGCCACCACGCGGGCGCCGCGGCCCGGAGAGATCGACGGAGAGCACTACCATTTCACCACCCGCGACGGCTTTCTGCGGATGGTCGCCGAGGGGCAGATGCTGGAACATGCCGAGGTCTTCGGAAACCTTTACGGCAGCCCGCGCGGGCCGGTCGAACAGGCGATGCTGGCCGGGCGCGACACGCTGTTCGACGTGGACTGGCAGGGCGGCCAGCAGATCCGGGCATCGGCCCTTGGGGCGCATGTCGTGTCGATCTTCGTGCTGCCGCCGTCGCTGCCCGAACTGGAACGCCGCCTGCGCGGCCGCGGCCAGGACAGCGACGCGGTCATCGCCGGGCGCATGCAGAAAAGCCGATCCGAGATCAGCCACTGGGCCGAATACGATTACGTCCTGGTCAACGACGACCTGGACCAGACCGAGGCGCGGATGCGTGCCATCCTGACGGCGGAACGCCTGCGCCGCGACCGGCAGGCGGGGCTGGGCGCCTTTGTCCGCGACCTGATGTCCGAAGGTGTCGCATGATCTGGTCGCTGGACGGGATCACGCCGCAGATCGACCCGCAGGCCTGGGTCGCGCCGGACGCGCAGGTGATGGGGCGGATCGTGCTGGCGCCGGGCGCCTCGGTCTGGTTCGGGGCGGTTCTGCGCGGTGATACCGAGGTGATCGAGGTGGGGCAGGGCAGCAATGTCCAGGACCTGTGCGTGCTGCACACCGATCCGGGCCACCCGCTGGTGATCGGGGCCGACTGCACGATCGGGCACCGTGCGATCCTGCACGGGTGCCGGATCGGCGACGGTGCGCTGATCGGCATGGGAGCGACGGTGCTGAACGGGGCGGTCATCGGCGCGGGTGCGCTGATCGGGGCAGGGGCGCTGATCCCCGAGGGCAAGGTGATCCCCGACGGCGCGCTGGTCATGGGCGCCCCGGGCCGCGTCGTCCGGATGCTGGACGCCGAGGCGCAGGCGGGGCTGCGGGCATCCGCGGCGCGGTACCGGGACAACGCGGCGCGGTTCCGGGCCGGGCTGTCGCCGGCGGGGGACTGACGCGATGGCGGCCGGGCCGCGCCGGGTCGAAGGGTTCCTGGACGGCATCCCGCTGCCCATGCTGGCCGTCGACCGCGAGGCGCGGGTGATCGCCGCCAATCCGCTGGCGCTGGCGCTGTTCGGCCCGGGCCTGGTCGGGCGACCGTTCGTGACCGTGCTGCGCCATCCTGCCATCGTGCAGGCCGTGGACTGGGTCTTGGACCCGGAGGGGATGCCTGCGCCTACGCCCGATCAGACGCTGCCCACGGCGCCCGACGGGGTCGCCACCCTGCGCGCGACCTGTGTCGCCGACGGCCGCGAGATCCTGGCCGAGGTGACGGTGGCGCCCCTGCCAAGCCCCCTGGGGCGTGGCGCGACGGTCGCCGTCCTGGACCGCAGCGTGGCCGAGGAGGCCGAGCAGATGCGCCGCGATTTCGTGGCCAATGTCAGCCACGAGCTGAAGACCCCGCTGACCGCCATGACCGGCTTCATCGAGACGCTGCGCGGTCCGGCGCGTGACGACGCCCGCGCCCGCGACCGGTTCCTGGACATCATGGAGCGTGAGGCCGCGCGCATGAACCGCCTGATCAGCGAGCTGCTGTCGCTGAGCCGGGTGCAGGCCGAGGAGCGGTCGCGCCCCTCGGGCCGGGTCGATCTGCCGGGGCTGCTGCGTGGAACGCTGGCCATGCTGGCGCCGCGCATCCAGACCGCCGGGGTGAGCGTCGCGACCGAGGGGCTGGACATCGACCTGCGCCTGCCCGGCGACGGCGACCAGCTGACCCAGGTGTTCCAGAACCTGATCGAGAACGCGGTGAAGTACGGGGGATCGGGCGGCGTGCTGCGCGTCACGCTGTCGCGCATCGCGCACGAACCGCTGCTGCGCGGGCCGGCCTGGGCCGTGGCCATCGAGGACTGCGGCGACGGCATCGAGGAGCAGCACCTGCCGCGCCTGACCGAGCGGTTCTATCGCGTGGACACCCACCGGTCGCGCGAACAGGGCGGTACCGGGCTGGGCCTGGCCATCGTCAAGCACATCGTGAACCGCCACCGCGGCCGGCTGCGGATCGAGAGCCGGGTGGGGCAGGGCAGCCGCTTTACCGTGATCCTGCCCGAGGGACTGGCGCGCGGCTGACGGGTCGCGGCCTCTCGCCCTTGGCGGTGGCTTGGCCTATAAGCGGGCGAACGGATTTTTCAGGGGATGTCGTCATGTCGCAATCACCGCAGGTCGATCCCGCCAAGCTGGCCGCCGCCAAGGCGGCGGTCGCGCTGGTCGAGGACGGGATGAGGCTGGGGCTTGGCACCGGCTCGACCGCCAGCGTCATGGTGCGCGAACTGGCCGCCCGCGTGCAGGCCGAGGGTCTGTCCCTGCGCTGCGCCGCGACGTCGCGCGCCACGGCCGAGCTGGCCGAGAGCCTGGGCCTGCGCATCGAGAGCCTGGACGACATCGGCTGGCTGGACATGACCATCGACGGCGCGGACGAGGTCGATCCCGACCTGCACCTGATCAAGGGCGGCGGCGCGGCGCATCTGCGCGAGAAGATCGTGGCCGCCGCCAGCGACCGCATGGTGGTCATCGCCGATCCCGGCAAGGTGGTCGAGACGCTGGGCGCCTTTCCCCTGCCGGTCGAGGTGCTGGAATTCGGGTTCGAGACCACGCGCAAGCTGATCCGCCGCGCGCTGGAGGGGCTGGAGCTGGGCGATCACGACATCCTTCAACGCCTGAAGGGCAGCGACCCGGTCGTCACGGACGAGGGCAACCTGATCCTGGACCTGCACCTGGAGGTGATCCCCGATCCGTCCGCCCTGGCGCGGGCGCTGTCCTGCATTCCCGGCGTCGTCGAACACGGGCTGTTCCTGGGGATGTGCGATCTGGCCATCATCGGCCGCGAGGACGGCAGCGTGATCGAACTGGCGCGCAACGACATCGACGCCGACATGCTGGCGCAGGAAGGGGAATGACGTGACCTTCGACTATGACCTGTTTGTCATCGGCGGCGGCTCGGGCGGGGTGCGCGCGGCGCGGATCGCGGCGGGCGAGCACGGCGCCAAGGTCGGCCTGGCCGAGGAGAGCCGCATGGGCGGCACCTGCGTCATCCGCGGCTGCGTCCCGAAAAAGCTGATGATCTTTGCCTCTCAGGCCGGGCTGATGGCCGAGGAGATGCGCGGCTATGGCTGGTGCGACGCGCAGGCCGGGGCATTCGACTGGGAGGTGTTCCGCGAGAAGCTGGACGCCGAACTGTCGCGCCTGGAAGTGATCTATCGCGCCGGCCTGACCCGCGCGGGGGTCGAGATCCACGACCAGCGTGCCACGCTGGACGGCCATCACCGGGTCCGGCTGGCCGACGGTACGACGAAGACGGCCCGCCACATCCTGATCGCGGCCGGCGGCCGTCCCGCGCCCATCGGCATTCCCGGAGAGGAGCTGGCGATGATCTCGGACGACCTGTTCCTGATGGACAGGCTGCCGGGGCGCATCCTGCTGGTCGGCGGCGGCTTCATCGCCTGCGAATTCGCGACGATCCTGGCGGGGCTGGGGGTGGACACGGTGCAGGCCTATCGCGGTGACGCGGTGCTGCGCGGTTTCGACCGCGAGGCGCGCGACCTGGCGACGCTGCAGCTGAGCGCGGTGGGCGTGGACCTGCGCCTGGGCCTGACGCCCGCGGCGCTGGAACGCGACGACGACGGCATCCGCGTGCGCTTCGACGACGGATCGGACGATCGTTTCGACGCCGTGCTGATGGCGACCGGGCGCGACCCCTATACCCGGGGTCTGGGCCTTGAGACGACCGAGGTCCGTACGAAACCCAACGGCGCGATCGAGGTCGACGAATGGTCACAGACCTGCGTGCCGTCGATCTTTGCGGTGGGCGACGTGACCGACCGCGTCAACCTGACCCCGGTCGCGATCCGCGAAGGGCATGCGTTTGCCGACACGGTGTTCGGCGCACGGCCCCGGACGGTCGATCACGGGTTGGTCGCCAGCGCCGTCTATCTGCGCCCGCACGAGCTGGCCAGCCTCGGCCTGACCGAGGAGGAGGCCAAGGCGCGCGGTCCGGTCGACGTCTTCGCGACGACCTTCCGGCCGATGCGGTCTATGTTCGCGGGCAGCGACGCCAAGGTGATGATGAAGCTGCTGGTCGATCCGGCGGACGACCGCGTGCTGGGCTGTCACATCTTCGGCCCCGAGGCCGGGGAGATGATCCAGCTGGCCGCCATCGCCATCACCATGGGCGCGACCAAGGCGCAGTTCGACGCGACCGTGGCCGTCCACCCGACCGCGGCCGAGGAGTTGGTGACGATGCGCCAGCCCACGCGCCGGCATCAGGGCGTGGCGGGCTGACAATCCCGTGGGCGCGGCCTTGGGTCGCGGCCAGGGGCGGGTGTCAGGGTTGACATTTCGGCCGCGCGCCCCAGTTTTCAACTAACGGAAATTTCTACGAAAGAAGGTCTATCGGATGGCAAATCAGGGCCCCTGGGGCGGAGGCGGCGGCGGCAACGGCGGCCGGGATGACGGGGATCGTGACAAGAAGCCTGCCGGCCGTCCCTGGGGCGAACAGCCGCCCCCCGGCGGGCCGCGCCGTCCGAACAACGATCCGCAGCGCCCCGAGATCGAGGACCTCATGAAGAAGGGCCAGGAACGCCTGCGCGTGCTGATGGGCGGTCGCGGCACCGGCGGCGGCACGGGCGGGGGTGGCGGCGGCGGTCGCAGCCCGATGGGTCCGAACTTTGGCCTGAACCGCTCGACCTTGGTCGTGGCGGGCCTGGCTGCGGTCGGTCTGTGGGCCTTTGCCAGCTTCTATCGTGTCCAGACCAACGAACAGTCGGTCGAGTTCCTGTTCGGCCGCGCCATCGCCGTGGGGACCGAGGGTCTGAACTTTGCCCCCTGGCCCGTCGTCACCGCCGAGGTCGTGCCCGTCACGAACGAACGCGTGACCGAGATCGGCACCGGCCAGGCCGGCCCGATGGACAGCGGCCTGATGCTGACCAGCGACCAGAACATCGTGAACATGGAATACCAGGTGGTCTGGAACATCCGCGATCCGCAGATGTACCTGTTCAACCTGGCCGACCCAGCAGACACGATCCGCGCCGTGTCCGAGGCGGCGATGCGCGACATCATCGCGCGCAGCGAACTGGCCCCGATCCTGAACCGCGACCGCGGCGTGATCGCCAGCGACCTGCGCGCCGCCGTGCAAAGCACGCTGGACAGCTATCAGTCGGGGATCAACGTGATCCGCGTCAACCTGGACCGCGCCGACCCGCCCGAGGAGGTCATCGACGCCTTCCGCGAGGTGCAGGCAGCCCAGCAGGAGCGTGACCGTCTGCAGAACGAGGCCGACGCCTATGCCAACCGCGAACTGGCCGCAGCCCGGGGTCAGGCGGCCCAGATCCTGGAACAGGCCGAAGCCTATCGCGCCGAGGCGGTCAACACCGCCGCGGGTGAGGCCGCGCGCTTCAACTCGATCTACGAGGAATACGTGAACGCGCCCGACGTGACCCGTCGCCGGATGTATCTAGAGACGATGGAGCAGGTTCTGGGCGGCGTGAACAAGATCATCATCGGTGAGGGCATCGGCGGTGGCGAGGGTGGCTCGGGCATCGTGCCCTATCTGCCGCTGGACCAGCTGCGCGGCACGGGGCAGGGCGGCGCCACGCCCCCGGCGCCGACCGCCGGCCAAGGCGCGGGCCAGACCACCGGCACGCAGGCGGGCACCCAGCCCGGCACCACCACGACCAGCGGAGGGACGAACTGATGGCTGCGCGCAAGAACCTGCTGACCGCCCTGGCCCTGCCGGCCGTGGTCGTCGTCGCCGTCCTGGCCGGATCGGCCCTGTTCATCGTGGACGAGCGGGAAAAGGCGCTGGTGCTGCGTCTTGGCCGGGTCGTCGACGTGCAGGAGACGCCGGGCCTGAACTTCAAGCTGCCCTTCATCGACAACGTGGTGAAGTACGACGGGCGCATCCTGGGTCTGCCGACCAGCCCGCTGGAGGTCACCCCGCTGGACGACCGCCGCCTGGTGGTCGACGCATTCGCCCGCTGGCGCATCACCGATCCGGTGCGGTTCCGCCAGGCGGTCGGCGTGCAGGGCATCCAGGCCGCCGAAATGCGCCTGGAGCCGATCGTGATCGACGCCATTCGCGGCGTTCTGGGTACGGTGCCCTCGACCTCGGTCCTGTCGGATGATCGGACCAGCTTGATGAACCAGATCCGCGACGAGGCGCGGTCGAATTCGGGCGGCCTGGGGATCGAGATCATCGACGTCCGCCTGACCCGCACCGACCTGCCCGAGCAGAACCTGAACGCGACCTATGCCCGGATGCGGGCCGAGCGTGCCCGCGAGGCCGCCGACGAGGTTGCACGCGGCAACGAGGCTGCGCAGCGCGTCCGCGCCGCCGCCGACCGGACCGTGGTCGAGCTGACCTCCGAGGCCGGCCGCCGGTCCGAGATCGTCCGAGGCGAGGCCGACGCGCAGCGCAACGCGATCTATGCCGACGCCTATGGCCGCGACCCCGAGTTCTTTGCCTTCACCCGCTCGCTGACCTCGTATCAGCGCGCGCTTCAGGGCAGCAACAGCTCGCTGGTGATGCAGCCGGACAGCGAGTTCTTCAGCTATCTGTCCAGCGACGGGGCTGCGAACGCCAACCCCGCATCGACGCCGGTACCGCCGGGCAATTCGGCCGAGCGGCTGGGTCTGAACGGTCCCGCCGAAACGCCCGAAGGCGAGGAGCTGGTCGTTCCCGAGGTGGTCGACCGCGACGGCAATCGTCTGGGCGAATCCGCCGGGATCGAGCTGACCCCGGTGCCCGAGAATCTGGCCACGCCCCCGCAGGAGCCGTCCGAGATCCTGTCGCCGGACGCCCCGGCTGAGGGCGCTGCCCAGAGCGAGGATGCGCCGGTCGAGGAAGCCCCGGCCCCCGAGGCCCCGGCCGAGGATACGGCGGCGGAACCCGCGCCCGCCAACTGACGAACCCGAGGCGGGCGGAGGGAAACCTTCGCCCGTTTCTGCAATGAAAATCACGATCTGTTCACAAGTCGAGAGCGTGGTTTATTTGCCACGGCACCTTACATTGGCGTCATATCCAACAGGCAGTCCGGGCACCCGCCCCTGATCGCTGCCGTCGAGAGATGAGGACATCCCGCATGAAACCGCTTTTCCCTCGCCATATCCTGACCGCGTCGGCACTGGCGCTGGCGGTGGGGCTTGGCCAAGCCGGCGCGCAGGCCGTCGACCCGGCCAATGACGACGTGCCCCCCGAGGTCAGCCAGCAGGCCCAGGAGGCCGCCGAGGCCAACCAGCCACTGGGGGCGGACGCCGCGACCGCCGACACGTCCCAGGTCATGCCCGGCAGCTTTGCCGACCTGGCGCAGCAGGTCTCGCCCGCGGTGGTGAACATCACCACGACCTCGGTCGTGTCGCAGCCGACCGGCGGGCCGGCCTTCCCCGAGGGCAGCCCCTTTGCCGACCTGTTCCGCGAATTCGGCCTGCCCGGCGGCCCCGGTGCACCGGAAGGGATGCCGACGCCCCGCAGCCCGCAGCGGTCCAACGCGCTGGGGTCGGGCTTCGTCATCTCGGCCGACGGGTTCATCGTCACGAACAACCACGTCATCGAGGGCGCCGACCAGATCGAGATCGAGTTCTATTCCGGCGAGACGCTGCCCGCCGAGGTGGTGGGTACCGACCCGAACACCGACGTGGCCCTGCTGAAGGTCACCAGCGAGACGCCGATCCCCTTCGTCACTTTCGGCGACAGCGACAGCGCCCGCGTGGGCGACTGGGTCCTGGCGCTTGGCAACCCGCTGGGTCAAGGCTTTTCGGCCAGTTCCGGGATCGTGTCGGCGCGCAACCGCGAGCTGTCGGGGACCTATGACGATTATCTGCAGACCGACGCGGCGATCAACCGCGGCAACTCCGGCGGGCCGCTGTTCAACCTGAAGGGCGAAGTGATCGGCGTGAACACCGCGATCCTGTCGCCCAACGGCGGATCGATCGGCATCGGTTTCTCGATGGCGTCGAATGTCGTGTCGCAAGTCGTTGAACAGCTGCAGGAATTCGGCGAGACCCGCCGCGGCTGGCTGGGTGTCATGATCCAGGATGTGACCCCGGAAATGTCCGAAGCGATGGGTCTGAACGTGGCTGGCGGCGCGATGATCACCGACGTTCCCGAAGGCCCGGCGCGCGATGCAGGCCTGCAGACGGGCGACGTCATCACCAGCTTTGCCGGCACCGAGGTCGAGGACACCCGCGGCCTCGTCCGCCGCGTGGCCGAGGCCCCGGCGGGAGAGACCGCGCAGGTCGTGGTGATGCGCGACGGCGACGAACTGACGCTGGATGTGACCCTGGGTCGCCGCGAGACGGCACAGAACGGCGCGTCGGAATCGCCTGCGGCGGCAGAGCCGTCGGAGAGCGATGTCCTGGGCATGACCGTGACGGTGCTGACGCCTGAAATGGCGGCCGAGCTGGGTGCGCCGCGTGACGCGACCGGCCTGGCCATCACCGGCATCGACCCCGAGGGTGCGGCCGCAGAAAAGGGCCTGGCCCCCGGCGACATCATCACCGACGTCAACCAGCAGTCCGTCGCCAGCGTGGCCGACCTGAATGCCCGCATCGACGAGGCCCGCGAGGCCGGTCGCCGGTCGGTCCTGATGCTGATCCGCCGTGGCGGAGAGCCGCTGTTCGTGGCGCTGCCCCTGTCAGAGACCGCCCCCGCGGACGAGGACACGGCTCCGGTCGAATAAGCTGCGGCCCATGGCAAAAGAGGGGCGGCCTTTCGGGGCTGCCCCTTTTCAATGGCCGTCCGATCCCGTAATTCCGGGGAACACAAGGGAACAAGCACTCATGGCGAAGATTACCTACATCGAACACAACGGCACCCGCCACCAGGTCGAGGTCCGCCCCGGCATGACCGTGATGGAGGGTGCGCGCGACAACGGCATTCCCGGCATCGACGCCGATTGCGGCGGCGCCTGCGCCTGTTCGACCTGCCATGTCTATGTGGCGCCGGAATGGACGGACAAGCTGCCGCCGGTGGACCCGATGGAGCAGGACATGCTGGACTTTGCCTACAAGCCCGACCCCGAACGGTCGCGCCTGACCTGCCAGCTGAAAGTGACCGAGGCGCTGGACGGCTTGGTCGTGCAGATGCCCGAACGCCAGATCTGATCGTCCCTCACGGTGACGTGTCGATGGCCGCGCCCGCACAGGCGCGGCCATCTGCGTATCAGGCCCTGGCGGCGGTTGTCCGGCACCGCGTTTCGTGGTGACCTGCCACGTCATGTCACGACCGTCACGGGGGAACGGATGCAGCATCGTCGCAGGATCGGGATCGCGGCCTTGGTCGCCGCAACCACGCTGGCCGCGCCCGCGATCGCGGGCACCATCCAGGTGACGGTGACCGGCATCCCCGATGACCGCGGCGTGCTGGCCTGCAGCCTGCATGCCGATCCCGCGGGGTTTCCCGACGGGGCGGGCGCGGTCCATGACGCGTCCCCGCCGCGCGGTGGCCAGGCTGTCTGCACGTTCGAGGGCGTGATGCCGGGACGCTATGCGGTGGCGGTGCTGCATGATGCGAATGCCAACGGGCGGCTGGACACCAACGTGCTGGGAATGCCGCAGGAACGCTGGGGCATTTCTGTCGGGCCTGCACCGCGCTTGCGCGCGCCGCGTTTTGACGAGGCCGCGTTCGACATGGGCACCGACCCGCTGCAATTGCGGATCGACCTTGATCCGTGACTGTGACCCGTTGACCGACAAGGATTTTCACGCATGACATTCCGCTTTCTGCACGCATCGGATCTGCATTTGGGCAAGCCCTTCGGCGGCTATCCCGAGGGTATCCGCAACCGCCTGCGCGAGGCGCGTCATGCCGCCATCGGGCGCCTGGCCCAGGCCGCCCGGCAGGGCGGTGCACAGGTCGTGCTGCTGGCGGGCGACAGTTTCGACGCGGAAACCCCGGCCCCCGACACCCTGCGCCAGGCGCTTCGCGCGATGGCGGAGGAGGCAGACATCCGCTGGATCATGCTGCCCGGCAACCATGACAGCCTGGCGGCGACCGAGCTGTGGCGGCACATCGCGACCGATGGCCCGGCGAACCTGAAACCCCTGCTGGATGACGGCCCGGTGACCTTGGCCGACGACGTCTGGCTGCTGCCCGCGCCTTGCACGCAGCGTCGCGCCGGGCGCGACCTGACGCAGGCGATGGACGCGGCCACGCCGCAAGGCGCGCGGCGGATCGGCTTGGGCCACGGCCCGGTGACGGATTTCGACGAGAGCGACGGGCGAACGGGCATCATTCCGCCCGACCGTGCGGCGCGGTCGGGGCTGGATTACCTGGCACTTGGCGATTGGCACGGACAGCGCCAGATCGGCCCCGCGACCTGGTATTCGGGCGCGCCAGAGGCCGACAGCTTCAAGCATGACGGCCCGGCGGGTGCGCTGCTGGTCGAACTGGGCGCCCAGGTGACGGTGCAGGCGGTGCCCGTGGGGCAGTTCCGCTGGACCCGCTCGCACCTGGACCTGCTGCCCGGCGCGGATGTGCGGGCGGCGCTGACGCGCGCCCTGCCGACGGAACGGGCACGCGATCATCTGGTCAGCGTGACGGCAGGCGGCAGGCTGGCCCTGTCGGACCGTGCGGCGCTGGACGCGGCCCTGCAGGCGGCTGCGCCCGATTACGGCTGGTTCGCCGCCGACTTGTCCGCCCTGCAGGTCGAGGCCCGGCCCGACGATCTGGACCTGATCGACCGCGCGGGCGCGCTGCGCCACGCCGCCGACGCGCTGCTGGCGGATACGACCGACCCGCAGCGGTCGCAGGCCGACCGCGACATCTCGGCCGCGGCGCTGTCGCGCCTGTACAGCTTTGCGCAGGAGGTGCAGGCATGAAGCTGCGCGCGATCGAGCTGACCAACCTTCGCCGCTTTGCCGGGCGCCGGGCGGTGCTGTCCGACCTGGGCGACGGCATCACGGTTCTGTCCGAACCGAACGAGTTCGGCAAATCCACCTTTTTCGATGCGCTGCACGCGCTGTTCTTTGAACGCCACCGCAGCAGCCGCGCACCGGTCAAGGCGCTGCAACCCCATGCCGGCGGCGCGCCTGAGGTGGCGGTCGAGATCGAATCGGCCCAAGGGCGGTTCCGCATCCACAAGCGGTTCCTGTCGCGCGCGCACGCGCGGATCACGGACGCGCAAGGCCGCCTGATCGCCCAGGAGGACGAGGCCGAGGCCTGGATCGACCGCCTGCTGGATGGGGGGCTGGCCGGACCGTCGGGTCTGTTGTGGGTCCGCCAGGGCCTGTTGGGGCTGGAGCCGGAAGGCAACAGCGCCGCGGACCGGCAGGACCGCGATCGCAACCTTGGGACGCGGCGCGACCTGCTGTCTTCCGTCACCGGAGAGATCGACATGATGACCGGGGGGCGGCGCATGGACGCGGTCCTGGACCGCGTCGGGCAGGAGATGGCACGGCTGGCCACCGCCACCGGCCGCCCCAGGGCCGGGGGAGAATGGCAGCGTGCGATCGAGGAGGCCGAGCGACTGTCCCGTGCCGAAACCGAGGCTCGCGACAAGGCCGCGCGTCTGTCCGGCGACTTGGCCCGCCGCTCCGAGGTGACGCGTATGCTGGCCCGCGTGACAGACCCGGAGGCAGCACGGGCCCGCCAGGCTGCCCTGACGCAGGCCGAGGAGGCGCATCAGGCCGCCCGCAAGCATGCAGACCGCCTGGCGCAGGCGGAACGCGACCTGACGCTGGCCCGGATGGCCGAGACGACCGCGCGCCAGCAGATCGACCAGACCCGACAGCTGTCCGACCGCGTGACCCAGGCCCGCGAGACGCTGCGCCTGGCCGAAGCGCGCGCGGTGGCCGCCCGCGATCGCGCCGAGGTGCTGGCCCTGCGCGATTCGCAGGCTGCCGAGGCGCACCGCCAGGCTGGCGAGGTCGCGCGCGATCTGCGCGGACGCCTGTCGCGGGCACAGCAGGCGCGGCTGGCGCTTGCGGCGCGGTCTCGGGTGGTCGATCTGACCCATCGGCTGGACCGGGCGCAGGCGCTGCAGGCGCAGCTGCACGCGGATCGGGCACAGCGGGCGCGGCTGACCATCACACCCAAGGCGATGGCACGGCTGGATCAGGCACAGACGGTGCTGGACCGCCTGGACGCGCGGGCCGAGGCACAGGCGGTGACCATCGAATTTCACGCGGACGGGCCTCTGGCGACGCTGGCGGACGGAACCCCCGTCGAGGGTGCATGGGCGGTGCCGGGGCGGACGCACGTCACGCTGCCGGGCTTTGGCGCGATCAGCGTCGATCCGGGATCGGGGCGGGGGGCGCAGCTTGCCGCAGATCTGGGGCAGGCGCAGCGGGACGTGGCAAGCGCGCTGCAGGATTGTGGGGCGGCCGATCTGGCCGATGCGCGTGACCGGCTGAACCGCGCGACGCGGCTGGACGATGCGCTGCGCCAGGGGGCGCAGGCGCTGGACGATCTGGCGCCGCTGGGCCTGGATGCGTTGCGCGAAGCACTGGCCCTGGCCACGGCCGAGGCTGCCGATGCCCCTGCGGATGCCGAGGACGCGGCAGTGCTGGAACCTCTGCTGACCGCCGCCGATACCGCCGAGGCGCAGGCGCAGTCCCAATCCCGCAGCGCCCATGAGGCCGCGACCGCCGCCGGGGAGGCGCGTGCCGATGCCGAGGGAGAGCGCCGTTCCGCCGAACGCGCGCTGGCGGATGTGCTGGCCGAGGCCGGATCGCTGGACGATCTGGCGGCGCGTCTGGATGCGCTGGCCGCCACGCTGCCCGACCTGTCGGCCCGCAGCGCCGAGGCCGCCCGGCTGTGCGCCACCCTGTCGGATGCGGCCCCCGACCTGACCACCGCCCAGGCCGCGCTGTCGCGTGCCACCAGTGCTGCCGAACAGGCCCGGCGCGACGCGGAGACGATGGAGCGCGACCTTGCCGCGCTGAACACCCGCATCGCGCTGTTGGCCGAGGAGGGGATCGAGGAAACGCTGGACGAACTGTCCGGGCAGTGCGCCGAGGCCCACGCCCGCGCTGACCGCTATGCCGCCGAGATGGCCGCCCTGACGCGCCTGCGCGACACGCTGGAGCAGGCGCGCACGCGCCAGCGCGATGCCTATTTCAAGCCGGTGGTGCGCGAGCTGCAGCCGCTGTTGTCGATCCTTCATCCCGGCGCGGCGCTGCAGATCGACGACCAGACCCTGCTGCCGCATGCGCTGACCCGTGACGGACAGGCCGAACCGCTGGACATCCTGTCGGGCGGCACGCGCGAACAGGTGGCGATCCTGACGCGGCTGGCCTTTGCGCGCCTGTTCGCGCAGGCCGGGCGGCCGGTCCCGGTGATCCTGGACGATGCGCTGGTCCACACCGATGACGACCGGATCGAGGCGATGTTCACCGCGCTGCACCGCGTCGCCACCGATCAGCAGGTGCTGGTCCTGACCTGCCGCCAGCGGGCGTTCCAGTCCCTGGGCGGCACCCGCGCCCATGTCCGGATCGAGGACCTGTAACCTCAGCGGGCCAGCAGCTGCGCCATCGCGCGCGCGGCCTCGGGGACGGGCTGGATCAGCGGTACGGGGGACAGGGGCGCCAGCCGGACCGCCGCCTGCGCCAATGGGCCGCCGCCGATGATCACCGCCTCGGCACCGGCTGCCGCGGCCCGCATCACCGCCTCCAGCAGGGCGTGATCCAGCGCGTCGGGATCGCCCATCACATCTGGGCTGTCGGTCAGGTGACACCCCAGATAGCGGCCGGGCTGCCCCCGCATCAGCGCGTCGATCCGGTCCCGCAGGGCAGGGGTGGTGGTCGCGACCGCAAAGGCGCGCCCCCCCTGCGCCGCCGCCCGCGCGGCTGCGGCCCCGATGCCGATCACCGGCACCGCAAGGCGGGCTGCCAGCCGATCCGCGCCCGGATCGCCGAAGGCGGCGACGATCACGCCGCGACACGCCGCGGGCGGGTGCAGCGCCGCGATGCCGTCGGCCGCACGGTCCAACTGGTCCGGGGTGACGATCACCTGCGGCCCTGTGGGCGCCGTCCACCCCTGAAGGTCCGCCAGCCACGGCGCCGCGATCGCGCACATCGCCGCGGTCGTGACCGGGTTCGCATTGGGATTGGCCAGCAGGATCATCCCGCGCCTGTGGCCCGCTTATCGATGCGCTGTCCATCCCGAAAGACCGGCCGCGATGGCGAAAACATTGCGTGCAGGAATTGTCAGCAATCTGACCGCCCGGCGTGCAGCACGCAGGTTTTTTGCGAACCGACCCCCGCGCGATGCCCGCCCGCCGCTGCGCAGCCCTGCAGCGGCGGTCCAAGGTGATCCCAATTCGGGGCAGCAACGACCCCGGCCAACAGGGAGAACGACCGTGCTTGATCTGAGAAAAGGCATCGCCGCATTGGCGCTTTCGGTGGCGGTGCTGGCCGGACCTGCGGCCATGGCCCAAGGCACGCTGCGCATCGGCATGACCGCCGCCGACATCCCGCTGACCACCGGCCAGCCCGATCAGGGCGGCGAGGGGCTGCGCTTTATCGGCTATACGGTCTATGACGCGCTGATCAACTGGGATCTGACGCAGGGCGACGGGCCGTCCGGCCTGGTGCCGGGCCTGGCCACCGCATGGGAGGCCGACGAGGCCGACCGCACCCGCTGGACCTTCACGCTGCGCGAGGGGGTGACCTTCCACGACGGCAGCCCGTTCAACGCCGAGAACGTGGTCTGGAACCTGGACAAGCTGCTGGACGAAAGCGCCGAACAGTATGATCCGCGCCAATCGGCGCAGGGCAAGTCGCGCATTCCCGCCATCGCCAGCTATCGCGCCGTGGACGATCTGACGGTCGAGATCATCACGCATGAGCCGGACGCCACGCTGCCCTATCAGCTGGCCTGGGTGATGATGTCGTCCAAGGCCAACTGGGAGGCTCTGGGCAAGGACTGGGAGCAGGTCGCGGCCAAGCCGTCGGGGACGGGGCCGTGGATGATGGAATCCTTTGTCCCGCGCGAACGGGCCGAGCTGGTGCCCTTTGCCGATTACTGGGACGAGACGCGCATTCCCAAGCTGGACCGGCTGGTGCTGATCCCGTTGCCGGAATCGAATGCACGCTCGGCCGCGCTGATGTCGGGGCAGGTCGACTGGATCGAGGCGCCGGCCCCCGACACCATCCCCGCGATGCAGGGCAACGGCTTTGCCATCACCCAGAATGCGCTGCCGCATAACTGGACCTGGCACCTGAGCCGGGTCGAGGGGTCGCCCTGGAACGACATCCGCGTGCGCAAGGCCGCGAACCTGGCCATCGACCGCGAGGCGATGGGCGCGCTGCTGGGCGGGCTGATGATCCCGGCCAAGGGGTTCGTGCCGCCCGAATCGCAATGGTTCGGAGAGCCGGATTTCGACGTCACCTATGACCTGGAGGCCGCGCAGGCCTTGATGACCGAGGCCGGGTTCGGCCCCGACAACCGGCTGAAGGTCAAGGCGCTGATCTCTCCCTCCGGGTCGGGCCAGATGCTGCCGCTGCCGATGAACGAATACATCCAGCAGTCGCTGGCCCAAGCCTGGATCGACGTCGAGTTCATGGTCGTCGAGTGGAACCAGATGATCAACCTGTGGCGCGCAGGCGCCGCCGATCCGTCGGTCGAGGGATCGCAGTCGATCAACTTCACCTACTTCATCCAGGACCCGTTCACCGGCTTCATCCGGCACCTGGATTGCGACCTGATGGCACCTAACGGCACCAACTGGGGCCATTACTGCGACGAGGACATGCAGGGCCTGTTCGAGGAGATCAAGACGACCTTCGACCCCGCCGAACAGGACGCGGTCCTGCGCCGCACGCATGAGAAGTTCGTCGATGATGCGCTGTTCCTGATGGTCACGCATGACGTGGCGCCCCGCGCCATGTCGCCCAAGGTACAGGGCTTCGTGCAACCGCAGAACTGGTACCTGAACTTCTCGTCCATAACGATGGCCGAGTGACCCGCAACCGGCCGCGCCCGTTGCGGGTGCGGCCCAGCCAGGGACACATGACGTGCTCAGCTATTTCCTTCGACGCCTGATCCTGGTGCTGCCGGTGGCCTTCGGGGTGTCGGTCGTCTGCTTTGCGCTGGTACAGATCGCGCCGGGCGACCCGCTGACGGCCATCATGCCGGTCGATGCCACCGCCGAACAGCAGGCCGCGATGCGCGCGGCATACGGCTTGGACAAGCCGGTGCCGGTGCAATACCTGATCTGGGTCGGCAACCTGCTGCAGGGAGAGATGGGCCGCTCAATCGCGTCGGGCCGCCCCGTCGCGGCCGAAGTCTTCGGCGCGGTCGGCAATTCGCTGCTGCTGGCGGCGGCGGCGGCGGTGATCGCCTTTCCGATCGGCATCTTCCTGGGGTTCCTGGCGGGCTATTTCCGCGACACGGCGCTTGACCGGGCGGTGACGGCGCTTTCGATCACCGGGGTGTCGGTGCCGAACTATTGGCTGGGCATCGTGCTGGTCATCATCTTTTCGGTCAATCTGGGCTGGCTGCCGTCGATGGGCGCGGGGCCGGGCGGGTCGCAGGACTGGCAATGGGACTGGGCGCATATGCGCCACCTGGTCCTGCCTGCGGTGACGCTGGCGGTGGTGCCCATCGGCATCGTCGCACGCACCGTCCGGGCGCTGGCGGGCGACATCCTGTCCATGGATTTCGTGACGGCGCTTTACGCCAAGGGTCTCAGCCGCGGTGACGTGCTGCGCCACGTGGCCCGCAACGCCGCCGCCACTGCGCTGTCGGTGATGGGGTTGCAGCTGGGATACCTGCTGGGCGGGTCGATCCTGATCGAGACGGTGTTCAACTGGCCCGGATCGGGGTTCCTGCTGTCCAACGCGATCTTTCAGCGCGACCTGCCGCTGCTCCAGGGGACGATCCTGGTGCT
Source organism: Paracoccus marcusii (assembly GCF_028621715.1). Taxonomy (NCBI): domain Bacteria; kingdom Pseudomonadati; phylum Pseudomonadota; class Alphaproteobacteria; order Rhodobacterales; family Paracoccaceae; genus Paracoccus; species Paracoccus marcusii. The sequence continues at coordinate 3,074,762 of NZ_CP117466.1, read as the reverse complement.
GGCCATGTTCTTCGTCGGCATGAACCTGATCGTCGATGTGGCCCAGGCCGCCATCGACCCCCGCGTGAAAAGGAGCTGAGCGCATGGTTCAGGTGACCACAACCATCCCCGCCGTCCCGCCCGCGCAGCGCGGCTACTGGTCGGGCGTGCTGGCGCGGCTGCGGCACGACCCGGTGTCGATGATCTGCGCGGCCGTGCTGGCGCTGCTGGTCCTGTCGGCGGTCTTCGCGCCCTGGCTGGGCCTGGCCGACCCCTATCAGGGCAGCATGATCAACCGCCTGGCCGCCCCCGGCACGCCCGGCCACCTGCTGGGCACGGACGAGCAGGGCCGCGACATGCTGTCCCGGCTGATCCATGGCGGGCGGCTGACGCTGTTCATCGGGCTGATGCCGGTGGTGCTGGCCTTCTTCATCGGCGGCACGTTGGGGATCATCGCGGGCTATGTCGGCGGCATCACCAACACGATCATCATGCGGGTCGTGGACGTGTTCTTTGCCTTTCCGTCGGTCCTGCTGGCCATCGCCATCTCGGGCGCCTTGGGGGCGGGGGTGCTGAACAGCCTGGTGTCGCTGACCATCGTGTTCATCCCGCCGGTGACGCGGGTGGCCGAGGCGGTGACATCGGGCGTGCGCAGCCTCGATTACATCGACGCGGCGCGGGCGTCGGGGGCGAATGCGCTGACGGTGGTCCGGGTGCATGTGATCGGCAACGTGCTCTCGCCGATCTTCGTCTATGCGACCTCGTTGACGTCCGTCTGCATGATCCTGGCGGCGGGGCTGTCGTTTCTGGGCATCGGCGTGCGCCCGCCCGAACCGGAATGGGGGCTGATGCTGAACACGCTGCGGTCGGCCATCTATGTGAACCCGTGGCTGGCTGCGTTGCCGGGGGTGATGATCTTTGCCACCTCGCTGTGCCTCAATCTGCTCAGCGACGGTCTGAGGAGTGCGATGAATGTCCGCGACTGACAAACCACTGCTGAGCGTCCGCGACTTGAAGAAGCATTTTCCCATCAAGGGCGGCATCCTTGGCCGCACCCAGGCCATGGTCCAGGCCGTGGACGGCGTCAGCTTCGACGTCCGCGCGGGGGAAACCCTGGGCATCGTCGGCGAATCCGGCTGCGGAAAGTCCACCACGGCGAAACTGCTGATCGGCCTGGTGGACCGCGACGAGGGCGACATCGACCTGGGCGGCAAGTCCCTTGGCCGCGACATCAGCCTGCGCGCGCTGCGCCGCGACATCCAGATGGTGTTCCAGGACAGCTATGCCTCGCTGAACCCGCGCATGACCATCCTGGACAGCATCGCGTTCGGCGCGCGCGTGCAGGGCCTGGACGATCCGGCGGGCCGGGCGCGCCGCCTGATGGCGCGGGTCGGGCTGGATCCCGACCGCTTTGCGGGCCGCTATCCGCACGAACTGTCGGGCGGGCAGCGCCAGCGCATCAACATCGCCCGCGCCCTGGTCATGTCGCCCAAGGTCGTGGTCCTGGACGAGGCCGTCAGCGCGCTGGACAAATCGGTCGAGGCGCAGGTGCTGAACCTGCTGTCCGACCTGCGCGCGGAATTCGGGCTGACCTATATCTTCATCAGCCATGACCTGAACGTGGTGCGCTACATCTCGGACCGCATCCTGGTCATGTATCTGGGCGAGGTCGTGGAACTGGCCCCGGTCGACATGATCTGGGCCGAACAGGCGCATCCCTATACCCGGTCGCTGTTTTCCGCGATGCCGTCGATGGACCCGGACAACCGCACGCAGAAGCCGCCGCTGACCGGCGATCCGCCGAACCCCATCGACCCGCCGCCGGGCTGCCGGTTCCACACCCGCTGCGCCTTTGCGGCCGACATCTGCAAGACCCGTCACCCCGCCCTGGGGCCGATGGTCGCCGGGTCGCCGCATTGGGTCGCCTGCCACCTGCACGACCCGGCATCCGGCCATCCGCGCGCCGGACAGGGGGTGCCCGCATGACGCCGCTGTTGCAGATCGACAATCTGGACGTTCGTTTCAAGGGCGGGCGCACGGTCCATGCCATCAACGACCTGTCCCTGACCCTGATGCCGGGCGAAACCTTGGCCCTGCTGGGCGAGAGCGGGTCGGGCAAGAGCGTCACGCTGAAGACCCTGCTGCGCCTGCTGCCCGAGAAACGCACCGACCTGTCGGGCGACATCCGCTTTGACGGGACCGACATCATGACCCTGTCGGGGCGGGCGTTGCGGTCCTATCGCGGGGGCGACGTGTCGATGGTGTTCCAGGACCCCGGCCTGGCGCTGGACCCGGTCTATACCGTGGGCCAGCAGATCGCCGAGACGGTGATGCGCCACAAGGGCCTGTCCCGGGAGAACGCGATGGACGTGGCACTGGACATGCTGCACCGCGTGCGCATCCCGTCGCCGAAACGGCGGCTGGCCAATTATCCGCACGAGCTGTCGGGCGGCATGCGGCAGCGGGTGATGATCGCGCTGGCGCTGGCCTGCCGTCCGCGCCTGCTGCTGGCGGACGAGCCGACGACCGCGCTGGACGCGACGGTGCAGATCCAGATCCTGCTGCTGCTGCGCGAACTGCAGCGCGAATTCGGCATGGGGGTGATCTTCGTCACCCACGACATCGGCGTGGCGGTCGAGGTCTCGGAACGTATCGCGGTCATGTATGCCGGCCAGATCGTCGAGGAAGGCACCACGCGCGACGTCATCCGCAACCCGCGCCACCCCTATACCCAGGGGCTGCTGGCCGCGAACCTGCATGACGTGGCGCGTGGCGCGCGGCTGGACGCGATCCCCGGCGCCCCTCCGTCGCTGGAGGTGCGGCCGGACAGCTGTTCCTTTGCGCCCCGCTGTCCGATGGCGCTGCCGGCCTGCCGACAGGCGTTGCCGCCCGTCCTGACGCCCGGCCCCCGCCGCCGCGTGGCCTGCCTGCGCGCAGGCGAAACCCTTGCCGCAGAGTAGATCATGACCGACCCCTGGCACGCCTTTCTGCCCTATCCGCCCGTCCCGGTTCCCCATGCGGACCAGGGCCCGCTGTCGGGCCTGACCCTTGCGGTCAAGGACATCTATCATGTCGCCGGATACCGCACCGGGGCGGGGTGTCCGCTGTATCTGGCGGAAAGCCCGGTCCACGCGGACACCGCCCCCTGCGTCCAGCGCCTGCTGGACGCCGGAGCCCACTTTGTGGGCAAGGTCCACACGGACGAACTGGCGTGGTCCATGTACGGCATGAATGCCCATTTCGGCACGCCCGTGAACCCGGCCGCCCCGGATCGCATTCCCGGCGGGTCGTCGTCGGGGTCGGCGGTCGCGGTGGCGGGCGGGCTGGCCGACATCGCCATCGGGTCGGATACCGGCGGCTCGGTCCGCGCACCGGCCAGCTTTTGCGGGACATGGGGGTGGCGGCCGACCCACGGCCTGATCCCGATGGCGGGCGCGATGGCGCTGGCGCCCAGCTTCGACGCCTGCGGGCTGTTCGCGCGCGACGGGACGGTGCTGGCCCGTGCCGCCGCCGTGCTGGTCGCGGATGCAGCCCCCGTGACCGCGCCGGACCTGATGGTGCCCACCGACATGCTGGCCCTGCTGGGGCCAGAGGCGAGCGCGGTGTGGCAGGACGGGTTCGGACATCTGCCTGCGCGCGGGGTGAGTGTCTATCCCGACAGGGTGGATGCGGCCTATGCGACGTTCCTGACCGCGGTCATGGCGGATGCCAAGGAAACGATCCTGCCCTTCATCCGGGCCTCGCGCATGCCGCTGGTGCGCGGCATCGACAGGCGCGCCGACGCGGCCGACGCGCTGACCCCCGACCAGATCGCCCAGGGTCGCGGCGCGCGCGAGGCGTTCGCGCGGCACATGGACGCCCTGCTGGGCGCGAATGGCGTCCTGCTGGCCCCGGTCGTGCATGACGCGCCGTTCCGCCTGGACGCGCCCCAAGCGGTGTTCGACGGCTTTCGTCACGATGCGCAGCGGTTGCTGTGCGTGGCTGGCATGGCGCGGCTGCCGCAGGTCGTGTTTCCCGCCGGAACCGTCGACGGTGCGCCGTTCGGCCTGTCGCTGATAGGGCCGCGCGGGTCCGACCTGTCGCTGATCGCGCTGGCCTGCCAACTGTCCCGCCAACCGCAGGAGGCCGCATGACCTGTCCCATAGAGACGCGCCTGGCCGACCTGGGCCACGCGCTGCCGCCATCCGCCCCGTCGCGGGCGCTGTTTCTGCCCGGCAAGGTCAGCGGCAACCTGCTGTTCCTGTCGGGCCAGATCTGCGAATGGGAGGGGGTGCCGCAGTATTTCGGCCCCATCGGTCCCGGCTTTGATATGGCGGACGGGCAGGCGGCGGCGCGGATGTGCGCGCTGAACCTGCTGTTCTCGATCCGCGCGGTGGCTGGCTCGTTGTCACGGGTGTCGCAGGTGATCCGGCTGGGCGGGTTCGTCGCCGCGCCGCCGGGCTATGGCGATGGACCGGCGGTCGTGAATGGTGCGTCGCAGCTGTTCATCGACCTGTGGGGCGATGCGGGACGCCATGCCCGCACCGCGGTCAACGTGGCCTCGCTGCCCGCCAATGCGCTGGTCGAGGTCGAGGCGATCGTCGAGCTTACCCCGCCGTGACCTGATCCGCGATCCAGGTGCGAAACCGGGCAAAGGCCGGGTCACCCTGACGGCGGTCGGGCCATGCCAACCAATAGGCGCCCTCGCCGGGAACGCCCGCGCGCAGGATCGGCTGCAGGCGGCCCTCGTCGATCTCGGGCTGGGCCAGATAGCTGGGCAGCAGCGCCACGCCAAGCCCCGCGATCGCCGCCTGGATCATCATCGAGAACTGGTCCATCACCATGCCCGACACAGCCGGCGGCGTGCCGCCCTGGGCCGCGAACCATGCGGACCAGCCCGAAGGCCGCGTCTCCAGCTGCAGCAGGGGCAGGCCCGCCATGTCCGAGGGATGCGCCACCGGATGATGCGCCAGCATCTGCGGCGAGGCGCAGGCCGTCAGGCGTTCGTCGAACAGCCGCAGGTGATGCGCGTCGGGCCAATCGGGTTGGCCGAAGAAGATCACCGCGTCAAAGGCTTCGCTGGCAAAGCTGAAACGCTGGATCTTGGTCGACAGGTTGATCGAGATGCCGGGATTGTCCGACAGGAACTGTCCGATCCGCGGCGCCAGCCAGCGCGTGGCAAAGGTCGGCAGCACCGACAGCGACAGCACCCCCCCGCCCGGATTGGCGATCAGCCCCATGCTGGCCCGCTGGATCACGTCCAGCCCCTGGGTGACGGACGCGGCATAGGTCACGGCCTCGGGGGTGGGGGTCAGGCGCTTGCGGTCGCGGGTGAACAGGGGTTTGCCCAGCTGCCGTTCCAGTGACGCGACCAGCCGGCTGACGGTGCTTTGCGTCAGGTGCAGCTCGTCCGCGGCGGCTGTGACGGACCCGTGGCGCATCACCGCCTCGAAGGCGATTAGTTGGGACAGGCTGGGCAGGAACCGGCGTTGGCGCATGGGATCATTCATAGAATGCATGAACGCATGAGGAAATAGCGTTTTTCATGCGACGCTTGCCGGGTTACCCTGTGTCCAACAGTCATCACATGCAGGACCCATCGCCATGCTGGACAAGACAACCGTCGATCATAAGGGCACGGCTTTTGCCTGGGAGGACCCCTTCCTGCTGGACGACCAGCTGGAGGAGGATGAACGGATGATCCGCGACACCGCCGCCTCCTTCGCCGCCGACAAGCTGGCTCCGCGCGTCACCGACGCCTATCTGAACGAACAGACCGACCCCGAGATCTTTCGCGAGATGGGGGCCAGCGGCCTTCTGGGCGTGACCATCCCCGAGGAATATGGCGGGGTCGGCGCGGGCTACGTCGCCTACGGCCTGGTCGCGCGCGAGGTCGAGCGGATCGACAGCGGTTACCGGTCGATGATGTCGGTGCAGTCGAGCCTGGTGATGTTCCCGATCCATGCCTATGGGTCCGAGGAGCAGCGGATGAAATATCTGCCCAAGCTGGCATCGGGCGATTGGATCGGCTGCTTCGGCCTGACCGAACCGGATGCAGGCTCCGACCCCGCCTGCATGAAGACCCGCGCGACCAAGACCGAGGGCGGCTATGTGCTGAACGGGGCCAAGATGTGGATCTCGAACAGCCCGATCGCGGATGTCTTCGTGGTCTGGGCCAAGTCCGAGGCGCATGGCGGCAAGATCCGCGGCTTTGTCCTGGAGAAGGGCATGAAGGGGCTCAGCGCGCCCAAGATCGGCGGCAAGCTGAGCTTGCGCGCATCCATCACCGGCGAGATCGTCATGGAGAACGTGGAGGTGTCCGAGGACGCGCTGCTGCCCAATGTCAGCGGCATGTCCGGTCCCTTCGGCTGTCTGAACCGCGCGCGTTACGGCATCAGCTGGGGCGTGATGGGGGCGGCCGAGGATTGCTGGTTCCGCGCGCATCGCTATGGCATGGACCGCAAGCAGTTCAACCGTCCCCTGGCCGCGACGCAGCTGTTCCAGAAGAAGCTGGCCGACATGCAGACCGAGATCGCCCTGGGCCTGCAGGCGTCCTTGCGCGTCGGTCGCCTGATGGATCAGGGCCGCTTTGCGCCCGAGATGATCTCGATCATCAAGCGCAACAATTGCGGCAAGGCGCTGGATATCGCGCGGCTGTCGCGGGACATGCATGGCGGCAACGGCATCCAGGCCGAATATCACGTCATGCGCCACGCCCAGAACCTGGAGACGGTGAACACCTATGAGGGCACGCATGACGTCCATGCCCTGATCCTGGGCCGCGCGCAGACGGGGCTTCAGGCCTTTGCCTGAAGGCCCGCTCTCTGGTCTGCGCGTCGTCGAGCTGGCGCGCATCCTGGCCGGTCCCTGGATCGGCCAGACCCTGGCCGATCTGGGCGCCGAGGTCATCAAGGTCGAGGCCCCCGAAGGCGACGACACGCGCCGTTGGGGTCCGCCCTTCATCGACCGCCTTCGCGCCGACGGCACGGTGGAGACGGTCGCCGCCTATTTCCACGCCACGAACCGCGGCAAGACCAGCGTCACGTGCGACTTCAACGATGCGGGCGATGTGGAGCGTCTGCGTGCGCTGATCGACGGCGCCGATGTGGTGGTCGAGAATTTCAAGGCGGGTGGCCTGGCGCGGTTCGGGCTGGATTACGCGATGCTCTCGGCGCGCAATCCGGGCTTGGTTTATGCGTCGGTTACGGGGTTCGGGCAGACCGGGCCGCGCGCCAGCCAGCCGGGATACGACTTCATGATCCAAGGCATGGGCGGCATCATGGAGCTGACCGGCGATCCTGCAGGCGATCCGCAGAAGGTCGGCGTGGCCTGGATCGACATCTTCACCGGCCTCTATGGCGTCATCGGCATCCAGGCGGCGCTGGCGGAGCGGGCGCGGTCGGGGCGGGGGCAGCAGGTCGATCTGGCGCTGTTCGATTGTGCGCTGGGGGTGCTGGCCAATCAGGCGGCGAACCATCTGCTGGGCGGGGTCGAACCCGTGCGGCTGGGAAATGCCCATCCGAACATCGTGCCCTATCAGGTCTTTCCGGCGCGGGACGGCCATCTGATCGTCGCCTGCGGGAACGACCGTCAGTTCCGGTCGCTGTGCCTGGCGCTGGACCTGTCCGCTCTGGCGGATGATCCGACGCTTGCCACGAATGCGCAGCGGGTGGCGGGGCGCGAGGCGCTGTGCGCGACCCTGGCGCGGGCGATGACATCGCGCGACCGCGCCGACCTGATCGCGGCGCTGACCGCGGCCGGAGTGCCCGCAGGTCCGATAAACCGCGTGTCCGAGGCGCTGTCCGACCCGCAGGCGCAGGCGCGGGGCATGGTCGTGTCGCCCGAGGGCATCGCGGGGTTGCGCACGCCCATCACCCTGTCCCGCAGCCCGACGGTAGCAGAAGATGCCGCCCCGGCCCTGGGCGAGGGTTCGTTCAGCTGGCGGCGGTGACCAGCGGCTGCGGCGCATGCAGCGGCAGGATCGCCCGCGCCGCCTGATCGCCGAAGGCGCAATCGAAGACGATGTCGCTGCCCATGCCGAAGACGCGCGTGTCCGGGCGAAGCGCGTCTTTCAGCTTGTCCACCGGGGACAGACTGGTCAGCCCCTGCGGCCCCGATCCGATGATCAGCGGTGCAATCGACACCTGCAGCCGGTCCAGCAGGCCAGCCTCCAAGAAACCGGTGATGGTGATGCCGCCACCCTCGATCAGCAGCGATCCAAGGCCCATGTTCCGCAAGCCATCAAGCACCTGTATGGGGTCCATACGTCCGTCTGGGGCGGGCAGGCGCAAGACCTCGATCCCCGGGGCGCGGGGGCGGTTTACGCCAGTGACGATGATCCGCCGCGCACCATCCGCCATCAGCACCAGCGCATCGTCGGGCAGCCGCCCGCGCGGGTCGATGACGATGCGCGCAGGGTTGTGGCCGCTGCACAGCCGCACAGTCAGGCGCGGCTGATCGTGCAGCGCGGTCTTGACCCCGATCACCACCCCGTCGACCAGCGCGCGCAGGCGGTGCAGATGGGCTAGGCCTTCGGGGCCGGACACGTCACGCGCATCGCCGGTGGCCGTCGCGACCCGCCCGTCCAGCGACTGTCCGATCTGCGCGATCGTGACCGGACCAAGATCGCGTCGTGCGACCGGCGCATAGAGGTCAAGCGCCGCGCGTTCGCCGGCGCTGAACCGACCGCAGCAGGCGCAGGCCTGACCGGTGCGGACCGACAGAAGCCGGTCCCAGACCCGAGGGGTGACGTCGACGGCATGCATGGGCGGTCCTCCTCTGGGTGTCAGGCCGTGCCGGGGGGCAGGGCCAGCATGTCATGATGCCCGATCAGGCAACGGCTGTCGCCTGCCATGGCGATCCGGCTGCGGCCCCAATCGGTGGCGACGGACAGGCCGGTCTCGGATGCGGCCTCGGCGATGCCCTGGACCAGCGCGCGGTGCAGAGGGGCCTGATCGGGGCCGATCCGCCACGGGCTTTGGCCGGTGTGGACGTCGAAGCCCGCGTCACGGAAGATCTGCGTGGCGGTCACGGCCGCATCGGGCCCAAGCGCGGGGCCAAGTCCCTTGTCGCCGCGCTGATGGTCGTTGAACGCCCGCGTGACATCCGCATCGCGCGGCAGCGCCGGGTCCCACGTCATGATGCCGTCATAGGACAGCGCCGCATAGAACGGCACGCCGGCATCAGCCAGTCGCGTGGCCAGCGCGGCGATCCAGTCGGCGGGCATCAGGTCCAGCAGGGCCGATGCCGTGACCAGCGTCACGCCGTCCAGCGGCAGCCCCTCCAGGTCGCGCAGGTCCAGCTGGTGGACGGTGGCGCGGCCCGGCGCCTCGGTCGCCGCGCGCTCCAGCAGGGCTGGATCATTGTCGACCAGGTGCCAGCGGGCATTGTCGGGCAGATGCGGGCCAAGCGTGCGCAGGGTCGATCCGGTGCCACAGCCCAGGTCCAGCACGACCGGGTTCGGCCCGGACAAAACCGCAGCCTGCGCCATCAGGGTCGCGTCGCGGGCGGCCATGTCGGCGGGTTCGCGCAGGCCCAGCCATTCCGCCGAGAACCCCATGCTCAGATATCCCCTTCGTACCAGGCGCGGGCCATGTGGCTTTCGTGCAGCAGGACGCGTAGCTTCTTGACGCGGCCGCCATCCTTCAGCCCGCCGGCCCGCACGGTACCAGCCATCTGGTCGAAAATGTGCTTGCACAGGAATTCTGTGGTGGTCATTTTCCCTTTGAATTCAGGAATTTCATCCAGGTTCTTGTAGCGCAGCGGAGCCAGCGTCTCGGCCAGGGCTTCGGTTGCAAGGCCGATGTCGACGACTAGGCTTTCGTCATCCATCTCGGCGGCGAAGAAGGCGCAGTCTACAGTGAAGGTCGCGCCATGCACCCCTTGTGCCGGACCGAAGGTCGGCGAGGGAAAGGAATGGGCGATCATGATGTGGTCTCGGACTTCGACGGCGAACATGGTGTCTCCAGGGTCAATAGATGATGCGGTGGCACAGCGTGGCGGGGTCCGCCAGGATGCCGGGATAGGCGTCGGGCAGGTCGGCAAAGGCCGTTTGCCCCGAAATCAGGGCGTCCAGCCTCGCGTCTCGAAGCAGGTCCAGCGCCTTGGTCAGGCGGCGTCGATAGGTCCAGCGCGGCGCACGGTCGGGCGGGATCCCGCCCACCTGCGTGCTGACGATGCGCAGGCGGCGGCTGTGGAACGCGCCGCCCAAGGGCAGGGCCACCTGTTCGGCGCCGTGCCAGCTGGCTTCGGCGATGGTGGCCTGCGGCCCGGCCAAGGACAGCGCCAGCACCAGCCCGGCTTGGGATGCGCTGGTATGGATCACCACGTCCTGATCACCGGGGGCATCACCGGGGTTTGCAAAGGCGCAGCCCAAGTCGCGCGCGGTGGTGGCGCGTTCGGGCAGGGTGTCGATCACTGTGACCTCTGCCCCCGGCAGTCGCGCCGCCAGAGAGGCCGTCAGCAGTCCCACCAGCCCACCACCGACCACGGCGATGCGGTCACCCGCGCCCGCGCCGCTGTCCCACAGGATGTTCAGCGCTGTCTCCATGTTCGCGGCCATAATCGCGCGTTCCGGCGGCAGCTCGTCGGGCAGCGGGATCAGCGCATCCTCCGGCAAACGAAATTCGGTCTGGTGGGGGAACAGCGAAAAGACCATGCGACCGGCAAGCGCCCCGTCGGTTGCCTGACCGACATTGGCATAGCCGTACTTGACCGGAAACGGAAAGTGGCCTTCCTGGAACGGCGCGCGCATGCGGTCATGTTCGCTGGACGGCACCTTTCCCGACAGGACCAACCGTTCCGTGCCCCGGCTGATGCCGGAAAACAGGCTGCGGACATGGACGCCGTCGCCGACCTGTGCGGGACGCAACTGCGCCTCGCCCGGTGTGGTGCACCAGAGTGCGCGGGCCGTCATGCCAGCAGATGTCCCGACTTGCGTGCCTTGGTGTCCAGATAGCGGGTGTTCTCGGGGCCGCGGCCGACCTTGAGCGCGACGCGGTCCACGACCTCGATGCCCTCGCTGTCCAGACGGGCAATCTTGGCAGGATTGTTGGTCATCAGGCGCACGCGAGCGATCCCCATCTGGCGCAGCAATGCCGCGCCCGTGCGGAAATCGCGTTCGTCATCCTCGAACCCAAGGCGGTGATTGGCCTCGACCGTATCCAGTCCCTGATCCTGCAGGCTGTAGGCGCGCATCTTGTTGGCAAGGCCGATGCCACGACCTTCCTGGTTCAGATACAGCAGGACGCCGGTCCCGTTTGCCTCCATCGCGCGCAGGGCGGCCTGCAGTTGAGGGCCGCAATCGCATTTCAGGCTGCCCAGCACGTCGCCGGTGAAGCAGGCGGAATGCAGGCGGACCAGCACGGGCTGGCTGCGATCGGGTGTGCCGACCTCGACCGCGTAATGCTCGGGGCCGCCGTCGGGCGCGCGGAACACGTGCAGCCGTCCGTTTCGTGCCGCCAGCATCGGCACGCGGGCGTTCGACACGGGGCGGGGATCGCGGGGCAGCAGGATCTGATTCAGGACATCATCGGCGGCCAGGATGCCCAGATCGTTGCGCAGGGCGGTCTCGACGACATCGGGGCCGGTCACGACCAGAACGGCGGGCAGCAGTTCGGCCGCCTTGACCAGACGGATGGCGGCGCGGTGCATCGGGGCGGGGGCGTGCTGCGGTGCCTGGGGCACGGCGGCCGATGCGGGCATCTGGCGCGACGGATCGGCCAAGGCCTGGATCCAGTCCAGACGTGCGCCGGCGGGAACCGGGATCAGGGCGACCTCACCCTCGTGGGGACGATGGCGCAGGGCGTCCGCGCGACGGGCCGTCAGCACCAGTTCACCCCCGGAACCAAGGGCCGCGAACCGTTCCGGCGACAGCGTCTCGACCGGCAGGATCAGCGCCGCAGCGGGCTCGCCCAGCAGCACGACGGGCAGGCCAAGCCTGAGATCGGAGACCATGCGCGCAACCCGTTCGGCCGTGCGCAGCGCCAGCGGATCACCGGTCGCGGTGACCGAAAGCGCAGCGGGGGTGGTCGGGGGAAATACGTGCATTGGTCAACCTTCGTCCCTGCAAATTGAGGTGTCACGCAAGTCGCAACGTCTTGAAACACGTAGCAGTTCCGCAAAGGTTGCGGCGTTGTGGCAGAATGTCGCAAAGTTTCGCGCGGCGTTTCGGCACGCCCCGGTTTTCTGGACGCGGGCCGCCGATGGCCCTAGGCTGCGACCGTTCAAACCTGAGGATACCCGATGCAACTGCGTGCCTATCTGGGGCTGATCCGGTCGCTTGCCATCTATTACAACCCGCTGCGGCGCAGGCAGCTGCGGGCGTTCTATGGCGGGCTGCTGCAACCGGGCGACCTGGCCTTCGACATCGGCGCGCATGTGGGCAGCCGGGCGCGCGCCATGCGGGCCGCCGGGGCGAGGGTCGTGGCCTGCGAACCGCAGGAGCCGTTCGCGGGCTTTCTTCGCCGCAGCCTGCCGCGCGACATCGTGCTGGTGCAGCAGGCCGTGGGCCCGACGGAGACGGTGGCCCGCATGGCGGTGTCGTCGCTGCATCCGACGGTATCGTCGCTGAGCACCAGCTTTGCGGCCGAGGCGGCCGCTGCCCCCGGCTTCGAGCATGTCCGGTGGGACCGCAGCCAGGAGGTGCGGATGACCACCATGGACGCGCTGATCGCGGCGCATGGCCTGCCCGATTTCGTCAAGATCGACGTCGAGGGGTTCGAGCTGGACGTGCTGTCCGGGCTGGGCCAGCCGCTGCCGATGCTGTCGGTCGAATACCTTCCTGCGTTCCGCGACCGGACGCTGGCGGTGATCGACCGGCTGCAGGATCTAAGCCTTTACCGCTTCAATCCGGTGACCGGCGAGGCGGGCGGATTCCTGTGGGACGACTGGCGCGACGCGGATGCCGTGCGCGCCTGGCTGAAGGGCCTCGACCCGCAGGGCGGGTCGGGCGATCTTTACGCGCGGCTGGCCTAGCGGTCCGCACGCAGCGTCGCGGCCAGCCGGTCGAAGATCGGCGCCGGGGCGGTGATGACGGTCCCCGTCTCCTCGGGGCGTTCGTCGGGGGTCCAGCCTTCGACCTGCATCCCCGCCTCGCGGACCAGAACCAGGCCGGCGCTGATGTCCCAGGGACGCAAGCGGCGTTCCCAGAACCCGTCCAGCCGCCCGGCCGCCACATAGGCCAGATCCAGCGCCGCGGCACCCATCCGGCGCACCCCCGCCGTGCCCGGCAGCACCCGCGCCAGGTCGGCCGCGTGATCGTCGATGTAAGGCATGTTGCCGAACGGCAGGCCCGTCCCAAACAGCGCCACGTCAAAGCCCGGCGGCGCGGCAGGGTCCAGGCGGCGCCCGTTCAGCTGCAGCCCCGACCCTGTCATGGCGCTGAACGTTTCTGCCTTCAGCGGGTCGTGGACCACGCCCAGCACCAGTTGCCCGTCCTGTTCCAGCGCGATGGACACCGCCCAATGCGCGATCCCGCGCAGAAAGTTCGTCGTGCCGTCCAGGGGGTCCACGATCCAACGGCGCCGGCCGGGACGGGCGTCGGTCTCCTCGCCCAGCCAGCCGTCGTCGGGGTTGGCGCCCAGCAGGCGGTCGCGCAGCAGTGCCTCGGACTGGTGGTCGGCCTGCGACACGAAGTCGCCCTGACGCTTGGCGTCGATGGTCAGCAGGTCGCGGTCGTTCCAATGCGCCTGCAGCAGCGCACCGGCTGCATGGGCGGCGTCGATAGCCAGGGTCAGGTCGTCGGTGGTACCCATCGGGGATCCTTTCAGGGGGCGGGCCGCATGCCCCCTGCGGAGGCAACGGGGGCGTATCGTGCCCCCTACACGGGATTATCAGTTGCACGATGCGCACCAAGGGGCAATCTGCGCGCAGCACCGCCCGGCGACAAGGGCGGCAGGAGGCCGACCGACCCCAGGCCCGTCACGGGAGAATACAGACCATGCGCTTCGTCAAGGCAACCATCGGCGCCATCGTGATCATCGCCGCGGCCGCCGGGGGCATGACGCTGTCGGACCGTCTTCTGAGCGAACCCGAACAGGCCCGCCGCCCGTCCGACGGCGCCGGAGAGGCGGTGCCGGTCGAGACCGTGGCCGTCCAGACCGCGCGGTTCGTCGACAGCGTCCGCGCCGTCGGCACCGCACGTGCCCGCAGCGCGGTCGAGCTGATGCCCGAGGCGAGCGGCCGCATCACCCGCATCGCCTTTCGCCCCGGCGCACAGGTCGAACGCGGCGATGTCCTGCTGGAACTGGACGACCGTGCCGAACAGGCCGATCTGGCCGCCGCCGAGGCGACCCTGGCCGAGGCCGACGCCGCCTTTGCCCGCCAGGAACAGCTGAATGCCAGCGGATCGTCGTCGGACGCCGCCTTTCAGACCGCCCGCGCGGCCCAGCTGCGCGCCCGGGCCGAACGCGACCGCGCCCAGGTCCTGCTGGAGGACCGTCTGCTGCGCGCCCCGTTTTCCGGCGTCATCGGCCTGACGGACCTGGTCGAGGGGCAGATGCTGGACAGCGGCACCCCCATCGCCACGCTGGACGACCTGGAGGTGATCGAGGTGGATTTCGGCGTGCCCGAGACGCTGTTGCCGCGCCTGGCGGTCGGGCAGGGGGTCCAGCTGCGGTCCTCGGCTTGGCCCGACCGGGTCTTCGACGCGACGATCAGCCTGATCGACACGCGGGTCGATGCCGCCACGCGGTCGATCGCGCTGCGCGCGCAGATGCCGAACCCCGACCGCGCCCTGACCGGCGGGATGTTCCTGCAGGTCGAGCTGGTCCTGGATCAGCGCGAACGCCCCGCGGTCCCCGAATCCGCGCTGAGCGTCGAGGGCGATGTCCAGCGCGTACTGATCGTGCAGGGGAACGAGGCGGCCTGGGCCGACATCCAGGTGGGCCAGCAGTCCGACGGACTGGTCGAGGTCCTGGCGGGTCTGGACCTGGGCACCCAGATCATCGTGTCGAACCTGCACCGCGTCGACGCCGGCACCGTCGTCACCGCCACGCCGCGCCCTGACCGGACTGCCGCCGCCGAACCCCTGGTCGGAGCCGACGGATGAGCGTCCCTGATTTCGCCCTGCGCCGCCCGGTCTTCGCAACCGTCATCAACCTGCTGATCGTGCTGATCGGGGCGGTGGCCATCACCCGCCTGCCGGTCCGCGAGCTGCCCTCGGTCGAGGCGGCCGAGGTCAGCGTCCGCGTGAACTATACCGGCGCCGCGCCCGATGTGGTCGACAACCAGCTGGCCACGGTGATCGAGGGCGCGCTGGCCGGGGTCAGCGGCGTGACCGCCATGCGCACCAGCTCGGACCGGGGACGGATGCGCAGCGTGCTGACATTCGATCCGGGACGCGACATCGACAGCGCCGCCAACGACGTGCGCGCCGCCGTCGAACGGGTGCTGAACGACCTACCCGACGGGGCGGACACGCCCCGCGTGGAAAAGAACGACGACGAGGGCGACCCGGTGATCCGGCTGGCCCTGTCCAGCCCGTCGATGACGCCGCTGGAACTGTCCGATTACGCCAGCCGCTTCATCACCGATCGCCTGGCGCGCCTGCCCGGCGTGGCCAATGCGCAGATCTTTGGCGAGCGCGCGCCGTCGATGCGCATCTGGCTGGATCAGTCGCGCATGGCCGCCTATGGCATCACCACCAGCGACATCATCGGCGCGCTGCAGGCCAACAACGTCGAACTGCCCGCGGGCCAGATCGAGACGAGCGCCCGCCAGCTGCAGGTGCTGGCGCAGACGCGCTTTACCTCGGCCGACGTGTTCCGCCAGGTCGTGCTGCGCGACGAGGGCGGGCGCCCCCTGCGCCTTGGCGACGTCGCGCGGATCGAGGAGGGGGCCGAGGACACCACGACCATCTATCGCGCCAACGGCACCGTGGCCCTGGGCCTGGGCGTCCAGCCGCAGGCGCAGTCGAACACCGTCGCCATCTCGACCGCCGTCCGTGCGGAACTGGACCGCATCCGCGACACCCTGCCCGACGGCATGGCGCTGACCATCACCACGGACGAGGCGGTGTTCATCGAAAGCTCGATCGAACAGGTCCTCAAGGTGTTCCTCGAAGCGGTGGCCCTGGTCACGGCGGTGATCTTCCTGTTCCTGGGGTCGCTGCGGCTGTCGCTGGTGCCCATCGTGACCATCCCGGTATCGGCCTTGGGCGCCGCATTGGGGATGCTGGCCCTGGGGTTCACGATCAACATCCTGACGCTGTTTGCGTTGATCCTGGCGATCGGCCTGGTCGTCGACGACGCCATCGTCGTGCTTGAGAACATTCAGCGCCACCGCGCCATGGGCAAGTCGCGGGCAGAGGCCGCGCGGCAGGGCGCGGGGCAGGTCAGCTTTGCCGTCATCGCCACCACCGCCGTGCTGATCGCGGTCTTTGTCCCGGTCAGTTTCATGGACGGGGAACTGGGCCAGCTGTTCGCGGAATTCGGCATCGTGCTGGCCATTGCGGTGGCCGTGTCGGGCCTTGTCGCGCTGACCCTGTCACCGGTGCTGGCCGCGCGGGTGATGCCGCGAGAGGATCGTCCGAACCTGCTGACCCGCACAATGAACCGGGCCATCGTCTGGCTGGAACGCGGCTATGACCGCATCCTGCGGGTGCTGATCGCGCGGCCCGTGGTAATTCTGGCGGGCACGGCCTTCCTGGTCGCGGGGGCGGTGTCCGTCTATCAGGCGCTGCCGCGCCAGCTGACCCCGGACGAGGATCGCGGCAGCTTCCGCATCATTCTGAACGCGCCCCAGGGGTCGAACCTGGAATATACCGACGCGGCGACCCGGAAGGTCGAGGCGATGATCCAGCCGCTGCGCGATCAGGGCATCGTGGAAAACGTCACCGCCATCGTCGGGCTTGGCGCGAATGCGCGCCGGGCGCTGCTGTTCGTCAACCTGTCGCCGTGGGACGGCCGCGATGTCAGCGTGGAGGAGGTCATGGCCGACCTGCGCCCGCAACTGTCCGCGATGACCGAGGTGTCGACCTCGATCCGCCCGTCGGGTGGCCTGGGCCTTGGCGGCGGCAGCGGAAGCATCAGCTGGTCCATCGGCGGGCCGGACCTGGACCGCGCCGCCGCTTGGGCCGAGGACGTGGCCGCCCGACTGGCCGATGCGCCGGGCCTGTCCGGGATCGAGGTCGATTACGCGGCCAACCAGCCGGGCGCGTCGCTCGACATCGACCGCACCCGCGCCCAGGACCTTGGTCTGGACAGCGAAACCGTGGCCCAGACGCTGCAGGTGCTGTTCGCGTCCCGCACCGTCGGTGAATACACCAGCGACGGCCGCCAGTACCCGGTCATCCTGCAGGCGGCCCCCGAAGACCGCGACAGCGTTCAGGACATGCTGTCCGTGCTGATCCGCAACACGCGCGGCGACCTGATCCCGCTGTCGGCCTTTGCCGACGTCACGACCGGGGCCACGGTCCCGTCGATCGCGCGGAACGACCGCCTGATTTCGGTCAACACCGAGGCCGATCTGGTCGAGGGGACCGACCTGGCCCGCGCCATCACCCTTGTCGAACAGGCCGCGGCCGAGCTGCCGGCGGGCGCTCTGCTGGTCTGGCGCGGTCAGGCGGCGGACTACCAGGAAAACCAGGGCGGCGTCGCGACGGTCTTCGGAATGGCGCTGCTGATCGTGTTCCTGGTGCTGGCGGCACAGTTCGAGAGCTTTCGCACGCCGCTGACGATCATGCTTACGGTGCCCCTGGGCCTTGCGGGGGCGGTGGCGACGCTGCTGCTGACGGGGGCGTCGGTGAACATCTTTTCACAGGTGGGGATGATCCTGCTGATCGGGATCATGGCCAAGAACGGCATCCTGATCGTCGAGTTCGCCAACCAGCTGCGCGAGGAGGGCCGCGATCTGGTCACCGCCGCGCGCGAGGGGGCGGTGACGCGCCTGCGGCCCGTGCTGATGACGACCATCGCCACGATCCTGGGAGCCGTGCCCCTGGCGACCGCGACGGGGGCGGGGGCGGAAAGCCGCCGCGCCATCGGTGCGGTCATCGTGGGCGGGCTGTCGCTGGCCTTCGTGCTGACGCTGCTGCTGACGCCGGTGATCTATGTGCTGATCGAACGGATCGGGCGCCGGGACGTGCCCGCGACCGATCCTCAGCCCGCGGAATAGCGGTCAGTCCCGCCCCGCGATCATCTCCAGGATGACGCCAAGCGAGGTGCCCATATGCGCCCGCATCAGGTCAGCCGCGCGATCCGCGTCGCGCGCCGTGATCGCCCCCAGGATCGCGCGATGTTCCGCCCGCGAGGTTTCGATGCGCGCCGCGCGGACCTGGAACTGCGCGTTGCGCCACGGCAGGCTGCGCCGGTTCAGGTCGGCCAGCAGGTCGGCCAGCACGGCGTTTCCCGCGCCTTGGCGCAAGGCCTCGTGAAAGCGCATGTTGGCCTGGGCGTAATCCGCGCCGGGCAGGTCGTCGCGGTCCAGGATGCCCGCCAGCAGCGCATGGTCGGTCGGGGTCATCCGCAGCGCGGACAGGCTGGCGCACAGTGCCTCCAGTTCCGCCAGGGCCTCGAACAGGTGGCGCAGGGCGTCGCTGCCCATGCGGCGCACCAGGAACGCCCGGCGGGGGCCGCGTTCAACCAGCCCTTCGGCGGCCAGCCGCTGCAACGCCTCGCGCACCGGGGTCCGGGACAAGCCGAACCGCGCGGCAAGGGTCGTCTCTCCCAACGGGTCGCCGGGACGCAGCGTGCCCGCGATGATCTGCGCGGAAAGCGCATCGTGGATCTGATCGGCCGAACGGATGGGAGGCATCGGGAATTCCGTCAATTGTATTCCTGTGCCTGCAACATGTATACATACCGCAGCCGCTTGACCATGTGATTCCTCGCCGGAGAGCCTGTTCCATGACCGCATTCGATTTCCTGTCGGGCCGCAGGCCGTCCACCCTTGCCGGTCGTGCGATGGTCGCCACCTCGCACCCGCTGGCCAGCGCATCGGGCCTGGCCATCCTGGCCGAGGGAGGGAACGCGGTCGACGCCGCCATCGCCGCCAGCGCGGTGCAGGCGGTAGTCGACCCGTTGATGACCGGGATCGGCGGCGACTGCTTTGCGCTTTATGCACCGGCAAACGGGCCGGTGCGCGCACTGAACGGGTCGGGCCGCGCCCCCGCCGCGGCGACGGTCGAGGCGCTGCAGGCCGCGGGTCTGACCGACACCATTCCTCAGACCAGCGCGCATGCGGTGACCGTGCCCGGCGCTATCTCCGCGTGGTGCCGCCTGCATGCCGATCTGGGCCGCCTGCCGCTGTCGCGCCTGTTCCGCGACGCGATCGGCTATGGCCGCGACGGGTTTCCCGTCACCCCCCGCGTCGCCCAGGACTGGGCCGAAGGGCAGGCCACCGTCGCAGGCGATCCGCATGCGGCGGCGCATTTCCTGCCTGTCCCGGATGCTGGCGCCCGCTTTGCCCAACCCCTGCTGGCCGACCGCTTGGAGGAGATCGCGGCCCATGGTCCGGCCGCCTTCTATCAGGGCGACACCGCGGCACGCATGGTCGCGCATCTGCGATCCTTGGGCGGGCTGCACACCCAGCAGGATTTCGCGGATGCCACCGACGGCGCCGAATGGGTCGACCCGATCAGCGCCCGCTATCGCGGGTTCGACGTCCATGAATGCCCGCCGAACGGGCAGGGGCTGGCCGCGCTGTTGATCCTGAAGATCATCGAGGGGTTCGACATGGCCGCGCTGTCCGTGGCCGACCGCATCCATGTCCAGGCCGAGGCGACGAAGCTTGCCTATCATCACCGCGACGAACTGCTGGGCGATCCCGATCATTGCGCCGGCCTGACCAAGGCTCTGATGTCGGAGGCCGCCATCGCGGCCCTGCGCGCCCGCATCGACATGGCCCGCGCCCAAGCCCCGGCCCTGTGGGACGAGCCCGAGCACAAGGACACCATCTATCTGTGCGTCGTGGACGCCGCGGGGAATGCGGTGTCCTTCATCAATTCGATCTTCCACGGCTTCGGGTCCGGGCGGCTGGACCCCGCGACCGGCGTGCTGTTCCAAAGCCGCGGTGCGTCGTTCCGTCTGATCCCCGGCCATCCGAACGCGATCGGCCCGCGCAAGCGCCCGATGCACACGATCATCCCCGGCATGCTGACCCAGGGCGGCCGCACGGTCATGCCCTTTGGCGTGATGGGCGGACAGTACCAAGCGGCGGGCCACGCGGCCTTCCTGTCGGCGGTGATCGACCGCGGCCTCTCGCTGCAGGCGGCCATGGACGAGCCGCGGACCTTTGCCACCGACGGCGTGCTGCAGGTGGAACCGACCCTGCCGCAGGACATCTGCGACGACCTGGCCGCGCGCGGCCATGTCATCAAGCGCCTGACCGGCCCGATGGGCGGGGCGCAGGCGATCCGCATCGGCGACGGCCTGCTGGAAGGCGGGTCGGACAGCCGCAAGGACGGCATGGCCATCGGCCTGTAAGGAGACGGACATGGGCTTTCTGAAACGCATCGGAATCGACAGCTACATGCTGATGCTGCTGGGCACCGTCATGGTGGGCCTGGTGCTGCCGGCGCGGGGCGTGGCGGCCGACGCCCTGGGTCAGGTGACCTATTGGGCGGTGGCGCTGCTGTTCTTTCTGTACGGGGCCAAGCTGGATCCGGCTTCGGTCAAGGCGGGCATGCTGAACTGGCGCCTGCAGGGACTGACATTCGCCGCGACCTATCTGATGATCCCGGTGCTGGGCATGGCATTCGCGCTGATCTTCGGCGATCTGCTGGGACCGCAGGTCACGCTGGGGCTGGTGTTCCTGGCGGTGCTGCCCTCGACGATCCAAAGCTCGATCGCCTTCGTGTCGATGGCGGGGGGCAACGTCCCCGCGGCGATCTGCGCGGCGTCGCTGTCGAACCTGGTCGGCGTGGCGCTGACCCCGGCGCTGGTCGCGGTGCTGTTGAAGACCGGAGAGGGCGGCGTCAGCCTGGACGCCGTGCTGCGCATCGGCACGCAGATCCTGCTGCCCTTCGTCCTGGGCCAGATCCTGCGCCCGTGGGTGGGCGCGTTCGTGCGCAACCGCAAGACGCTGACCTTGGTCGTGGACCGGGGTGCGATCCTGCTGATCGTCTATTCGGCCTTCAGTGCGGGCACGGTGTCGGGCCTGTGGGCGTCGATCCCGCCGACTGCCCTGATCGCGCTGATCGCGGTCATGCTGGTGCTGCTGGCCTGCGTCTTCGGGATGATGGTCGGGGCGGGCCGCGCCTTCGGCCTGCCGCTGGAGGACCGGATCGTGCTGTTCTTCTGCGGGTCGACCAAGAGCCTTGCGACGGGCCTGCCCATCGCCACCGCGCTGTTCCCGGCCGAGACCGTCGGGGCCACCGTCCTGCCCGTCCTGGTCTATCACATGGCACAGCTGCTGATCTGCGCGATGATCGCACAGAACCGGGCGCGGCGGAACGCCACGGCCCTGGTGGCGTAAGGGCGAAAAGACATGGGAACCGGGTTGCCCGGCCCACGTTGCCTTGGACCCAGCACCGCGGTCCAAGGAGCCCCCAATGGCACAACGCCCCGCCGCCAGGTTGTCCGTCAACGGCCAATCCCATGAATATCACGGCGACCCCCGCCGCAGCCTGCTTGACGTCCTGCGTCTGGACCTTGGCCTGACCGGCACAAAGAAGGGCTGCGACCACGGTCAATGCGGCGCCTGCACCGTCATCGTCAACGGCCGCCGCATCAACTCCTGCCTGACGCTGGCCGTCATGCATGACGAAGATGAGATCACCACGATCGAAGGCATCGGCACGCCCGATGCGCTGTCGACCCTGCAGGCGGCCTTCGTGGCCCATGACGGGTTCCAGTGTGGTTATTGCACGCCCGGCCAGATCTGTTCGGCGACCGCGATGATCGAGGAGATCCGGCAGGGCTGGCCCAGTGCCGTCACCGCCGATCCGGCCGACAAGCCCGCCGTCGCCGATGCCGAGATCCGCGAACGGATGAGCGGCAACCTGTGCCGCTGCGGCGCCTATGACAACATCCTGGCCGCCATCCGCAACGCCATGGCCCAGACGGAGGCCGCGCAATGAAGGCATTCGAATACGAACGCGCGGGTGATCTGGCGCAAGCCGTCGGCAACCCCGCCATGCTGATCGCCGGCGGCACCAACCTGCTGGACCTGATGAAGCTGGAGGTCGCGACCCCCGATGCCCTGCTGGACATCACCCGCGTCGGCCTTAAGGAAATCACCCCCGAGGGTGCCGGTCTTCGCATCGGCGCGCTGGTCAGCAACTCGGACTGCGCGGCGCATCCGCGCATCCGTGCCGACTGGCCGCTGCTGTCGCGCGCCATTCTGGCCGGTGCCAGCCCGCAGTTGCGCAACAAGGCGACGATGGGCGGCAACCTGTGCCAGCGCACGCGCTGTGGTTATTTCATGGACGGGCGGTCGCCTTGCAACAAGCGCGAACCGGGCACAGGCTGCGCGGCGCAGGGGGGCGTGAACCGCAACCATGCGATCCTGGGCGCGTCCGATGCCTGCATCGCGACCTATCCGGGCGACATGGCCGTGGCTCTGTCAGCCCTGCGCGCCACGGTCGAGACCGAAGGTCCTGACGGCACCCGTGAAATTCCGATGCGCGATTTCCACCGCCTGCCGGGGGACGATCCGTCGTGCGACAACGTGCTGAAGGCGGGTGAGGTCATCACCGCCATCCGCCTGCCGGCACCGTTCGGGGGACGTCAGCTGTATCGCAAGGTGCGCGACCGGGCATCCTATGCCTTTGCGCTGGTGTCGGTGGCGGCGGCGGTTCGCATGGACAATGGCCGCATCGACGCCGCGCAACTGGCGTTCGGAAGCATTGCCCACAAGCCGTGGACCGACGACCGCGTCGAGACGCTGCTGGTCGGGGAACGCCCGACGCCCGCGCTGTTCGACAAGGCCGCCGACCTTCTGCTGGTGGATGCGCGCGGCCAGGGACACAACGATTTCAAGATCACGCTGGTCCGCCGCGCCCTTGCGGCGGTGCTGGCGGAAGCCACGGGGGAATGACGATGAGCGATACCTATGACACCCCCGACACCCGCGACATGCTGGACCGCACCCGCCAGGGGGTGATCGGCAAGCCGCTGGACCGGCCGGAAGGCCGGCTGAAGGTGGCGGGCACCGCGACCTATGCCGCCGAATATGCACGCGAGAACTGCGCCGAGGGCGTGCTGGTCGGCGCGACGATCAGCACCGGTCGGGTCAGGAAGATCAACCGCGACGTCGTGATGGCGATGCCCGGCGTTCTGGGCGTCTATTCCTCGGAACGGATGCTGCGCCGCGCGGCGCAGGGCACCGCGGGCGAGGCCCCCGAGCAGGACGTCTCGAAGGTCGACTTTCCGATGCAGCCGGTGGCCCTGGTCGTCGCCGAGACGTTCGAGCAGGCGACCAATGCCGCAAAGGCGCTGGACATCGAATACGAGGATCAGTCCGGCGACGCGCAGTTCCTGCCGGATGCCGCAGATGCGGAACCGGCCGCAGATCCGATCAAGGCGGGCGATCTGGACAAGGCCATGCGCGACGCCGCGCATTCCGTCGATCTGACCTTCACAACCCCCGGCCATGCCAGTGCCGCAATGGAGCCGCATGCGGCGGTCGCGGAATGGAACGGCAAGGATCTGACGCTGTGGGGCAGCCTGCAGATGCTAACCTATAACGTCGCGGAGCTGGCCGACAGCCTGGGGATCGACCCCAAGCACGTGCATCTGCTGTCGCCCTATGTCGGCGGCGGGTTTGGATCCAAGCTGGGCATCTCGCACGAGGCGGTCGCCGCGGCGATTGCCGCCAAGGAACTGGGCCGCCCGGTCCGTGTGGTCATGAGCCGCCAGCAGGTGTTCCAGTCGATCATGCGCCGGTCGGAAACCGAACAGCGCATCCGTCTGGGCTGCGGCCCCGACGGTCGCCTGACCGCCTTTGCCCATGAGGCACTGGTATCGAACCTGCCCGGAGAAAGCTTCTCTGAACCGGTGACGCAGGCGTCCGAATTCCTGTACGCCGGCGAGAACCGCCTTTTGGCAGTGCGTAAATCCGACATCACCCGTCTGACCGCCGGATCTGTCCGTGCGCCGGGCGAGGCCGTCGGCATGCAGGCCCTTGAGGTCGCAATGGACGAACTGGCCGAAGCCACCGGCATCGACCCGGTCGAATTGCGCAAGCGCAACCTGCCCGACGAGGTGCCGGGCGAGGGTACGCCCTATTCCTCGCGCAGACTGGTCGAGGCGCTGGACGCCGGCGCTGCAGCTTTTGGCTGGGACAAGCGCAACGCCACACCCTGCGCGCGGCGCGAGGGTGAATGGTGGATCGGCATGGGCGTGGCATCCGCCGCCCGCGTGAACATCCTGGCCAAGGCCGAGGCCCGCGTGACCCTGACCGCCGATGGCCATGTGGTGGTCGAGACCGATCATACCGATATCGGCACCGGCAGCTATGCCATCCTGGGTCAGGTTGCTGCAGAGATGCTGGGTCAGCCGATCGAGCGCACTACCGTCCGTCTGGGCGACAGCCGCCTGCCGTCCGGCGCCGGTTCGGGGGGCAGCTGGGGCGCGTCGTCAACAGGTTCGGCGGTGTTCCTGGCGTGCGACGCGATCCGCGCAACCTTGGCACAGGCGCTTGGCTGTGCGTCCGACGACCTGCTGCTACAGGACGGCAAGGCCTGGGCCGAGGGCGTCGAGCCGCGTCCCGTGACCGACCTTTTGTCCGAGGATCTGACGCGGACCGGCAAGATCGAACCGGGCAAGCTGATGGAGAAGGTCAACCAGTCGACCTACGGCGCCTTCTTCTGCGAGGTCGCGGTCAATGCCTTCACCGGAGAGACGCGTTTGCGCCGCATGACCGGGGCATTCGGCTTTGGCCGGGTGCTGAACGCCAAGACGGCGCGGTCGCAATGTCTGGGCGGCATGGTCTGGGGCATCGGCAGCGCATTGACCGAGGAGCTGTCCTTTGACAGCCGCGACGGTCATCTGGTGAACCACGATCTGGCCGAATACCATGTGCCGGTCCATGCGGACATTCCCGACATGGAGGTGATCCTGCTGGAGGAGCGCGATCCGTACGCATCGCCCATCCAGGCCAAGGGGGTCGGCGAACTGGGCATCTGCGGGGCGGCGGGGGCGGTGGCGAATGCCATCTACAATGCCTGCGGCGTGCGTCTGCACGATTTCCCGATGACGCCAGACAAGCTGCTGGTCCATCTGCCCGATCCCTTCGCCCCGGCGGCGTGATCGCATGCGGGGGCGGTGCGCCGCCCCCGAACCCCTGACAGGAGCCCGACATGTCCGACGACCAGCCCAACACCGACGACCGCGTTTTTTCCTATGACGGCCCCGTCGGGGGGTGGGGATCGGCGAAGGGGATGGCCCAGGTGGCCCGTGCCGCAAAGCCGGGGCCGGGCGCGTTTGAAACCTTGCGGGGTCAGAACAAGGCGGGCGGCATGATGTGCGCGTCCTGCGCCTGGGGCAAGCCGCCCAACCCGCATGTCGTTGAATTCTGCGAGAACGGCGCCAAGGCCACGCTGTGGGACCTGACCTCGGAACGCTGCGGGCCCGACTTCTTTCTGGATCACACGGTGGCCGAACTGGCCACCTGGTCCGAATACGACTTGGAGATGGCGGGACGGCTGACCCACCCCCTGCGCTATGACGCGCCCAGCGACCGTTATCTGGAAACCACGTGGGATGAGGCCTTTGCCGAGATCGGCCAGGGCCTGCGTGCGCTGGACCCCAAGACCGTGACATTCTATGCCTCTGGCAAGGCGGGGCTGGAGGCGTCGTTCCTCTATGGGCTGTATGCGCGTGCTTATGGGCATGTGAACCTGCCCGACAGCTCCAACATGTGCCATGAGACGACATCCGTGGGGCTCAAGACCGTTGTCGGATCGCCGGTCGGCACCTGCGTGCTGGAGGATTTCGATCATTGCGACATGATCCTGCAGATCGGCCAGAATCCCGGCACGAACAGCCCCCGCATGCTGCACCCGTTGCAGCAGGCGGCCAAGCGCGGCTGCTGCATCGTCGCCATCAACCCGCTGCGCGAGAAGGGTCTGCTGGAATTCGCAAACCCGCAAAGCCCGTGGCAGATGACCGTGGGCGCACCCACCGAGATCGCCGACCGCTATCTGCAGGTGCGCGCGGGCGGCGACATCGCCGCATTGACCGGTATCGCCAAGCATGTGCTGGCGTTGGAACGCAGCCGGGGCGGCGTGCTGGATCATGACTTCCTAAACAGGCATGCACATGGGTTGCAGGACTGGATGGATTGGGTCGATTCGACCGACTGGACCGAACTGGAGGAGGTCAGCGGCCTGACCCGCGCGGCGATGGAGGGGATCGGTACGATCTATGCCCGGTCGCGTGCCGTGATCGGTGTCTATGGCATGGGCCTGACGCAACATGTTCATGGGTCAGACGCCATTGGGGCGCTGGTCAACCTGCTGCTGCTGCGCGGAAATATCGGGCGCAAGGGCGCAGGGTGCAGCCCGGTCCGCGGCCATTCCAACGTGCAGGGGCAGCGCACCGTCGGCATCACCGAAAAGCCCGACCTTGTCCCGAACGACCGCCTGCGCGCGCTGTTCGACATGCAGCCGCCGATGGAGGAGGGGTGGAACACCACCGCCTTCGTCGAGGCGCTGCTGGAAGGGCGGGCCACAGGGTTCGTGGGCTTGGGCGGCAACCTTGCGCGCGCGGTGCCCGACACCGATCGCGTGGCCGACGCCTGGCGGTCGATGCCGTTGACCGTCCACGTGGCGACGCGCCTGAACCGCACCCACCTGATGCCGGGACAGGCGTCCTGGATCCTGCCCTGCCTGGTCCGGGCCGAACAGGACATGCAGGGTGGCGTCAACCAGCAGGTCTCGGTCGAAGACAGCTTCAGCCATATCCACGGATCGATCGGCAATCGCACGCCCGCCAGCCCGCATCTGCTGTCCGAGACCGAGATCGTCGCCCGGATGGCCGCCGCGACCCTGGACCCCAACCCCAAGATGCCGTGGAGGCATTGGGCAGGCGATCATGCCCGCCTCCGCGCGTTGATCGAGGCGGTCTATCCCGATGATTTCCGCGATTTCGAGACCCGCATGAACCAGCCGGGCGGATTTTATCGCGACAACGCCGCCCGCAACCGCGTCTGGAAGACCGAGAGCGGCCGCGCGCAGTTCACGCGACCCGCCGATCTGGACGCGACCGGCCTTGGCGCGCAGGAAGGCGTGTACCGCCTGATGACGCTGCGGTCGAATGATCAGTTCAACACCACCGTCTATGGCATGTCCGACCGCCTGCGCGGGATCGAGGGCGACCGCATGCTGGTCATGATGTCGCCCGACGACATGGCGGCGGCGGGGCTGGCCGCGGAGCAGCGCATCACCCTCACCTCGGCCGCCGAGGACGGGATCGCGCGGAGGGTCCAGGGGCTGCGCGTCATCCCCTATGACATCCCGCGCGGCTGTCTGGCCGGCTACTTCCCGGAGCTGAACCCGCTGTCGCCGCTGTCGCGCGGGGATCTGGCATCGGACACCCCGGCGTCCAAGGGCATCCCGGTCCGCCTGGCCTGATCGGGCATCACCTGCGATCTCACCAGCCGTGGTCCCGCGGCGATCTTTCGGCACAATGCCAGAAAGGTCGCCCGTTCCCCGGCATCCAGCACGCCGAATATCTCGTCCTGACGCAGCCTTGCGGTCTGGCGGATCGTGGCCAGCAGGTCGGACCCGTTCTGGGTCAGATACAGCCGCTTGGCCCGCGCATCCTGAGGGCAGGGACGCTGTTCGATCAGGCCGCGCGCCTCCAGCAGGGCCAGGGCGCGGCTGACGGTGTTCTGCGGGCGCGGGAACAGGTGCAGCAGATCGCGTGCCCGGAGTCCCGGAAAGCTGACCGTCGCCAGCAGCGCGGACCAGCATTGCACGGGCATGTCGTGGACACGCTCGATATGGCGGTTCGTCACCTGGTTGTTGGCCAGCACGACATAGCTGATCGACAGCAGCTCCGACAGGTCGCTGTCCAGCAGCTGCGCCAGCATCGCATCAGGGTCGTCGGTCTGCATCGGCTCCTCCTGTCGTGGCCGTCGCGTGAACGCGACGATTGACCGTTGCACAATACATCCAGATGGATCAATTGTAACGCGCATCACGGCCGGCGCGCGGGGTTTGTTGCGTCACGCGGCCGGTCTTTGACAGATCCTGATCCGAAAGGCTTGGACCCATGCCGCAATTGCTGGCCTTCTCCATCTTGGCGCTGATCCTGTGGATCGGCGATGTCGTCTCGACCCGGACGCGGTCCTGGCTGCCGTCGGTCTTCGTCTGCGCGATCCTGTTCCTGGTGGGCTACTGGACCTTCTTCCCCGAGGACATCGTCCAGGTCGCGGGGTTTCAGACGCCGATCGTCTTTCTGGCCATGTACCTGCTGATCACCAATATGGGGACGCTTCTGTCCTTTGCCGAACTGGCACGGCAGTGGCGCACCGTCGTCGTGGCGTTGGCCGGAATCGGCGGCATCGTGGCACTGCTGTTCACCCTGGGCGTGATGCTGCTGGACTGGCAGACGGTGGTCGTGGCGACGCCGCCGCTGGTCGGCGGGGTGGTGGCGTCGCTGATCATGTCGCAGGCGGCGGCGGACGCGGGCCTGCAGGCGCTGTCGGTTCTGGCGATCCTGATCTATGTGATGCAGGGCTTTGCGGGCTATCCGCTGACCGCCATCATGCTGAAGCGCGAAGGGCGGCGCGTTCTGGACCTGCACCGCGCGGGCCGCTGGCAGGGGGCGGCACCGGTGGCCGACAGCGCCGATGCGCCGATACCGCCGCGCCTGTTCGCGCGTCTGCCCGCCGCCTATGACACCGTCTACTTCAAGATGCTGCGGCTTGGGGTCGTGGCCTTCGCGGCATGGGGCCTGTCGGAACTGGCCGCGCCGGTCGTCACCATCAGCCCCTTCGTGCTGTGCCTGGTCTTCGGCGTCATCGCGACGTCGGTCGGGTTCCTGGAGCGTGAGCCGCTGCGCAAGGCCAATGCCTTCGGCTTCACCGTGCTGATCCTGATGGTCTTCATCTTCGACGGGCTGAAGCGCGCGACGCCCGAGATGCTGGGCCAGCTGGCCGTGCCGCTGGTCACCATCATCGCGATCGGGCTGGTGGGGATGTACATCGCGTCCTGGATCGTGGGGCGTCTGCTGGGCATCACGCCCGCAATGGCCTTTGCCTGCTCGCTGACCGCGCTGTACGGGTTTCCCGCCGATTACATCATCACCAAGGACGTCATCGACACGCTGACCGACGATGCCGCCGAACGCGAGGCATTGACCGCGCATCTGCTGCCGCCGATGCTGGTCGCGGGCTTTGTCACGGTGACGATGGTGTCGGTCGTGCTGGCAGGTTTGTTCGTGGGGCTGATCGGATGACAGGATTTGCGGATGCACGCCGGATCGAGGCGCTGATCGAGGGCATCGACCGTTTCAACGCAACCCCCGGCAGGGGTACGACCCGGCTGACCTACAGCCCCGAATACCGCGCCGCGCGCGATTTCGTGGCGGGCCAGATGGTCGAGGCCGGGCTGGAGGTCCGAGAGGACGCCGTCGGCAACGTCTTTGGCCGGCTGGAGGGCAGGCGCCCGGATCTGGCGCCGATCCTGGTCGGATCGCATTTGGATTCGGTGCCCAATGGCGGGCGGTTCGACGGCCCTGCGGGCGTCGTGGCGGGGATCGAGACCGCGTTCCTGTTCCGCGACCTCGGCCTGCAGCCGGATCGCCCCATCGAGGTGGTGGCCCTGATCGAGGAAGAGGGCACCCGCTTCGGCGGCGGCCTGTTCGGATCGCGGCTGCTGACCGGGCAGGTGGACCCGGCCGGTCTGGACGACCTGCGCGACGATGCGGGCGTGTCGGCCGCGCAGGCGATGACCGATTACGGACTGGACCCGGCACGGGCGGGGCAGGCGGCCCTGGCGCCCGGATCGGTGCATGCGTTTCTGGAACTGCATATCGAACAGGGCCCGGTGCTGGAAACCGAGGGTCAGGACATCGCCATCGTCGACCGCATCGTGGGGTTGGCGCAGCTGCGCGTGACCGTGCGCGGTCAGGCGGGCCATGCCGGCACCACGCCGATGGATCAGCGCCGTGATGCGCTGACCGGTGCGGTCGGCATCCTGTCGCTGCTGCCCGATCTGGCGCGGCAGGTGGGGCGGCAATCGGTGCTGACCGTGGGCAAGATGGAGGTGCTGCCCGGTGGTGCAAATGTCATTCCCGATCTGGTGACCTTCACCGTCGATCTGCGCGCCCCCGCCGAGGAGGACGTGCTGCGCCTGATCGAGATGGTGCAGGGCGCCGTGGCGCATGCGCAGGGCAACGGCCTGACCGCCCAGGTGGAACGACAGCTTTATGCCGCGCCCACGCCGCTGTCGGGTCAGATCCACGCGGCCTTGTCCGCGCAGGCCGAGGCGCTTGGCGTGTCGCATCGGGTCATGGTCAGCGGCGCGGGCCATGACGCGATGATCATGGCGGGTTTCGCGCCCACGGGGCTGATCTTCGTGCCAAGCCGGGGCGGCATATCGCATGCGCCCGAGGAATGGACCGACTATGCCCAGCTTGCGCGCGGCATCGACGTGATCTTTGCGACCATCCGCCAGATGGCCGGCGCGATGCCGCGCTAGCGTTCCAGGATCAGCAGGTCGCCTTCAAAGCTGACGCGGGCAAAGCGGCGCAGATAGGACATGCCCAGCAGGCTGTCCTGCAGCGCGCTGTCGATTACCACGGCGCGCACGTCGCGGTCCACCGCATCGCCGATGGCGAATTCGGCGATCGTCACGGGGGCCGTCGCCACGCGGCCGTTGGCCGTCACCGCCTGGCCACCAAAGCGCAGCGTGTCGGGGTCCAGCCCGATCGCACGCGCATCGTCGCGGCTGAGCGCGACGCTGGTGGCGCCGGTGTCCACGATGAAGTCGATGGGCGTGCCGTTCAGCACGGCTTCCAGGTGGAAATGGCCGCCGGGGCCTGCGGGAACCACGATCCGGGCGCCGTTTTCCAGCACCTGCTGGCGGGGGCCATAGGTCTGCTGCCACCAGTCGTATCCGGCGGCCAGACCGGCGATGATCACCGCCCACATCAGCAGCGCGCGCAGGGCGCGGCCGCCCCGGCCCGCGAATTCGAACACCATCGCGCCGCCGATCACGACCAGCAGTATCGCATAGAAGGCCAGGCGGGCGATGTCGTCGCCGCTCACCCGAACAGGCCCGATCCGCGCAGCCCGTCGATCACGAACTGCACCGACAACGCCGCCAGCAGCATGCCCAGCAGCCGGGTGACGACCATCACCCCCGTGCGCCCAAGCGCGCGCGCCAGGGGCGTCGCCAGCGCGAACAGCACCATGCAGATGCCCAGCACGATCAGCATCATCAGGTGGACCATGACGACATGACCCACGCCCTGGTTCTCTCCGACCAGCAGGATCATGGTGGCCAGCGCGCCGGGCCCCGCCAGCAGCGGCATGGCCAGCGGAAAGACCGAGGGGTCGTGGCTGGGCTGGTCTCCGTCGGCTTGGCCCTCGCGGCGTTCGGTGCGGCGTTCGAACAGCATGTCCAGCGCGGTCAGGAACAGCAGCAGCCCCCCCGCGATGCGGAAGGCCGAGATCGAGATGCCGATCGCCGACAGGATCGCATCGCCCGTCAGGCCGAACAGCGTCAGCAGGACGGCGGCGATGACCAGCGACCGCGCGCCGATGCGGCGGCGTTCCGCCCCCGACTGGCCGGGGGTCAGTGCGATGAAGATCGGGGCCAGGCCGATCGGGTCGATGACCACGAACAGGGTGACGAAGGCGGTCAGGTACAGCTGCAGGTCCATGCGGCCCTTATCGCGTGCCGCGCCGCCCCTGCCAAGCCGGGACGCGCCGTCAAAATCGCGTCATCGCAGGCTGCGCCGGAGGGGGGCGGGGCTTTATCGCGCCGGGTGGGCTTTCAACGGCTACGGACTGGGCCTATAGTTGGTTGCAGTCCTTGAAATCAGGTCAACGGCCTGACACCGGTACGGAGAACTGAAATGCACGCACCGTCCCCCATGGCCCTTCTGGTCATCGCCATCGTCGTCCTCGTCCTGTTCGGACGCGGCAAGGTTTCGTCCCTGATGGGCGAATTCGGCAAGGGAATCACCGCCTTCAAGAAGGGCCTGAACGATCCTTCCGCCGAACAGACCGCCGACAAGCCTGCGGCAAGCCTGGACACCCCGACCCAGCCTGTCGCACCGGTCCACACCGTCCCGGGCACCGATGCACGCGACGTGACGCCGCATACCGACACCCGCACCTGAACCGTGCGCCCCAAGGTCGAGTTCCCGAATGCTTGATATCGGCTGGAGCGAGTTGCTGCTGATCGGGGTGGTCGCGCTTGTCGTCATCGGCCCCGAGGATCTGCCCAAGCTGTTCCATACGCTTGGGCGGCTGACCTCGCGCGCCCGGTCGATGGCACGCGAGTTCACCAGCGCGATGGAGGATGCGGCCAAGGCCAGCGGCCTGGACGACGCGGCCAAGGGGATGAAGAACCTGTCCTCGATGACCTCGAAGAACAGTCGCGGCCTGGACGCGCTGGATCGCGCGGTCACCAAGTTCGAGAAGTGGGACCCCAAGACCAACATGGGCCAGCGCATCCAGCCAGACCCCGCGGCCCCGGTCGCGGACAAGGGCGCAGATGCGGCCATCCCCGCGGCGCCCGCCGCGCCGACGGTCCAGCCTGCGAACACGGCCACCCAGCCTGCCGCCGACGTGGCGCCCAATCCCGATTCGCGCCGCCGCATCTCCGGCGTGCGGCGGACGGACACGAAGGACCTGTAAGTGTCAGCGCATACCCCGATCGACGACGATCTCGACGGCAGCTCGGCCCCCCTGATCGAACATCTCAAGGAACTGCGCACGCGGATCATCTGGTCCGTGCTGGCCCTGGTCGTGGCGATGATCCTGGCCTATCTGGTCTGGAACCCGATCTACAACTTCCTGACCCGGCCCATCTGCGCCGCGCTGGAGGAGCGTGGCCAGGAATGCGGCCTGATCCTGCTGAAGCTGCAGGAAGGCTTCTCGGTCGCGATCCGCATCGCCTTCTTCGGCGGGTTCATCCTGTCGTTTCCGGTGATCGGGTACCAGCTGTGGCGCTTTGTTGCGCCGGGCCTGTACAAAAGTGAACGCCGCGCCTTTCTGCCCTTCCTTCTGGCATCGCCCATCATGTTCGTGCTGGGCGCCGCCTTCGCCTATTACATCATCCTGCCGATGGTCTTCGCGTTCTTCCTGGGCTTTCAGCAGGGTCCGCTGGCCCTGCCGGACGATCCGGCGGCCGTGGCGGGCGAGGGAAGCCGGCTGGCCGGCATCGTGTTCCAGGGTTCGGTCAGCGAGTATCTGACCCTGACCACGCGGTTCATCCTGGCCTTTGGCCTGTCGTTCCAGCTGCCCGTCGCCTTGGCGCTGCTGGGCCGGGCGGGGCTGGTGTCGTCGCAGTCGCTGGCCAACACGCGCCGCTATGCCGTGGTGATCATCCTGACGCTGGCCGCCTGCCTGACGCCGCCCGATGTCGGCAGCCAGCTGGTGCTGTTCTCGGTCGTCTATGGCCTTTACGAGATCTCGATCCAGATCGTCCGCCGCATCGAGGTGGTGCGCGAACGTGACCTGCGGGCCCAGGGCCTGTGGATCGAGGATGACGAATGACGGCTGCGCTGACGCGCATCGCCGATGCGCTTGAACGACTGGCCCCGCCGGCCGTTCCGGTGCCCCGGTTCGACGAGGCCACGGCATTCGTGTGGCAGGCCGACCCCGACCGGCTGGTGCCCGTGGCGCATGTCGCCGGTGTGCCGCTAGACCAGCTGATCGGCATCGACCGGTCGCGGCGCACGCTTCTGGACAACACGCTGCAGTTCGCGCGCGGCCTTGGGGCGAACAATGCCCTGCTGTGGGGCGCGCGCGGCATGGGCAAGTCGTCGCTGGTCAAGGCGGTCCATGCCGAGGCCGTGGCCCAAGGCCTGCCGCTGGTCCTGGTCGAGATCGCCCGCGACGACCTGCATTCGGTCGGACGGCTGCTGGCGATCCTGGGCGCCGCACCCGAGCGGCGCTTCGTGCTGTTTGCGGACGATCTGTCCTTCAGCCACGACGACACCCAGTACAAGTCGCTAAAGGCGGTGCTGGATGGCGGGATCAGCGGGCGGCCCGCGAACGTGATCCTCTATGCGACCTCGAACCGCCGCCACCTGATGCCGCGCGAGATGATCGACAACGAACGCGCCAGTGCCATCCACCCCGGAGAGGCGGTCGAGGAAAAGGTGTCCCTGTCCGACCGCTTTGGCCTGTGGCTTGGCTTTCATCCCTGCGACCAGGACCAATTCCTGGCGATGATCGACGGCTATTGCGCGGCCTATGGGCTGTCGGTCGACCCCGGTGATCTGCGTGCGCAGGCGATCGAATGGCAGGCCACGCGGGGCGCCCGGTCGGGGCGCGTGGCGTGGCAGTTCTTCACCGATCTTGCCGGGCGCCACGGTCTGGCGGTCTAGGCCGTGCCCGCGCGCGCAGCCACCGTCCTGACGGGGACGCGGATCCGGGAACGCCGCTTGGCGATGGCCCGGCGTCAGGCCGACATCGCGCGCGCCGTGGGCATTTCTCCCGCCTATCTGAACCTGATCGAACACAACCGCCGCCCCGTCGGCGCCGACCTGATCGCCCGCTTGGCCGAGGTTCTGGAGGTTCCCCCCGATGAACTGGCCGAAGGCCGCGAGGAGGTCCGCATCGCGGCCCTGCGCGAGGCCGCGGCCCATCCCGTCGCCGTGGGCACCGTGCCGGAACTGGACCAGATCACCGAATTCCTGGCCCGCTTTCCGGGCTGGTCGGGCCTTTTGATCGCCCATGCGCGGCGGGGCGCCGGATTGGAACGGCAACTGGTCGACCTGTCCGACCGCATGACTCGCGATCCCTATCTGCTGACCACCCTGCACGAGGTGCTGTCGGCGGTGACCTCGGTCCGCTCCACCGCGGCGATCCTGGTCGAGGAGGGCGAGATTTCCGCCGAATGGCGCCAGCGGTTCCATGCGAACCTGCACCAGGACAGCCAGCGCCTGTCGCTGACCGCACAGGCCCTGGTCGCCTATCTGGACAGCTTCGAGGCCGAAGGTCAGGCCACCACCCCCCAGGAGGAGGTCGAGGCCTGGCTGGCCGAACCCGGCGTTGCGGACCCCGATCCGGGCGATCTGACCTCGGATGCGGCGCGGGCGATGGCCGCGGATCTGTTGGCCGGGATGCTGGACGACCGGGACGCGCTGTCGGACCGCGCGCTGACCGAGGCGATCCCCGCGGCGGGAACGCCGCCCGACCCGGTTCGGCTGGCCGCGCGGCTTGGCCAGCCCCTGGACCTGGTGATCCGGCGGCTGGCCGATCTGCGCCCCGAGGGGTTCCAGGGCGCGGGCCTGCTGGTCTGCGACGGATCGGGGGTGTTGACCCTGCGTCGCGCCGCGCTGGGATTTGCGCTGCCACGGCCTGGTGACAGCTGTGCGCTGTGGCCGCTGTATCATGCCCTGGCGGTGCCGCAGGTGGCACTGGCACGGATCGTCGTCACGCCGGATGGGCGCGCGTTCCGCACCCTGTCCTTTGCGCAGCGCAGTCAGCCCCTGGGCCTGGACGGCCCGCTGCTGACCGAGGCGCTGATGCTGATTCTGCCGTTCGACGGACCACCCCCCGACGATGCGCTGCCCATCGGGCCCGCCTGCCGGATCTGTCCGCGTGCCGACTGTCCGGCGCGCCGCGAACCCTCGATCCTGGTGCCGCAGGGCGGGCAGGCGCAAAGGTCCCTTTGACACGGGGCCGTGATCCGGCCCATGATCCGCCCCGGCCCGCCGGGCCGCACGCGGGGAGGGCGGATGCAGCCGGACATCCTGATGATCGAGGACGAGCCCAACATCGCCGAGGCGGTGCGCTTCATCCTGTCGCGCGAGGGGTGGTCGGTCGACCTGCATCCCGACGGCGCAGGCGGCATCGAGGCGATCCTGGCCGCGCGCCCGCGCCTGGTGATCCTGGACCTGATGCTGCCCAACCGGTCGGGGACCGAGATCCTGCAGGATCTGCGCGCCGCCGATGACGCCGACCTGGCCGCGACGCCGGTGCTGATGCTGACTGCGCGGGGGCAGACCGGCGATGACGGCGCGCGCGCGGATGCGGTGCTGGCCAAGCCTTTCGACAACCAGGAACTGCGCGCGACGGTGCGCCGGATGCTGGCCTGATGCCCGACCGGCCGCTGTTTCTGGAACGCGCCTCGTTCCATCGCCGCCGCCTTGGCGATGCGGCGCGGGTGCTGCCGGTGATGACGATGATGCTGCTGCTGGTGCCGGTCTGGTGGATGCCGGGCAGCCTGTCCTATGCCGGGGGCGCGGTCTGGCTGTTCGGCCTGTGGGCGGTGCTGATCGTGGTCATCCGCGCGCTGCACCGCGCCCTGCTGCGGGCAGAGGCCGCGACCATGCGCGCCGAGGCACCGACGGGGGGCCCCGATGCCCTTTGAGGCGCTGGTCGGCGCCTGCCTCGCCTATGTCGCGCTGATGTTCGGGGTCGCCTATGCCGCCGACCGGGCGGCGGCGCGCGGGCATGTGCGGTGGCTGGACCATCCGCTGGTCTATACGCTGTCGCTGTCGGTCTATTGTTCGGCATGGACGTTCTATGGCGCGGTGGGCTATGCGTCCCGGTCCGGGCTGGAGTTCGCGACGATCTATCTGGGACCGACGCTGGTCTTCACCGGGGCGTGGTGGGGGCTGAGGCGGCTGGTTCGCGTGGCGCGGATGCATCACGTCACCTCGGTCGCGGACCTGATCTCGGCCCGGTTCGGGAAATCGAACCGGCTGGCGGCCATCGTGACGCTGATCGCGGTCATCGCGTCGACCCCCTATATCGCGCTGCAGCTGCAATCGGTGCGCCTGTCCTTCGACATCTTCGCCACCGACGTCCCCAACGGCGCCGATGCGGGCGCGATGGGGGGAACGGCCCTGTGGGTCGCGGCGGGGCTTGCGCTGTTCACCATCCTGTTCGGCACCCGCAACCTGGCGGCGGATGAACGCCACCACGGCGTCGTCACAGCGATCGCGCTGGAGGCGGTCGTGAAGCTGGCGGCCTTCGTGGCGCTTGGACTGTTCGTGGTCTGGGGGCTGGCCGACGGGCCTGCGGACATGCTGGCGCGCATCGCCCGTGCCGCGGCCGATCCCGACGTGGCGCAGGGCTGGCTGCTCAAGCCCGACCGCTGGACCGCGCTGATCCTGGTGTCCGCCGCCGCCATCCTGACCCTGCCGCGCATGTTCCAGGTCATGGTGGTCGAGGCCGCGGACGAGGAGCGCCTGCATGTCGCGGGCTGGGCCTTTCCGGCCTATCTGTTCGTGATGTCGCTGTTCGTGCTGCCCATTGCGGTGATGGGGCGTGAACTGCTGCCCGCGGGGTCGGACCCGGACCTCTATGTGCTGACCCTGCCCGCGGCGGCGGGCCAGGACATGCTGGCGCTGCTGGTGTTCCTGGGCGGGTTTTCTGCGGCGACGTCGATGGTCGTCATGTGTGCGATCGCGGTCGCCACGATGGTGTCGAACCACTGGCTGGTCCCCGCCTGGCTGGCGCTACGCCGCATCCCCGCCCCGGACGAGACCGACGATCTGCGCGGCTTCGTGCTGAACGCTCGGCGGGTCGCGATCCTGGCGGTGGTCGCAGCGGGCTGGGTCTATCACCAGGCGTCGGGGGGCACGGCGGCACTGGCCGCGATGGGGCTTGTGGCCTTCACCGGCATGGCGCAGGTGCTGCCCGCGATGCTGGGCGGGCTATTGTGGCGCGGCGCAAACCGCAAGGGCGCCTATGCCGGCATCGGCACAGGATCGGTCCTGTGGATGGCGCTGATCTTCCTGCCGTCGGTGGGGGTGGGGGGCGATCTGCCGGTGCCGCCGGGGGTCGATCCCTGGACGGCCGCCGTGGCGCTGTCCCTGACGCTGAACACGCTGGCCTTCATCGGAGTGTCGATCTTCGGGTTCCCGGACCCGGTGGAACGCCTGCAGGGCCTGTCCTTCGTGTCCGCGGTCGAGCCGATCCGCCACAGCCGCATGCTGCGCGCCGACGACCGGGCCGAGCCGCTGTTGGCCATGGCGCGGCGGGTCTGGGGACCGGACGCCGCGCTGCGCTATTTCCAGGCCGAGGCGCGGGCGCAGGGCAAGACCGGCTATCTGCCCGACCTGACGCCCCGGTTCCTGACCCGACTGGAGCGGCGGCTGGCGGGGTCGATCGGCTCTGCTACGGCGCATGCGATGATCGACCGCGTGGCGGGGGGCGTCGCGCTGACGGTGGCCGACCTTCTGCAGGTCGCAGACGAGGCGCAGCGCGCCAAGGAGGAGACGCAGCGCCTTGAGGCCGCGCAGGCCGAACTGACCCGCACCGCCCGACAGCTGCGCGAGGCCAATGACAAGCTGACCGCCCTGTCGGTCCAGAAGGACGCCTTCCTGGGCCAGATCAGCCACGAACTGCGCACGCCCATGACCTCGGTCCGGGCGTTCTCGGAGATCCTCAAGGAGCCCGACCTGACCGCCGAGGAGCGCGGCAAGTTCGCAGGCATCATCCATGACGAGGCCGGCCGCCTGACGCGGCTCTTGGACGACCTTCTGGATCTGTCCGTGCTGGAAAGCGGGCGGGCGCAACTGACGATCTCGGTCGCGAACCTGCACGACCTGATCACGCGCGCGCTGGCCGCGGCGTCGGCCACGCGGCCGGAACGCGGCTTTCTGATCGACCGCGACCTGCCGTCAGAGCACTTGGGCCTGATCACCGATGCGGACCGCCTGCTGCAGGTGCTGATCAACGTCATCAGCAATGCGCGCAAGTATTGCGACGCGGCGCATCCGGTGCTGATCATCCGCGTCCGTCATCCTGAAGGCGGCGGCGCGGTCATCGACATCGTCGACAACGGCAGCGGCATCGACAGCGGCCGCCAGACGCTGATCTTCGAGAAGTTCGCGCGTCTGAACGACCCCGCCCGCGCGGGTGGCGCAGGCCTGGGGTTGGCCATCTGCCGCGAGATCATGCTGACCCTGGGCGGCGACATCAGCTATCTGCCGGGGCAGGGGGGTGCAGCGTTCCGCATCCAGCTGCCGGCGCGGCCGCCGGTGCCCTCCGGTTAACCCTTTCTCAATCCTGACGGTCCATTTTGAACGGGCAGCGACAGCCTGATTCGGACGTGACATGACCCATGCAGACCCCGCCACCCAAGCCCCTGGCGTCTTGCGCCGCATGCTGCAGGCGCGTGCGCAGGTCAGGCTGGGCCAAGGCGGGGCCCCGCAGCTGCCCGCATCTCCCGCGCCGACCCCGGCCCGCGCCGCCGCCACCGCGATCGGACGCGCCGCCGACCGGCTGTACCAGCTGCCCGTCCGGGCACTGTCCGTCCAGCCCGGCGCGCTGACGCTGGCAGAGCTGCCGGAGCTGCTGCCGGAACTGCCGCTGGTCGTCGTGCTGCAGGGGCCGGGCGATCTGCTGGGGGCGATCGCGCTGTGCCCGCAGGCGGTGGCGGCGCTGGTCGAATGGCAGGCCCTTGGCCGCGTGACGTCGCGCGGGCTGGAGCGGCGCCGACCCACCCGCAGCGACGCACTGCTGTGTTCCGACTTCATCAACGCCCTGCTGACAGAGCTGACTGCCGAGATGGAGGGGGTCGAGGGGTTCGAGGCCGTCGGCGGCTATCAGTTCCTGACCCATCTGGACGATCCCCGGCCCCTGTCCCTGATGCTGGAGGATCGGCCGCTGCGCAGCCTGTCGTTCCACCTGGCGATGGGGGCGCCCGACATGCGCGAGGGACGCGTGCTGCTGGCCTTGCCCCAGCCCGCGAACCAGGCGCGTCCGCGCCCCGATGCCGCCCCTGTCGCGGCCCCGGCGCCCCCGGTCGCCGCCCCCGTTCGGGTCAGCCTGGCCGCGGCGATGCAGGACGCCCCCGTCTCGGTGACCGGCGTGCTGTGCCGCAAGCGCGTGTCGCTTGCCGAGCTGCGCGGATTTCTGGACGGGCGGCTGCTGAGCCTGCCGCGCACCTGTCTGACACAGGCCACGCTGGAGACGCAGGACGGCCAGGTCCTGGCCACCGGAAAGTTCGGCGAGGCCGAGGGATGCCATGCGATCCGTCTGCGCGACCCCGCGTCGGCCGCGACCGATGACGGCATGGTCCCGGTGATGGGCCAGGCAGCCGCGATGATGGCCGCGCATGCCCCGGGCGACCTGTCCCAGCCCGACCCGTTTCGCGCCCAGGACCTGTCGATTGACGACCTGGGGCTTGCCACGGGCACCGACCTGACGGCGCTGCGCGGCTGACCGGGCGCTTTTTCCTTGAATTCCCCGCATTCTGGTCGCATGTAACGTCGGTCCCGAATCTGACGGGATGACAAGAACGGAGTGACCATGGCCAAGGAAGAAATGCTCGAATTCCCCGGCGTCGTGAAGGAACTCCTGCCCAATGCGACATTCCGGGTCGAGCTTGAAAACGGCCATGAGATCATCGCGCATATGGCAGGCAAGATGCGCAAGAACCGCATCCGTGTTCTGGCAGGCGACAAGGTTCAGGTGGAAATGAACACCTATGACCTGACCAAGGGGCGGATCAATTACCGCTTCAAGTAAGCCGTCCCCCGGGACGGCCGACACCACCGGAGGCCGCATGATGGCCGATACGCCCCCCAGGCTGATCCTGGGATCAGCCAGCCCGCGGCGGTTGGAACTGCTGGCCCAGATCGGGATCGTTCCCGACGCGCTGCGCCCCGCCGATATCGACGAGACCCCCCGCAAGGCCGAACCACCCCGCGACTATGTCCGCCGCATGGCCGCCGAAAAGGCCGCCGCGCTGGATCTGGCCGAGGGCGAGGCGTTGCTGACCGCCGACACCACCGTGGCCGTGGGCCGCCGCATCCTGGGCAAGCCCGCCGATCGCGACGAGGCTGCTGCCTTCATGCGGCTGATGTCGGGGCGCCGGCACGTCGTGCTGACCGCCATCGCACTGCGCCGCGGATCCCGCACCGCCCTGCGCCTGGTCGAGACCAAGGTCCGCATGCGATCGATCGATCCGGCCGCGCTGGAGCGGTACCTGGATGCGGGCGACTGGCAGGGCAAGGCCGGCGGCTATGCCATCCAAGGGGCGGCGGCCGCCTTCATCCCGTGGCTGGAGGGGTCGTTTTCGGCCGTCGTCGGCCTGCCTCTGTCGGAAACCGCCGCCATGCTGGCCGCGATCGGCATCCATCCCAAGATCAAGGAAGACGCCCGATGAAGGGTCGCCAAGTCGTTCTGGGGCATCTGTTCGGCCTCGAAGCCGCAGCCCTGATGCAGGACGGTCAGCTGATCGACCTGCTGGTGGCCAGCGATCCGCTGACCGCGCTGGCGCCCGGCGCGATCTGTCGTGCCTCGACCGACCGCTTCATGAAGGGGCAGGGCGGCGTGTTCCTGCGCCTGCCGGATGGCCAGACGGGCTATCTGCGCGATCGCAAGGGCGTGTCCGAGGGCAAGCCGCTGCTGGTCCAGGTCGCGGGCGTGGCCGAAGACGGCAAGGCCGTGCCCCTGTCCACGCGCCTGCTGTTTCGCGGCCGTCACGCGCTGGTCACGCCGGGCGCGCCGGGGGTCAACGTGTCACGCAGCATCCGCGACGAGGATCGCCGGGATGAGCTGGAGGCGATCGGCAGGGCGTCCCTGGGCGATCGCGATCATGGCCTGATCCTCCGTAGCGTCTGCCTGGACGCGGAGGACGACGACATCCGCGCCGAGTTGGACGACCTGATCGAATTGGCGGATCGCGTCTGCGCCGAAACCGCGGGCGCGCCGGAACTGCTGCTGGACGCGCCCACGCCGTGGGAGCAGGCGTGGATGGACTGGGCCGAGCCCGCCCCCGACGCCGTCGAGGAAGGCGAAGACAGCTTTGATCGCTGCGGCGTGCTCGACGCCGTCGATGCGCTGCTGTCTTCCCGCGTGCCCCTGCCGGGCGGCAGCGACGCGCATGTCGAGGCGACCCGTGCGCTGGTCGCGGTCGACGTGAACACCGGCAACGACACCTCGCTGGCCGCGGGACTGAAGGCGAACATCGCGCTGGCCCGCGAACTGCCCCGGCAGCTTGCGCTGCGCGGTCTGGGCGGACAGATCGTGGTCGATTTTGCGCCTATGCCAAAGCGAGACCGCGCGACGCTGGATCAGGTCCTGCAGGGGGCCTTCCGGGGGGCTGGGTCGGAAACGACCTTGGTCGGTTGGACCGCGATGGGTCTCTACGAATTGACGCGCAAGCGTGACCGCGTGCCGCTGGCACGGCTGGCCTCCGCAAGCGGGGATGCGTGATGGCCTGCCCGATCTGCAAGAAGGACAGCCAGCCGCAGTATCGCCCGTTCTGTTCCAAGCGGTGTGCGGATGTCGACTTGGCCAAGTGGCTGCGGGGAGCCTATGTCATCCCCGGCCCGCCGCTGGAGGACCTGCCGCGCGATGATGCCGGTGACGACTAAGCAGCGCGCCGAAAAAGCGCCGCAGGTCGTCGAAAAACCGCAGATTCGGTCTGGACAGTTCTGCCGTCGCTTCGTAAACACCGCCTACCCAAGACCCGCCAGGGTCCACCGGGGCCCGGATAGCTCAGTTGGTAGAGCAGCGGATTGAAAATCCGCGTGTCGGCGGTTCAAATCCGTCTCCGGGCACCAATAATCTCACTATTCTCAGCCAATTAACGCATATCGGCTGTCGGCATTTTGCGCTTTAATGTGCTTGTGACTGCCTAGGGTATACTACGAACACCGTAAGTAATCTGCAAATTAACGCCGCGACGAATGTACGTCCGTTGGAAACGGAAGGCACTCCTTTGCCGCATCACGCGGTCGGTGCCAAACTACACGTCGACCCCTGAGTAGCTGGAGATGACTTGTCGAGCAAATGCTATGCCATTTGGCACAACGTAACCGTCGATGAAACAATCGCAAGACCGATGCTCAAGCCGATGCTGACCTTTGCAGCTAGTCCGCAGAAGTATCAGTCGATTGATCAGATTGTGGCTGACGGTACTGCAGCAGTGCGGTCACCGTCAGGGCTGCCTTTCCACGGGCCGCGCTGGCACGGCACCACGAGTTGAACTCGTCGTCCGACAGGCCATAGCGCCGCAATGCATCATCCCTGTCGATCAGTCCGTGCAGCACGGCGAGCACCACTGTCTGCTTGCGCGAGGCAACCCAACGCGTGTCGGCATCGGGCAGATCGGCGACGCTGAGGATGCTGCCGTCATCGATCGTGACGGTGCGGAGGCGGGATGACTTTCGAATGAACATGATGAACCTCTTACGCGACAATAGATGGACAGACGTGCAGTGGGCAGGAAGGGAAGTCGGCGGGCCCACGCATTGTCTGGATTGTGGACAGGCTGCGATTGGATCACGAATATGACGGCACACGGAACTAGCATGCCGCGTGATGTGACTTATCGTCTATATTCTAAAGGCATGTCAGTTATGTCGATTGAGCCTACTGACTGGGCTCAGCCTTCGCGGAACACGCCCCAGGTGACGGCCTGGTGCTGCAGCCTGTCGCGAAGGTCGCGGAACTCTGCGTTGTGGGAATAGGCGCCGATGGCGGAAAGGATCATCGCCAGGTCTTTCGCCGAAACGACGGGACGCAGATCGGTCTGGTTCTGGTGCATGGGAAAAATCCAACTCAATAAACTATACAAATTTAACTAGCCGACACCCGCCGTCCTGAGAACCTGCCTTTTCGCACAGGTTGTGACACCTGCTCTGCGAAATTCCTGCGATTGCATGGCGCAGGCGGCTTGGGATGCACGCAGCGGTGCCGTAATGTCGTAGTCTGGTGGACCGGCTTGCTGGCCGTGTCCGTGAAACTGATGGCAAGGCAGGAGTGAGGAATGGTCGATCTGAGGGGCAAGGCGGTTCTGGTGACCGGGGCAAGCCGGGGCATCGGTGCGGCGACGGCACGGGTGCTTGCCGAGGCCGGGGCGCTCGTCGGCCTCATGTCCCGTGATGCACGCGCGATCTCACCGCTGGCCGACGAAATTGGCGGCATGGTTTTGGAAGGCGATGTCGCACGTGCCGCCGACATGGAGCGGGCGGTCGCGTCATTCTGTGATCGCGCGGGCCGGTTGGACGTCCTGATCAACAATGCCGGTGTCATCGGCCCGATCGCCGGCATGTCCGATGCCGATCCGGATGCCTGGGGGCAGGCCATCGACATCAACCTGAAGGGCGTCTTTCACGGGATCCGTGCCGCACTGCCGGTCATGCGGTCCGCCGGCGGCGGGACTATCCTGACGGTGGGGTCGGGCGCCGCCCATGCTCCTCAGGAGGGGTGGAGCGCATATTGTGCCAGCAAGGCAGGCGCATTGATGCTGACGCGCGCGGTGGATCAGGAGGCGCGGGCGGACGGCGTTCGGGCGATCAGCCTGTCGCCGGGTACCGTGGCGACAGACATGCAGGCGGCAATCCGCGACAGCGGCGTCAATCCGATCAGCCAGCTGGATTGGACGGTGCATATCCCGCCGGAATGGCCCGCACGTGCACTGCTTTGGATGTGCGGGCCGGACGCGGATGCGTTTCTGGGTGCCGAGATCTCGCTGCGCGATGAGGCCATTCGGCGGCGTGTGGGCCTGATCTCCTGAGCGGCCGAGAAAGGGACCATGCACGCTTGTGAAAGAGATATTGGCCCCCTGCGGCAGCACCAACCGCGGTAATGAAACACACGTAGTGGCTTGGGCTACCGGCAATGAGTTTGTTGCATCAAGCTCGCATATTCAGTGCCTGCCGTGTTGCCCGTTAAGGTTTGATTTACCTTATTTGCGCAATGTGTCCCGCTGAGGGCCGGGAATGCGCAAGACGATTGCCCGGCATCGTATTTCGGTATGACGGGGGCGCATCATGATCTGGGGTCGAAGCGGCAAGGTGCAGGCGTCGGAAACGGAGGAGGTGCGGG
This sequence comes from Paracoccus marcusii, assembly GCF_028621715.1. NCBI lineage: Bacteria > Pseudomonadati > Pseudomonadota > Alphaproteobacteria > Rhodobacterales > Paracoccaceae > Paracoccus > Paracoccus marcusii. The sequence continues at coordinate 3,029,936 of NZ_CP117466.1, read as the reverse complement.
ATACGGTCGAGCTTCCGATTCGGTCGCCGGGCGGGTTCTCCGAAGAGGCGCTCAAAGGTCTGGCCGACCTCGAGGCCCGCATGCCGCCCCCCGAGGCGGTGACCGAGCCCGCGTTCACCAGGTCCTTCCGCATGACGGACCGGCTGAAGCCCGATGCCGCGGCGGGCGGCGGGCTGGTGACAGGGACGGACGGGACCGCCCGGCCGCATTACTGGGGTCATCGTGAACGGCTGCGGACCCGCTTTCTTGAGGGCGGTCATGCGCCGATGCCCGATTACGAGATGCTGGAGCTTTTGTTGTTCAACGCCGTGCCGAAGATCGACGTCAAGCCCTTGGCCAAGCGCCTGCTTGCCACATTCGGGGACCTGAACGGCGTCGTTGCGGCATCCGAACATCGCATCCGGCAGGTCGAGGGCGCGGACCGTTGGGTCTATCTGCAATTGCGGCTGGTGGACGCGTTCGCTCAGCGGATGGCCCAGGCCAAGGTTCTGCAGCGCGAGGTGCTGTCGTCCTGGCAGGCGCTGATCTCCTATTGCCGCACCTGCATGGCCTATCGCGAGACCGAACAGTTTCGGGTGCTGTTTCTGGATCGAAAGAACACGATCATCGCCGATGAGGCCCTGGGTAACGGCACCGTCGGGCACGTGCCGGTCTATCCCCGCGAGGTGGCCAAGCGGGCCCTGGAACTGAATGCAAGCGCCGTGATCCTGGTCCACAACCATCCTTCCGGCGATCCGACCCCCAGTGATGAGGACATCACCATGACCGCCCGCGTCGCTGCGGCCTGTGAGGCGATCGATGTCTCGGTCCACGACCATGTCATCATCGGCAAGGATGCGGAGGCGTCATTCCGGGAGCAGGGGCTGTTGTAGTCCATTCGGGTGTCGGCTGCCGCCAAGACCGGTTGTACCGTGCCGTATCCAATCGATATGATGCCAACGGCGGAACCGAGCGATGGCATAATCGGATCGACTTGGTATTGGTCGAGTAACGGAAAGGACCCGTCCGAATCGGACGCGGTTCCTGTGATGGGGATCGGCTCTGGGCTGGTCGACGTGGCCACGGCGCGCCGGCTTGTTGGTAGACCATTATGTCAGGTATTGACTGGATCAGTCTCAGAACTGACGCTCGCTGCCATCATTTCGTCGCGCAGGATTTCATCGCGCAGGGAACAGGGCACGTTCGTAACATCACAGCCGGCCCTAATTACCTCGTTGCTCCGCGATAGAATGTACAGATACCAAGGAGGGACATGACTGTCTGTGCGTCTGTAGCATGGTACCTAGGCTCAATAGAACCTGCGACTCTGCCGCCAAGTTCGCGGACAGATCTCTCTATCCCGAAATAGGCATCTCGCAGAGCTGAAGTTTCAATGCATGCAGAACCTTGCGCGCTGCCCGTCCTTGACAGCGTAGGTTTTCTCGTGTCGCGGCGCCATGTACGTCCATAAACACGGTGTTCCGATCAGGCGATAGCGCGCCGGATTTGCACGGTTAGTGATTCAGATGCGCTGTGCGCTATCAGGAGCGTTTGCGGGGATTTCTCTACAGATGAATCCCCGCATCTGGGCTGGCCAAACTTGACAATCCGTCATGTGGCTTCATTATGAAACTACGGAGGATTTTAATTGTGTTCGTGTTTTCTCGTGTTCCGATAGCCGCTTTGGCAGCGGTCGGCTTTCTGGGGACGGCTCCCTTGGCATCGGCGCAGGCGGCGCCGGATGATCTGGCCGCGCAGGCGCAGGCCTTGCGTCAGATCATCGCGCAAATGGAGCTTGAGGCTGCCGAGCTGGAGCCCCAAGTCGAGGCAGCGCGCACGGAGCTGAGCGACCTGACGGCCAGGATCGAGGCGGCGACTAGCCAGCTTGCGCAGGAGCAGGAGAGCCTTACCGGCGCGCAAGAGAACCAGGGCACAGTTGAAAGCGGCACCGAGAGTGCAGAGGCGCAGGATGCTGATCTGAGAACCCGGATTGCGGCGGCTGAGGCAGAACTTGAGGACTTGAACACCACCCTCGAAGCGCGGCGCGCCGAGGCGGAGGAACTGGCTCAACGGACGGAAGATCTTCGCACGACCGAGCAGGAGCAGGCACAGAGACTTGCCGTGCTGGAGGAGGAGATAGCAGCCGCCACCGCCAGCCGTGACGAGATAACCTCTGCGCGGCAGGAGATTGAACCGCAGCTTGACGGGATGCGTGCGGAGCTGGCCGATCTGACAACGCGTCGCGATGCGATGCAGGCGGAATTGGAGCGGTCCGAAAGCCTTTCTGCAGAGGTTGCAGAGAGACAGGAACAGGCTGCTGCCGTCGAGGCACAGCTGGCCGCCGCGCAGGCTGAACTGGCTGAACTGACCGCACGTCGCGACGCGGTGCGGGTGGAACTGGAGCAATCCAAAGACCTCTCTGCACAGGTTGCAGAGCGGGAGGATCAGATGGCCGCCGCTCAGGCCCAGTTGGACGAAGTTCAGACGGAACTCTCGGAGTTGACCGCGCGTCGCGATGCGATGCAGACGGAGCTTGAGCAGGCGGAAGGCCTCTCCACGCAGGTTGCGGAGCGAGGGGAGCAGGCTGCCGCTGCGGAGGCGCAGCTGAATGCCCTCCAGACGGAACTGGCAGAGCTGATCACGCGTCGCGATGCGATGCAGGCTGAGTTGGAGCAGTCCGAAAACCTCTCCGCGCAAATCGCGGAGCAGGAGGAACAGGCGTCCGCGGCCGAGGCCGAGTTGAATGCAGTGCAGTCGGAACTGGCGGAACTGACCACGCGTCGTGACGCGATGCAGGCCGAGCTGGACCGGTCCGAGAGCCTTGCCGCACAGATCGTGGAGCAGGAGGAGCGTGCCGCAGCGTTGCAGACGCAGATCGAGACGCTGAGCACCGACCTGGCCGCACAGCAGGCTGAGCCGGAGCAGGCAGCCGCCCCCGAGCCGCCGACGGATGCGCCCGCCGAACCGGCCCCCGTGGCAACGCAGGAACCTGCGGCAGACGCGCAACTGGCGGTCACCGGTGACGACGGCTTGGCTCTGCAACCGCGGGACGCGGATCAGGTCAGCGCCATCCTGGCCACCACGCCCGGTCTTCCGCAATCACAGGCGTCGCGCGACCGGCTGCGCGACCTGCTGGTCGAGGGCCAGTGCACCATCGACGCGCTGCGCGAGGTCCAGAACCCCATCAACCGCCAAGCGTTGCTTGTCCTTCTGGCCGGGCTGGACGGATGCTGACATTCCTCAAGCGGAAAGAGACGACGATGCCAATTTCCAAGCTTCTGCAACGCCTTGCCGTCGGGATCTGCGTGGCGTCCGGCATGTCCGTCGCAGGCCATGCCCAGAACGCCGACATGACGATCATGACCGGATCTCCGACCGGCACCTATATCCAGATCGGTCGCGACCTGAGCGGCCTGATGCAGCAATGCGGCCAGAACCTGGAGGTCGTCGAATCGGCCGGCTCGCTGGAGAATTTCCTGGCCGTGCGTCAGCGCCCCAACACTCAGTTCGGCATCGTCCAGAACGACGTGCTGGAGTACATGCAGACATTCGCAAGCGATGATCCTGCCGTGGCGCGGGCCATCGCCGGCGTTCGGATCGCCTTTCCCCTGTACGAGGAGGAAGTCCACATCCTGGCGCGCCGCGACATCGCCGACTTCGGCGGGCTGAATGGCAAGCGGGTCGCCATCGGGGTCGAAGACAGCGGCACCTATCTGACCGCATCGCTGATGATCTCCTTGGCCGGCATCGAACCGGCCGAGGTATTGCCCATCGCACCCGGCGATGCGCTGCCGCAGCTGGAAGCGGGCGACATCGATGCCTTCTTCTATGTCGCGGGGGCGCCGGCCGCGCTGTATGCCGAAAACGAGATCGACGGAGAGCAGTTCCACCTGCTGCCGATCCCGGATGACACGCTGCAGGCGGTCTATACCCCGGCGACGCTGGCGGGCGGGACCTATGCCTTTCAGCCGGACCCGGTGGACCTGGTCGCCGTCAAGGCGGTGCTGATGACCTATGAATACGATCCGCGCGGCAACCGCTATCATCAGGCCAGCTGCCGCGGCGTGTCGGACCTTTCGTCGCTGATCCTGTCGAACATCGACACCCTACGCTCCGACGGTCATGCAAAATGGCAGTCGGTCGACCTGACCGACATTCCGCCGGGCTGGGACATCTCAACCTGCGTGAACCGGGGGATCGACCCGGAATACGTGCCCAGTTGCACCCCCGTCGCGCCAGAGGCCGAGACGCCGACCGACAGCGAGGCCAACGCCGCCTATCGCCGCAACATCTGCGCCGTTCTGGGCTGCTGATCAGGGTGCCGTCGGCACCGCCCAGTCCGATGCCGGGCCGGGCGTACCGTCGGCGCGCAGGGCCGCGACCCGCCACCGTGCAACGGGCTGTTCGATCAGGGCAGCTGTCAGGTCGGTGTCGATCTGTTCGATCTGCTCCGATCCTTCGACGTTGAATTCCACGCGGTACTGCACCGGGTCCGGCCCATCGGGTGCGGACCAGTACAGTTCGGACTGACCTGCCGTCAGGATGGTCTGGCGGTTCGGGGTGGGCATGCCGGGAACCTCTGCGGGGGACGGATCGGCGACATCAAGCTCGCGCAGCCGTGCAACGGCCCCCGAGATATCGGGCGCCTTGCGATACCATGCGCGGGCGCTGTTCGGATCGGCCTCGACCCCGATGCCCGTCTCATACAGCTGACCCAGATAGTACGCGGCCCGTTCGTTGCCCCACAGCGCAGCACGCTTGTACAGCGCCAGCGCCGCCGCCTGATCGACGATATCCGCCTCGAGCGCCTGCGTCAGGAGGATCTGCGCGTCCGGGGCATTCTCCTCGACCTCCGTCACGATCGCGGCCTGCCGCGGGGTGGGCTCGGCCACGGGTTCCGGTGCGATGGGCGCGGGTGCAGGGGGCGCCGCTTGGGGTGCTTGGACAACCACCGCCGGAGTTTCCGCGGCCTGATCGACGGGCGCCCGGTCCGGGGTCAGCAGATAGCCGCCGACTGCGACAAGACCGATCACGGCCGCGCCGGCCAGGGCGGGCGTCTGCCACCGACGCGCGGGCGGCTCCTCCAGCAGCAAGGGCACATGCCCCGCGGGCGCCGTCCCGACATAGGGTTCCGGAAAAGACGGCGGTGCAGCGGGTTCTTCGATAGATGCCGCTTCATCGCGGTACCCGCCTGCAGGCAGGTCGGGCAGTGGGTGGGGCAGGGTCCCGGCCTGCGCCAAGTCGGACAGACAGGCATGGACGAACACTTCGTCCATCCGGCTGCCTGGAGCCATGCGCTCCCGGGACAGGCAGTGGCGCACCAGGCGGTCGATCTGGCCGGGATTGCCGCCGGAGGCCTCATGGATCAGCCAAAGCCCGCCGGCATCGAACGGCTGGCGTCCCCCGTGACAGGGGCATTTCCGGATGCGGAAGCGATGCGCGATATAGTCGGCGGTCTCTGCCTGCGTCAGGGGCTGCATCCGCAGATGCCCCCCGATCCTGCGCCGCAACTCCTCATGAATTGGGGGGTCGAGCAGGGCTGCGGCCTCTCCGCGTCCGACCAGCAGGACATACAGCGGCTGCGGCAAGCCCGAGGCCGCCGTGATCTCTTCCAGGAATTCCTTGGAAGGTTCGGACAACAGATGCGCATTGTCGACGATCAGGACACATTTCCGGTAGGTCGAGCGCCCTTTCTCCAGAAGCCGTGTCAGTTCCGTCAGCGGGTCAGGGGAACTGATGCCGAACGCCTTCGGCGCCTCCTGCGACAGATCCATGCCCGGACGATCCAGCGTGACCCGTCCGATCTTCATGTCACCGGAGGATTGCGCGATGAACTCCGACGTCAGGACCGTCTTCCCGATCCGGGCCGGCCCCGACAGGACCAGCAGCCCACGATCGAACTTGGTCCAGGCCTTGATCATCGCCAGATGATCACGATGCGCTTCGGTCAGATACAGTTGATGTCGGCCCGGTGCCGACGCGAAACTGGGGCAGGACAGTGTATCAAAGGCGTTGTCCACTGCTCTCTCCACCAAGGCACGAGGTCCAGGCATACCGCAACGAATGCCACACAATCGAAATGCTCTGTTAACCAAGGTAAACAAGAATGGCGCGAGGGTCCATCGGCCACCTGCTCAGGTCCCTGAAAAGTGCATGTCAATTGTTGGTATTGTCCGGCGGTATGGCGATGCCATGATGAACAGTTCTGTTGAACCGTCCACTGACGCTTCGGGACAACATGCGGCACATATATTATAGAGGAGTCTTTTGTGTGATCGCTTAAAATGCCGAGTTTTTTAAATCATACCAGTATGGGATTGTGTTTATGGTATGACTGACAGATTTGTTAGGGATAATGCTAGAATATCCATAAGGTGAGTTTTTGGAATTTTTATTATAAATCAAATTCATGTAATTTAATGGTCTTGGAACTTGGCGAAGGATATCCAATAAGTAGTGTACGTCTTCACGTTAATACTTTTGGTATCTTAAAATGCCCTTCTGGGCGTTATTAGCGCAAACGGCTTTGCATCTGTTGATGCCGTGGCGCATGCGCATAATAGAAAGTTTTGCCCGGACTTTTAAGTATAGAACAGCATATTTCACTTCTTTTACCGATATGGATGATTGAGCCATATTCTCCAAAAGGTTGATCCGAAAATAATCCATCAACCATGTAGCGAATATTGGAGGAGAGTTTGTCGCTTTTGGCACCGCTGAAGCGTTCAGGAAAACTGCAAGTATACCGAGCTTTTAAATGATCGGCAGGCTGGCGTAATCAAGACGCCCAGTACTAGGCGCTGGCGATTTCATGGCCTGTTTTATAGGGGAAAGGCCAGCCCACCCGGAAAGGCAAGTCATGATCGCCCTGGCTTTACGCCAGAGTATTCCGGTCTCCGGAGGCGCCAGTGCAGACGCCCCCAATCACGGCAACCAGATTTCGATCGTGCCGTCACGCGGGGTGGGGCGGAAGAAGGTGAAGTCTGCCACCGTCGCCCGGCCACCCCCGCCGATCAGGTCGGCGATGGTCCCGGAAACCTCGCGGTCGGCGTCCTGAAAGTAGCGGATGCTCTGGCGGTCGACTGCGTAGCGGACGGGACGGGTCTCGACCTCGGCGGTGCCCAGGGCGCGCAGCAGGCGGCTGATTTCCTGCGAACGCTCGAACCCACCACGTTCGGGATAGTGGATCACGACCCGCGCCTGCGCCAATGTCCGCGATCCGAAGGACGGTGTCGCCGCGGGGATGCCATTCCACGGCACGGGGGCTGTCGTGGCAGGGGGTTGCGTGAATACGGGTGCACCGGGAGGTGAGACGGGCACCGGCGATGGCGCAACGGGCACAGGCACAGGAACCGGCACGGGCGCCGGTGATGGCGCGACGGGCACGGGTACCGGCGCCGCGACAGGCGGGCTGGGTGGCGCGACGGCGACCGGCGTGCGGGGAGCGGGTTCCACCGGTGCCGCCCGCTCGGGTCGGGGCGCCGGGGGTGCTTCGGGCGCCGGCTGCGGTTCGGGCGCGGCAGCCTGGCCGGGCAGGGGCGGCAGGTGCCGCCAGATGTCCTGCGCAGTGGGAATGCCCCCCGTGTTGCCCTGCGCCCCCGCCTGCGCGGCGATCAGGCAGGCGGTCATGGTCAGTGCCCCAAGACGGGCTGTCAGCTGGCTGCGGCGTTGGATCATGTCACGGGCCTTTGCTGTGATGCGTGCATCCCGGCACCTTGATCAGCCACCAGGGCGTTGCACGCGTTGTGGGATGCATAACGGACCCCGCCCGCGTGTCACGTCAAGTTCCGGTTATCCCAGCTGAACGGCAAAAAATCGCTTAATTTCAACGCTTAATTGCGGAAGGCGCCATGCCTTTCCGTCCAGGTTGTTGGTCCGACCGCTGGTCCTATTGGAACAGGATGTGACGCCGTCCGTCGCGCGCGTGATGAAAATCGCATGTCACCCGGAACACGTCGGCCAACAGGTCCTGCGTCAGCACCTCGGCCGGGGGACCATCCGCCACGACGCGGCCCTGGTCAAGCACCAGCAGGCGGTCGCAGAACATGGCCGCGTGGTTCAGATCGTGCAGCGCCACGATGCTGGTCAGCCCCAGTCGGGAAACCAGCCGCAGCAGGTCCAGCTGATGCTGGATGTCCAGATGATTGGTCGGCTCGTCCAGGAACAGCTCTCGGGGCTGCTGGGCCAGGGCACGGGCGATCTGGACGCGCTGACGCTCGCCGCCCGACAGGCCCTGCCAGCTTTCATGGCGGAACGCGGTCATGTCGACCTGTTCCAGCGCCCGTTCGACCGCGATCATGTCGGCCGTCGAACATCCCGCCAGAGGCGCGCGGTGGGGTGTCCGTCCCAGCATCACGACCTCCTGGACGGTCACGTTCATCTCGGTCTGCGCGTGCTGCTGGACCAGAGCCACGCGCCGTGCCAGGTCGCGCCGGCGCATTCCCGCGATGTCCTGTCCATCCAGCGTGACCTGGCCCCCGTCCGGCCGCCGCAGCCCCGCCAACAGCCGCAGCAGAGAGGACTTGCCCGACCCGTTCGGCCCCAACAGCCCCAGGATCGTGCCCGGCTGAACGCGCAGCGACACGTCATGCAGGATCGCCTTGCGCCCGACGCCCCAGGACAGGTTGGTGGCTGCGATGCTCATGCCGTGGCCCTCGCGCGGTACAGGATCAGTGAAAAGCACGGGACGCCCACCAGCGCGGTGACGATGCCGATGGGCAGGGTCTGCTGGGTCATCACGCTGCGCGAGACGATGTCGGCCAGGACCATGAAGACCGCGCCGACCACCGCGCAGGCGGGCAGCAGACGCATGTGTCCCGGCCCGATCAGGAACCGCACCGCGTGGGGGACGACCAGCCCGACAAAGCCGATGGATCCGACCATGCTGACGATGGTCGCGGTGATCAACGCCGTCGTCGCGAACAGGACGATCCGCACCCGGCCCACCGCGATCCCCATGGACGCGGCCGCGTCGTCGCCGAAGGTGAAGGCATCCAGCGCGTGTGCATACCAGATGCAGACGACAAGCCCGATCAGCATCACCACGGCCAGCAGCTGGAATTCCGGCCAGCGCACGCCGCCAAAGCTGCCCAGCAGCCAGAACATCACGTCACGCGCCTGCTGAGCGTTGCCCGATGTGGTGACGACATAGGCGGTCAGCGCGTTGAACAGCTGTGCGGCCGCGACCCCGGCCAGGATCGTGCGATCCGGCCCGCCGCGCCCGCCATCCGACAGCAGCGCCACAAAGGCAAAGGCCGCCAGCGCCCCGGCAAAGGCGCCGGCCGACAGCGACACGGTGCCCGCGCCGACGCCCAGGATGATCACCGCCACGGCCCCCGTGGACGCACCGGCGGACACGCCCAGCACATAGGGCTCGGCCAAGGTATTGCGCAGCAGCGATTGCAGGATCGCACCGCAGATCGCCAATCCCGCCCCGCACAGCGCCGCGACCAGCGCCCGGCTGAGACGCAGATCCCAGATCACGCTGTCCTGGATGCGGCTGATCTGCGCATCGGTCCAGCCCAGGTGGTTGGTGGCCGACAGGCCGACGGTCGCCAGCGGGATCCGCATCTCTCCAATGCTGACGGCCAAGGCCACCGCGACCGTCAGGGCCGCGGTCGCGATCATCAGCAGGGCGGCGAAACCGCCCCTGCCGCGATGGGCCGAAACGCTCATTTCCCCTGCAGCGCGTCCAGCTGACGGGCCAGCTCCTCGGCGCCATAGATGGTGCGGATCGTCGGGTTCATCGCCGCGCCGTTCATGGTCAGAATGTGGCCCTGCTGCACCGCGGGCATCTGGCTGACCGAGGGGTCGCTTTCCAAAAACGCAATCTTGTTGTCGGCGCGGTCCAGGTCCCACCGGTCGCGGTCCAGCGATGCGGCGACGATATAGGTCGGATCGGCGGCGATGATGCCCTCCCACCCGACGGTCGGCCATTCCGCCTCGGTCGTGATCGCGTTGCGGCCGCCCAGCAGGTCGGCGATGAAGCCCGATGCACCGTTCTTGCCGCCCAGATAGGCGTCCTCTCCGGCCGAGGGGCTGGAGAACCAGAACAGGAAGGTCGTGTCGTCGTCGTGGTCGAACCGCGCCCGCAGGTCGGCCTCGCGCTTGCGGAAGTCGGCGATCAGCGCCTGCCCGCGATCGGCCACGTCAAAGATGCGCGACAGCTCGTCAATCTCCTGGTACAGAAGATCCATGTTCCACAGCTGATCGCGGCTGCCATAGATGTCGCCGGCGTCGTCGCGGGTGTTGCAGATGCCGGGCGACAGATAGCTTGGAATGCCCAGATCGGCAAAGTCCTGTCGCTTGGCGACCTTGCTGTCATCGCCCAGCAGCAGCGGCAACTGCGCCGCCACGAAGTCCGGCTCCTTGGTCAGGATCCCTTCCAGCGTGGGCTGTTCAACAGTCAGGATCTCGACGGCGGCATTCGCCTCTTCCAGCTCGGGCAGCACCTTGGTGGGCCAGAAGGCCGACGCGGCCAACCTGTCCTGCAGCCCCAGCATCAGCAGGATCTCGGCGCTGTTCTGGCCCAAGGCCACGGCATTCTGCGGCGCCTGCTCGATGGTGATCTCAACGCCGCAGTTCTCCAGCGTCAGCGGATACTGCGTCGGTTCGGCCCACAGCGTCGCGGGCGCTGCAAAACAGGCCAAGGCCGCAAGAATGAATCGGGGGGGCTGGTGCATGGTCTGCTGCCTGATCGTGTATGACGTTGCGGGGCCGATAGCACCGCCGGATCAGGTCGGCAACGAAAATAGTCAACTTTAGCGCCCCTCAACGAGGGCGTCGCAGGGTAGCGGTCTTGCGGCGACGGAAATATCAGCGTCGGCACAGGGGTTTGCGCCGACGCTGTCAACTTTAAGGCCTATCCTGCTTATTTCGCGCCGTCGCGGACGTCGACCTCGGGGCGGTCGTCGCCCGAGACGTCCTCCTCGCGCCAGGTGCCCTTTTCGTCCTGGTACTGGACGACCTCCGACTCGCCGCTCAACTGTTGCCGCGCGGCGACGTCGTTGGCGGCGGCGGTCGCCTGTTCCTTTGTGGGATAGGTTTCCGAGAATACGTCGTCCAGCTTGTAGGCCCAGCCACCGTCATGCTCGACGATCTCGTACACGATTTTGGTCATTCGCTTTGTCCTTGCTTGGGCAGGCGCACGGTCACGGGTCGTCCGGTCCGCGCGATTGCCTGTTTTCGGAGCTTCTGCATCAACGGCCGGCCCGCTCGCTCCGTTCCGCGAAAACTTTCCTGGCCCTGCATGCCCGCTGGCAGGCGCATCAGAACGCGTATTCCATCTCGATCCGGGCAGCCATGCCGCGGTCGGGGTCGGCCGCGTCGGACCCCCCGGCGAACCACCCGATCGCCGCGTCGATTTCCAGTGCATCGGTCGGACGAAGGCCCAGGACCAGGTCTAACGCGTCGCCCAGGTGGCGGTCTTGTCCCTGCGCCACGGAAACGCGGCGATAGTGGTGATACAGCAGATCGACCGATACCGCGTCGTTTGCGGTCAGGCCGACGCCCGCGGTCGCGATGCGGATGTCGCTCAGATCGGGATCAAGCGCCTCGCCATAGTATTTCAGCTTGGCGAACCCGCCCAGACGCGCCTCGTTCGACTGCAGCCCGGTCTGGCGATAGGCGCGGTCGGTGCCGTCGTCGGGGTCGCCGTCGCCGCTGCCTTGGGCAAAGGCCACCGTCACGCGCGGCTGCAGGTCGTGATCCTCCCACAGGCGGGTCGCGCGGATGTCGAACCCGTATCCCTTCAGGCGGCGATCGTCGTCCGATCCGCGCGACAGCCCCGCATCCGCCCAATAGGTCAGGCCGTCGCCCAACTCTCCCCAGGATCGCAGGCCCAGGGACAGCTGCTCCCCGGCGCCCCTCTCGCGGTCGTCGCCAAGGATGGCGAAGGCCTCGACATAGCGGTCATCAGCGGGTTCCATCTGCGCAAGCAGGCCGTAATAGGCGATGCGGTCGCCGCGCGACCCCGGCTCGAACAGGGTGCGGGGCAGCCAGCCCACGCGGCCGGCCAGCGCGTCGACGCGTACCGGGCCCGCGTCAAAGCGGGCCATGACACCGTCGATGTTCTTGTCGATCAGCCATTCGCGTTCGTCGCGGTACAGCCACCGCCCGGCGCGAATGCGAAAGCCGTCGTCATACTGCAGATAGGCCTGATTGACGCGCGCGGTGTTGGTCGTGCTGCGCGGCTCTCCACGTTCCCAGACCCGTTCGGAGAAGACGTCGAATTCGAAGAAGCCGGACCAGGTTTCCTCTGACGCGACCTCGCCGATCAGGCGGAACAGCGGGCTGACGGCCCCCTCACGGTCCCGGTCGCCATCATCCGTCTGCCGTTCATAGGCCAGGTCCAGCTGCAGCGACCGACGGAACTCGATCGCGGGCGGGTCGGCCAGGGCCGGGACGGGAAGGGACAGGGTCGCGGCAATCAGCAGGGGGCCGATACGGTCCATGCGCAGGGTCTCTCTTGGGAATCAGGTTGGCTGGTGGCAGGTGGCGCAGGCTTTGAGGGACTGCTCGATCAGCGCGTCCGTCGTGTGCCTGCGATCATCGAAACGAAGGCTGATGCGGATGTGGCGGGCCAGCGACAGCGTGCGCATGGTTGCGATGCGCCGGGGGCAGGGCAGGGGGCGGATGCCGGCATAGCCGTCCAGGAAGGCCCGGGCCGATGCGCTCAGCGCGCCGACGTCGCCTGTGGTCCGCAGGGCGTATTCGTCCAGATGCGCCAGGAAATTGCCCAGGTCCACCGCCGGGTCACCCACCGCGTACAGGTCCAGATCGACCAGCCAGACCTGCGCATCGGCGATCAGCACCTGGTCGAAATAGAAATCGCGGTGGATGCCGCAATGCTGGTCGTCGCGCAGCCGGCCCATCCGATCCCTGGCGGCGTGCAGGATGCGCCGCAGTTCCGCCTGTCGCGCGGGCAACAGCTCTACCGCCTGGGTCAGGGCGCGATCCAGGACCGACAGCTCGTCCGCGTGGGTCCAGCGGCGGTCGGTGACAGGGGGAACCCCATGCAGGTGGGCCAGCGCCATCCCGGTTCGCGCCATCGCCGCGACATCCGTCGGGGTCAGGGGTCGGCCGGGCACCTCGTCCTGCAACCACATCCGCATCGTGTCGACGATGCCGCGGGCGCGCGGGACACCTGCCCCGTGCGGTGCCCGACCGTCCAGACCGGCACCGCGCAGGGCATCGTGGATGGCGGGCATGCGGCCGTCCGTTCCCTTGGCACGCAGCTTGCCCAGGATGGCCGTGGTCGCCCCGCCTATCGGATAGCGGACCAGTGCCCTGCGGCCCGGCTTGTGGCGGAGGAGCTGGGGGCGGCTCGTGAGATCAAGCCCCGTCGCCGCCTGCAGCGCGGGCCGCGCTTGGTCTGGGTTCAGGGCGGCGTCCAGCTGTGGCATGGCGGAGTCCGCGGATGCGCCGCGCATGACCTGGGCCGCACGGTCCAAGAGGGTCCGCGCGCGCGCAGGCCAGTCGGGATGGCGGGCACGAAACCCCTCGGTCACCAGCAACATCAGGGCGCGGGCATGGTGGAGGGGCAGCGTGACGGGCCCGCCGCCATAGCCGCGCAGGACCGCGCCCGTTATGGCATCGGCCTGGACGCGCGACAGGATGCCGTCCACCACCTGCGCATCGATCCGGGCCAGGAAGCTGCCCAGATCGCGGGCCGGATCGCCGCAGCCGGCGTTGTCCCAGTCCAGGATGACCGGACCATCGGCCCCCGTCACCACCTGATCCGCGCTGAAGTCGCCGTGCACCATCACCGGATCGAACGTGACCTGGGCCAGCCGGTCGGCCAGATCGGCCGCGATGTCATGGGCCAGGACGCTCAGCTCGGCATCCAGCGGCGCAAGATCGGCGGCGGCGGTCAGGACCGACCTTGCATCGGCCTGGGCGGTCCATGCGGCGGCGGGTCGGAACGGATCGGCATGCAGCGCGGCCAGGGCCGCGCCGATCCGCGTGCAGGTGTCCGCGTCGGGCGCGTGACCGGTCATCTGCGGGCAGACGGGGCGTCCCGGCACCCACGCGGTCATCATCGCGCGCAAGCCGCTGTCGGCCCCCAACAGGGCGGCCTGCCCATGCGCCATGGCCGCCGTCGCGCCGACAAGCGCCTGGTCAAAGCCCGCCCCGGCCATGATCTTCAGAACCCCTCGCGGCTGACCGTCAAGGTCGAGGCGGGCCACCAGCCGTCGCCCCGGCTTGTAGCGCAACAGGGTCAGGTCGCCCGCGGCCAGATGCGGCTGCACACCGGTCACGCGCCGCAGGGCGTCCTGTCGCCGTGCAGGGTCCAGGAACCGCGCAAGGCTGCGCAGATGACGGTCCAGCCGCGCCGGGATGACGATCACGCCGCGGTCGGGCAGCATCACGACATCGAGGTTGTCGCGCCAACGGGACCGGCGGCTTTCCTCGGCATACCGATCGGGGGCATAGGCATAGGCGGCCAGCGCCTCTCCGTCCGCGGACAGGAACGACGCGACGCAGCTGACCCCGGGTTTGTAGCGCAGATAGGCCGGCTGCAAGGCGTCACGCCCCAAGGCCGCCGCCATCGCCTGCGCGTCCAGCATCAGGGGCAGACCGACCAGCGCCGGATCTCGGTCGCAGATCGCGCGATCAGCCGGCGACAGCATGCAGCGCCCCCCCATCCTGACCACGACCCTGCAGCGCCCACAGACGGGCATAGCGTCCGCCGCGCGCCAGCAGGTCAGCATGGCTGCCCTGTTCGGCGACCCGGCCCGCCTCCAGGAACATGATGCGGTCCGCGCGGGCGGCCTGCGACAGGTCGTGGGTGATCAGCAGGCTGGTGCGGCCCTTGGCCAGGCGCCAGATCGCCTCGGACACGGTGGCCTCGTTGCTGCTGTCCAAGCCGGTCGTGGGCTCGTCCAGGACCAGCACCGGACAGCGGCGCAGGGCGGCGCGGGCGATGGCGATTCGCTGGCGCTGGCCCGCCGACAGGGTGGCGCCGCGTTCCGCGACCTGGGCGTCATAGCCGTCGGGCAGGGCCGCGATGAAGTCATGTGCGTTGGCCAGGCGGGCTGCGGCCTCAATCTCGTCCCGGGTGACGTCGCGGCCCGCGCCCAAGGCGATGTTGTCGGCCAACGTACCGCTGAACAGGACGGTCTCCTGCGGGACAAAGCCGATCTGGCGGCGCAGGCTGGTCATCGTCACGTCGCGGATGTCCTGCCCGTCGATCAGGATGCGCCCGCCCAACGGATCGTAAAGGCGCAGAAGCAGTCCGGCCAGCGTGGACTTGCCCGCCCCGGACGGCCCGGTCAGCGCCACGTTCGTGCCCGCCGGAATGTCCAGCGTCAGCCCGTCCAGCGTGGGCCGACCCCCGCCATAGCCGAAGGTCAGGCCGTCGAATGTGATCCGCCCGGCATAGGCGGGGGCGGCCACGGCATCGGCGCGGTCGCGGATCTCGGGCACCTCGTCCAGCAGCTGGACGACCCGCTCGCCCGCGGCGCTGGCCTTGGCCAGACGGGACGCGTATTTGGCATAGCCCCGGATGGGCCGGAACGTCGCCTTGAGATAGGTGATGAAGACCAGCAGGTCGCCCGGCGTCAGCCGCCCGCGCAGCACCTGCAACGTGCCGAAATAAAGAACCAGCGCGATGGCGCAGGCGACCAGCAGGTCGACCAGCCGTTCCAGCCCCGCCGCGATGCGCTTGGCCCGCACGTCGCCCGCCATGCTGGTGCCGTTCGCGCCGGAGAAGGTGTCGGCCGCGCGATCCTCGATCGACAGGGCCTGAACCGTGCGCATGGAGGACATCGCCTCGGCCGCAGTGGCGGCCATCTGGCCCTCGACCTTGCGCTGCTTGCGGCTGGCGGCCTGGATCTTCTTTCCTGCGCGGATGGACGCGAACCACAGAACCGGCAGCGGAATCAGCGCGATCAACGCCAGCTGCCAGTCCAGCACCATCATCACGGCGACCATGCCCAGCAGGACCAGCACGTTCGCGGCCAGCGGCAGGGCGGCAGTGACGGCAGTTTCCTTGAGCATGGCCACGTCGCCGATCAGGCGCATGGTCAAATCGCCCGCCTTGGACCGGGTGTGAAAGCCAAGCGACAGTCCCTGCAGGTGCCGGAACAGGTCGCCGCGGACCTGGGTCAGCACCCGGTTGCCGACGATCGCAAAGCCGATGGTCGCCAGGTACTGGAACAGCGCGCGCAGCCCGATGATGCCCACCAAGCCAAGCGCGCACAGCGCCAGAAGCGTCATGGGGTCCAGCGTATCCACCGCCGCGACCCCCGATCCGCCTGTTCCCGCCGTGCCGGACGGCACCACGCGGTCGATGACGAATTTCAGCGGCCAGGGTTCCAGCAGCCGCATCAGCGTCGCGCTGACCAGCGCGGTGGTCGCCCCCGCCAGCACCGCCCGATGCGGGCGCAGATAGGGGGCAAACCGATGCAGCACGCGGCGCAGGCCCGGCAGCGATTCCGTCAGCGTCTCGGGACGCGATCGCGACATCACGCGGCCTCCTGTCCTGCGGCGCCGGCACGGGCGATGATGCGGGACACGATGCGGTCCCACCCGTGATGGGCCAGAACCTCGGCGCGGGCGCGTGCGCCCATCGCGGTGGCCGCCGCGGGATCGCGGGCCAGACCCGCAAGCGCCGCAGCTAGGGCGTCCGGATCATGCGGTACCACGGTGACGCCAAGTCGGCCCCGGTCCAGCACCTGCGCCAGATCGCCCACGTCGCTGGCCACCACGGGCAGCCCCGCAGCCATGTATTCATAGAGCTTCAGCGGAGAGAAATAGAACGGCTGATCGCCCCGATAGGGAGCCGTGGCGACATGCATCCGTGCCAGCCAGCCGGGGATCTGGTCGGGCTGGACCGCCCCCGTCAGGTGAGCCGCATCCGACAGGGAAAGCTGGTCCAACCGGTCCAGGATCGCCGCCCGTTGCGGCCCGTCACCCACGATCAGCAGGCGCGCGTCGGGAACGGGGCCCCGTCGCAGCAGGGCAAAGGCCTCGACCAGGGTCGCGGTGTCGTGCCAAGGCTTTAGCGTGCCGACGAAGCCCACGGTGAACGGCCCGTCCGGCGCAGGGCTGCCGTCGAAGCGTGCCGCATCGACGCCGTTGGGGATGACCGCCACCCGGTCGGGCAGGGCACCCAGATCGCGGGCGTAATCCGCCGCCGCCGCCGACACGGCCGCGACCAGACGGGCGGCCCCGAATGCCCGGCGGGCGCTGGCTTGGGCGTCCGACTGGCGGACCATGTGGCGGTGACGGGTCTGTTCGGCGATCAGGGGGGCGTTCAGTTCCAGGGCCGACGGCACACTGCCGCGACTGGCCCATTCCATCGCCCCATGCGCGAACAGCGCATGGCGTTCATAGACCAGGTCGAACGGCCCCGCCTGCGTCAGCGCCGCGGCGACCGTCTCGTTCAGCGCCAACGCCCAAGCGGCACGCGCTTCCGCGTCGTCGCCACGCGGCGCGCCGGGCAGGGGGTGCAGCGCCACCGTCGCAAACTCCGCCGCGGGCGCCACCGTCAGGCACGGAGAGAACAGCGTCACCCGGTAGCCCATCGCCAGCAGCACCCGCAGCACGGATTGCACATGGATCGACGCACCCTTGGTGCCGAAGGGCGGAATGCCAGGATCGGTGGTGACATAGGCGACGTGCATCACGCGGACCTCTGCTGGGGAAGGTCGGTGCCCGCGATGGCGTCGTGCCAGATGGCGCGAAGCTGCGCGGCGTTGACGTGCTGGTCGAATTCCTGCGCGATCAACGCGCGTCCCGCGGTCGAGAACTGCTGCCGCAGGTCCGCATCGTCCAGCATCCGCGCAAGCGCCGTGGCCAGCGCCTGGGGGTCGCCTTCCGGGACGCAGAACCCGGTCTGCCCGTCGCGGACCAGTTCCGGGATGCCGGTGACGGCGGTCGAGACGCAGGGCGTTCCCAGGGCCATCGCCTCCAGCAGGACGGTGGGCAGGCCGTCGCGGTTGCCGTCGTGGCCCACCACGCAGGGGCAGGCGAAGACGGCAGCCTGGCGCATCATCGCGATCACCTCGGATTGCGGACGCGGGCCTGCCAGGGTGACCGCATCGCCCAGGTCGGCGGCGGCGATCTGGGCCGCCAGATAGGACGCCTCGTCCCCGCCGCCCACGATTGTGCAGCGCACGCTGCGGCCCTGGTCGCGCATCAGGCGCACGGCCTCGATCAGGATGTGGAACCCCTTCTTTTCGACCAGGCGTCCGACCGCCAGGATGTCGGTCGCATCGGGTGCGGGGTTTTGATGGGCGAAACGGTCCAGGTCCAGGCCGTTGTAGATGCGGCTGACATTGGTCGCGTCCTGGCCGAAGCGCTGTTCCAGATAGCCGACATTGTAATCCGACACGGTGACGACATGGGCCGCGTCGCGCAGCTTCTCGTCCAGGCGGATGTTCTCCTCGTAGTCGAAATAGATGTCCTTTGCATGCGCCGTGAAGGTATAGCCGATCCCCGCCAGCTGCGCCGCCAGCCGCGCCACCGTCGTGGAAACGGTGCCGAAATGTGCGTGCAGATGCGCCACCCCGCGTTCGCGGCAGGCCAGCGCCAGCTCCAGCGCCTGCGCGACATCCTGGCCGCTGCTGTTCTTCATCTGGCCCAACAGGGTCCATGACGCCGCGGGCAGCCCGGCCCGGGCGCGCATCATCAGCCGCCAGAACGCGTCGGGGTTCTTCAGCCGTTCGGTCAGTCGGGTGACGGGCGCGCGGACCTTGCCCAGGTTGTCCTGAAAGTGCGTCTCCTCGACCGGGCGCAGCGAGAAGATCTCGATCGGCTGGCCCGCGGCCTCGTGCGCTAGGATCTCGTTGACGATGAACGTCTCGGAATAGCGGGGATAGCGCTTCAGGACATAGCCGATCTTGGGTGCGGACATGGGAGGACGGTTCCTTGTGTCGGGTTTTCAGGCCAGGCGGCGCAGGGATTTGCGGGGGGCCAGCATCCGCGTGGCCATCGCGGTGACGCGCGACAGCCCGTCCAGGTCCACGCCGCGGGGTCCGGCCTGCCGGGTCACCGCGCGGCCCAGCCAGTCGCCGATGGCGGCGGGCGACAGCGCATCGGGATGAATCATGTCGGCGATGCCGCGATCCTGCATGCGCTGCGCGCGGATCAGTTGTTCGGTGCGCGGCCGGACCCGCGGGACCACCAGCGACGGCAGGCCGAACGACATCATCTCGCAGGCGGTGTTGTAGCCGCACATCGCCACAAGCGCCGCCGCGCGCGCGGCCAGCCCCACCGGTTCGGCCACGAAATCGACCACGGTCAGGTCGGTCCGGCCCTGCGCCAGCGCCGCCACGCGGGCCCGTGCCTCGGGCGGCATCTGCGTGCCGGTGATCAGGATGCCCTGATGGCCCGCGGGCATGGGCGCCGCGGCGAAGGCCGTGCACAGGGCCACCCCGTCGCGCCCGCCGCCCACCTGGCACAAAACGAACGGGCGCGCATCGCCTCCCGTCACCTGCAGCGGGTCGGCCCCCTGCGCATCGGGCGACAGGCGCGCCCGCTGGTCCAGATAGCCGGTATAGGTCACGCGGGCGGACAGTTCGGGGCCCAGCCCGTATTCGTCGGCCGTGGGAAAGAACGCCGGGTCGCCATAGACCCAGATGTCGTCGTAGTGATCCTGCAGCGCCTCGAAATTGCGCTGGCGTAGCCATTGCTGGCGCATGACGGACGGCCGGTCGATGATGTCGCGCAGCCCCAGGACGATCCGCGTGCGGCCCGACCGTTTCAGTGCGCGCAGGGTCGGGCCCAGTTCGTACTGGGCACCGCGGGGAACGTTGTCGACGATCATCAGGTCGGGCTGAAAGTTCTTGACGGCGGCGCGGATCGTCGCCGCGCGGATGTCGCACAGCGCGTCGACCCCGATCCCCAGGTCGCGGGCATGATAGGTACCGTCGGAGGCTTTGGCATAGGCCGGCAGCGTCAGGCAGTCGACGCCCGCGGGCAGGGCAAATGCCCCGGCCTCGCGCATGCCGGCCACCAGCAGCACCTCGGGGTCGTGACCGCAGTCGCGGATCGCCTGCGCCAGCAGCATGTTGCGCCGCAGATGACCAAAGCCCAGAGTGTCGTGCGAATACAGGACCACCCGCGGCGCGCGGGTCCGCTGACGGCGCAGCGCGGCGGCGTAATGCAGCGGATCGGCGGGGTTCATCTTGGTCATCGGGCCCTCGGGATCTGGGGGTGCGGAGGTGCTTGGACGGCGGCGTCTTCGTGCTTCCAAAATATTGGCGTGCGATCCAAAGCTGCAAATTAGAAGATCATTAGAGCCGCGCATCGGCGTTTTTACGGCCGCGAAGTTGCGCTAGTCTGCCGTCTCAGGCGGCACCGTGCCGCGACCGGCCGGGAACGCAACGCCATGAGAATCCGCACGAAAATCATGCTCAGCCACTTGACCGGCCTGGTCACGGTCACGCTTGTGTGTCTGGCGATCATCATCGGGCTGGGCCTGACGCGCGAGGACCGGCGACAGCTTCAGACGTCCTATGCGCAGCTGCGCAACATCAACCTGGTGGCGGTCGACGCCAACAAGCTGTCCGCCCAGATCGCGGAACTGTTCGTCGCCGGGGACCAGGACGCCGAGATCCGCGAGGCGCGCGATTCGCTGCTGTCCGGGCTGCAGCGCCAGCGCGACCTGATCCGCGAGGAGCATGCGCTGGCCGGAGAGCCCGATGCGACCTGGGGCGGACTGGACCGCGTCGCCCAGATGGAGATCAAGGTGCAGGAGATCGACCAGTCGCGCCTGCTGATCCAGGATCACCTGCAGGCGGGCCGGCGCGCGGAGGCGCTGCAGGTGTTCAACACGCGCATCTATCACCAGCTGGGGCAGGTGCTGCTGGAGCTGGTCGAGGAGGCGACCGTGCGCGAACGTGCCGAGGTTGCCGAGGCGCTGGCCAGTTCGTCCCGACTGTCGGAACGCGCCGTCGATCTGGCCATCGGGCTGATCGTGGTCGTGGCGGTCTTGGGCGTCGCGAACATCGTGATGATGAACCGCGCGATCCTGCGCCCCGTCTCGGCGCTCTACGCGGGGGCCGAGGCGGTCGGGCGGGGCGATCTGACGCATGTGATCGACAATCCGTCGCCCGACGAGCTGGGTAACCTGTCGCGCCGCTTCAACCAGATGACCGGACAGATCCGCGACCAGCGCGACAGCCTGCTGCAGGCGCAGTCCACGCTGTCCCAGCAGGTCGAGGAGCGTACCCGCGAACTGCGCGAACGGTCGGAGGCGCTGGTGGCCAGCAACGATCGGCTGCGGTCGGTCGATGCCAGCCGCGCGAATTTCTTTGCCGATATCAGCCACGAGCTGCGCACGCCGCTGACGATCCTGCGCGGCCAGGCCGAGATGGCAATCCGCACCCCCGACGCCGATGCCGCCACCCTGCAGCAGGTGCTGTCCGAGATCGTGCGCAAGACCGACCAGATCGGGCGGCTGATCGATGACCTCCTGTTCCTGGCGCGGTCGGAATCGGGATCGATCATGGTCAACCGCACGCGTGTCGTGCTGCAGGACATCGTGGGTGACGTGCTGCTGGACGGCCAGAACATGACGATGCGCCCCGGCGTGCGCATCCGTCCCAGCCAGCCCAGCGAACCGGTCGAGGTGCGCGGTGACCCCGACCGCCTGCGTCAGGCCGTGCTGATCGCGCTGGACAACGCGATCCGCCTGGCGCCCGCCGACACCACCGTCAGCCTGGAGCTGGCGCAGTCACAGGATCACGCCCATATCCGCGTGCGCGACCAGGGACCAGGCTTCACGGGCGACGAACTGGGCAGCGCCTTCACCCGCTTCTATAGCGCGCGCCCGTCGCGGCCGCGGTCGGGTCGCGGGTTGGGCCTTGGGCTGTCCATCGCGAAATGGATCGTCGACCAGCATGACGGCGCCATCCGCATCGACAGCGCGCCCGGCCGCGGCGCCGTGGTCGAGATCACCATGCCGTTGGCACGCAGGGCCGTCGCATGAGCCCCGATCGTGTCCTGGTGGTCGAGGACGACACCGAGATCGCCGCCCTGCTGGCCGGTGGCCTGACGGCCGAGGGCTATCACGTCGATCTGGCCGACTGCGCGGCGGGGCTGGACCAGCGATTGCGTGACGGGGGCTATGACCTGGTGGTGCTGGACCGGATGCTGCCTGACGGCGACGGCGCCGACCTGTGCCAGGAGATCCGCGCGGCGGGCCATGACGTGATGATCCTGATGCTGACCGCCAAGGACGCGCTGGCCGAGAAGTTGGAGGGGCTGGGGGCAGGGGCCGACGACTACATGACCAAGCCCTTCGCCTTCGAGGAACTGCTGGCCCGCATCGCGGTCCTGCTGCGCCGTGCGCCTGCGCGCGAGGACCGCCCGTCCCGCATCGTCATCGGCGATCTGTGCCTGGACCTGGACACCAAGACCGCGACGCGACGCGATCGCGACCTGGACCTGACCGCGACCGAGTTCTCGCTGCTGCGGTTTCTGGCAGAGCGTCCCGACAAGGTTCAGTCGCGCGTGGACATCCTGAAGGGTGTCTGGGGATACAATTTCGACCCGCAGACCAACATCGTCGAGGTCTATATCGCCTATCTGCGCAAGAAGCTGGATCAGGACGGTGATGAGCGGATGATCCACAACCAGCGCGGCTTCGGGTATCTGCTGTCGGCCCGGTGACGCGGTCCTGTCATGAAAGCTTCACTGGCGACGGGGTCATTATTCCATTATTCGGGAATCATGGAACATGACCGCGCCGCCAGTGCCTTCGCTACCCTTGGCCATCCCGGGCGCCTTGCCGTCGCCCGGCTTCTGATGCGTTTTGCCCCCCGCGCCGTCCGCCCGACCGAGATCGCGCAGGCGCTGGGGCTGAAGCCGAACACCCTGTCGCACTACCTGTCCGACCTGACGGGATGCGGCCTTGTCGCCGTGCGGCGACAGGGGCGGTCGCTGCTCTATTCGATCGATGTCGATGCGACGGGCCGCCTGCTGGGCTATCTGGCAATGGACCTTGGCCGCGCGCGCCCGGACGTTCTGACCAGCATCCCACAATCCAAGGAGCCGACCGTGACGCATACCGGTTTCCATGTCCTGTTCATCTGTTCAGGCAATTCCGCCCGATCGCTTTATGCCGAGGCGCTGCTGCGCGATCTGGGCGGCGATCGGTTCATCGCCCATTCGGCAGGCACCCGGGCGGGGACGCATCCGAACCCCCTTGCGCTGCAGGTGCTGGACCGCAACGGCCACGACACGACCACCCTGCGGTCCAAGCATCTGTCCGAGTTCCAGTCACCCGACGCCCCCAGGATGGATTTCGTCTTCACCGTCTGCGACACCTCCGCGTCCGAGGAATGCCCCCCTTGGCCCGGCCAGCCGATCACCGGGCATTGGGGACTGCCCGACCCGGTCAAGGCGCAGGGGACGGACGCCGAACGGGCGCTGGTCTTTGCCCGGACCTATGCCGCCCTGCGCCGCCGGATCGAAGCCTTTGCCGCCCTGCCGGTGGCCAGCCTGGACCGAATCTCACTTCAGAACCGGGTTGATCAGATCGATGCCCGCGAACTTGCCAAGGACTGAACCCATGACCCGAATCGCACTGAATGGCCTGGGCCGCATCGGAAAGCTGGCCCTGCGCCGGATGTTCGACCTGGGCCTGGGGGACCGGATCGTCCTGCTGAACGACGCGGCGGGCGATGCCGATCAGCACGCCCTGCTGATGGAATTCGACAGCGTTCACGGCCGCTGGCCCAAGCCCGTCGCGGCAGACGGCGCAGCGTTGGTCCTGGATGGCCACCGCATCCCGCTGACGCATCACCGGACCATCGACGCCCTGCCGCTGCGTGACCTGGAGGTCGACCTGGTGATCGACGCGACGGGCGTGTTCAAGACCGCGGACCGGATCGCGCCCTATTTCGATGCCGGCGTGGCGCGTGTCGTGGTCAGCGCACCGGTCAAGGATGGCGGGGCGTTGAACCTGGTCTATGGCGTGAACCATCACCTCTATGACGGCAGCCAGCGGATCGTGACGGCGGCCAGCTGCACGACGAACTGCCTGGCCCCGGTGGTCAAGGTCGTCCACGAGGCCTTGGGAATCCGCCACGGGTCGATCACCACGATCCATGACGTCACCAACACGCAGACCATCGTCGACCGACCGGCCAAGGACATGCGCCGCGCGCGCTCGGCGCTGATGAACCTCATTCCCACGATGACCGGCAGCGCCACGGCGATCACGCTGATCTATCCCGAGCTGAAGGGTCGGCTGAACGGCCACGCGGTCCGGGTGCCGCTGCTGAACGCCTCGTTGACCGACTGCGTGTTCGAGGTCGAGCGTCCGACAAGCGTGGAGGAGGTCAACGCCCTGTTCGCCGCCGCCGCGGCGGGACCGCTGGACGGCATCCTGGGCTATGAGACGCGGCCGCTGGTGTCGACCGACTATGTCAACGATCCGCGCAGCGCGATCATCGACGCGGGATCGACGATGGTCGTGAACGGGACGCAGGTCAAAATCTATGCCTGGTACGACAACGAATGGGGCTATGCCTGCCGGCTGGTCGATGTCGCGCGCATGGTCGCGGGGCGGATGGCATGAACCCGGTCCGCGCCTATGCCGCGGTGACGGCGGCCTATTGGGCGTTCATGCTGTCGGACGGCGCGTTGCGCATGCTGGTGCTGCTGCACTTCAACGGACTGGGCTTTTCCCCGATCCAGCTGGCGTGGCTGTTCCTGCTGTACGAGGCTGCGGGGATCGTCACGAACCTGGCCGCGGGCTGGCTGGCGGCCCGGTTCGGGCTGGCGGCGACCCTGTACGCGGGCCTGGGCATCCAGATCGCGGCCTTGGCGACGCTGGCGCAGCTGGACCCGGCATGGAGCGTCACGGCATCGGTGATGTTCGTGATGGCGGTGCAGGGCGCGTCGGGTGTCGCCAAGGATCTGTCCAAGATGTCGTCGAAATCGGCGGTCAAGGTCCTTGTCCCTGCCGCCGATGGCGGGCTGTTCCGATGGGTGGCTGCGCTGACCGGGTCCAAGAACGCCGTCAAGGGCCTGGGCTTTTTCCTGGGCGCCGCACTGCTGGCCTTTGCGGGGTTCCAGGCGGCGGTCTGGGGCATGGCCGCGGTGCTGGCTGCGATTCTTGCGGCGGTGGTCCTGTTCCTGCCCGCGGGCTTGCCCGGTCGGGTGAAGGCGGCCGAAGGATGGTCAGGCTGGCGGTCGCGGGACAGCCGCGTGAACCGGCTGTCCCTGGCGCGCATGTTCCTATTCGGCGCGCGCGACGTGTGGTTCGTGGTGGGCATCCCGATCTATTTTCAGGCCGTCCTGTCCGATGGCACTGCCGAAGGGCGGCGCGAGGCCTTCTTTCTGGTGGGCGGTTTCATGGCGCTGTGGATCATCCTTTATGGCGCGGTTCAGGCCGCCGCCCCGCGCATCCTGGGCGGCGCCGGCCGACCCGAGGCGCAGATCACCCGGGACGCGGTCCGGTGGGCAGGTCGGCTGGTGCCCATCCCCTTCGTGATGGCGGCGGCGGTCGTGATCGCGGGCGATCCTGCGCCGTGGCTGACGATGCTGCTGGTTCTGGGGCTGCTGGTCTTCGGCTTCGTCTTTGCGGTCAATTCGTCCGTTCATTCATACCTGATCCTGGCCTTTGGTCAGGCACAGCGGATCACGCGGGATGTCGGGTTCTACTACATGGCGAACGCAGCGGGCCGCCTGATCGGGACGCTGCTGTCGGGCCTGTCCTATCAGGTCGGCGGGCTGCCGCTGTGCCTGGCCACCGCCGGCGCGATGGCGGCGGCCAGCTGGTGGGCGGCACGCCGCCTGCTGATCGACAACCCGGAAAGCGCGGGGCCGACCCGCTGAAGGCCGTCCTGCATCCTTTACGGTCGCAGCAGAAAACCCCGCGTGCGCGGCACGGGCGCGCAGCGGCGCAGGAACCGCCGCGCCTGCCACCCTGACCGGATATGCGCAAGCGCCAGTCGGGGTCCTGCGGCGGCGATGACCTCGGTCGCGCGGTCGCGATGAAACTGCCGCGAGGTGCGGGCATAGGCCATGGCATCCAGCGTGTGCCAGCCGAACGTCTCGCGGCACCCCTCTCCCATGCCCGGCCGCGTGCGGTTGTGATAACGCAGCGACCGCCATGCGACGCGGGCGACCTGCACCGGCCTGGACGGATCGACCCAGATCAGAAGATGGGCCCGGGCGGCGCGCTCATGCATCGTCTCGTAATGACCGCCCTCGATGATCCAGTGCTCCTGTGCATGGATCTCACGCGTCAGGGCATCAAGCTCACCGGTGCTACGATGGACAAAGCCCGGCATCCAGCTCAGCTGATCCATGTGGTACGCGGGCAGGCCGGCCAACGCGGCCAGCCGCATCGCCAGCCAGGACTTTCCCGTCCCTGACCCGCCCAGAACCATCACCCGTGTCACCAAACTCATCCATCCCCCAACCGCTCACGAACGCGCGATCAACACGCTCTACGCGGATTGGTTCGGATTTGGCAGGATAATTTCAGCTTGGGACGATTCACGCCGATCCTTGCGAGACGCTGGTTCCGCAACCTCGCAGCGCGGAGGACGTCCATGCGTGGGATGGGTCGGCGGTGTGGGGATGGTAGGCCCGGCAGGACTTGAACCCGCAACCAAGGCGTTATGAGCGCCCTGCTCTAACCAATTGAGCTACAGGCCCCCGCAGCACGCATTGCCTAGTGCCGCATGGCGTTCAGGTCAAGCTTGGGCGTTGCCCAATGGGTGCGGTTCCGCTATCGGGGGGCCGACATCAGCCGGGGGCCGACATGACACAGAACGGGATCAGCTATCGCGACGCAGGCGTCGACATCGACGCGGGGAACGCTCTGGTCGAACGGATCAAGCCCGCCGCCGCCGCCACGCAGCGGCCGGGCGTCATGGATGCGCTTGGCGGGTTCGGCGCGCTGTTCGACCTCAAGGCTGCGGGCTATGACGACCCGATCCTGGTCGCCGCCACCGATGGCGTGGGCACCAAGCTGCGCATCGGCATCGACACCGGACATCTGGACGGTCTGGGTCAGGATCTGGTCGCGATGTGCGTGAACGACCTCGTCTGCCAGGGCGCCGAGCCGCTGTTCTTCCTGGACTATTTCGCCACCGGCAAGCTGTCCGTAGACGAAGGCGCCCGCGTGGTCGAGGGGATTGCCCGCGGCTGCAAGGCCGCCGGTTGCGCCCTGATCGGCGGAGAGACCGCCGAGATGCCCGGCATGTATCACGACGGCGATTTCGACCTTGCGGGCTTTGCGGTGGGCGCGATGAACCGCGGCGCGGCGCTTCCCGCGGGCGTGGGGCAGGGGGACGTGCTGCTGGGCCTGGCCTCGGACGGCGTGCATTCCAACGGCTATTCGCTGGTCCGCAAGGTCGCGGAACGCGCCGGTCTGGCGTGGTCCGACGCCGCGCCCTTTGCCGACACCACCCTGGGAGAGGCGCTGCTGACGCCCACGCGGCTCTACGTCACGCCCGCCCTGGCAGCAATCCGCGCGGGCGGCGTGCACGCGCTGGCCCATATCACCGGCGGCGGCCTGACCGAGAACCTGCCCCGCGTCCTGCCCAAGGACCTGGGCGCGGACATCGACCTGGGCAGCTGGCCGCTGCCCCCCGTCTTCGCCTGGCTGGCCCAGGCCGGCGGAATTGAGACGTCCGAAATGCTCAAGACCTTCAACAGCGGCATCGGCATGATCCTGGTCGTGGCCGCCGACCGCGCCGATGCGCTGACCGACCTGCTGTCCCAGCAGGGAGAGACGGTGCATCGCCTTGGCACCGTCACGGCGGGCGCGGGCGTACGCTATTCCGGCACGCTTGCGTGAAACGGGTCGCGATCCTGATCTCGGGGGGCGGGTCGAACATGATCCGCCTGCTGCAGGACATGACCGGCGATCACCCGGCGCGCCCCGTACTGGTCGCGTCGAACGATCCGCAGGCGGGCGGGCTGGCCCGTGCCGCCGAACTGGGCGTGCCGACCGCGTCCGTCGATCACCGCGACTTTCCGCACGACCGGGCGGGGTTCGAACAGGCGCTGCTGCAGCCGCTGCTGGCGGCCCGGCCCGACATCATCTGCCTGGCCGGCTTCATGCGCATCCTGACGCCCGAATTCGTGCAGCGGTTTCAGGGGCGGATGCTGAACATCCATCCTTCTCTTTTGCCCAAGTACCCCGGTCTCGACACCCATGCCCGCGCCATCGCCGCCGGTGACGCCGAGGCCGGCTGCACCGTGCACCTGGTCACTCCGGAACTGGACGCAGGGCCGGCCTTGGGTCAGGCGCGCGTGCCGATCCTGCCCGGCGATGACGCCGCGACCCTGGCCGCGCGTGTGCTGGTGCAGGAACACCGCCTATACCCGGCGGTGCTGCGGCGGTTCGCGTCAGACGACCGGACGCCCCTGGTCCTTTAGCCCCACAACAGGGCCAGTGTCGCGGCCGGGTCTTCCTGGGTCCAGATCTCGGGGCCCAGGGCGATGAAGTCGGTGATCGGCGTCAGCTGGGTGATCAGCTCTCGTGTGATGGCGCCTTCGGCCACGACCGGCACCTCGATCATCTCGGACCACCACTGGAACAGCTCCAGCTCGACCGGATCGCCACGATAGAGCGCGCTGTCGCTGACCGGACCAAAAGCCACGTAATCCGCACCCGCCTCGGCCGCGTTCATGCCCTCGTGGCGCGACGTGCCGCAGAACGCGCCGACGATCGCGTCGTCGCCCAGCTCCTTTCGGGCATAGCGCACGGCCTTGGCCCCGTCGTTCAGGTGCACCCCGTCCAGCCCGTGGCGCAGGACCAGCTTGACGTGATCGTCGATCACCACGGCCACGTCGCGGGCATGGGCGATCTCGCGTGCCATGTCGGCCAGGCGGCCCAGCTCGTCCTCCTCGGCGCCGCCGCGGATGCGCAGGCAGGCAGGGGCCACGCGGTCCATCACCTCGGCCAACATCGGTGCCAGGCTGGATGCCTGGGCGCCGGCAGGGGTCATCAGGTACAATTGAGGGGCGTCGGTCATGGCGATCTCCTTTGTGTCGCAGATAGCGCAGCTTGCCCGCCGCCGCCAGACGGACTATCTGCCGGACCATGCAGATCGAACGCCAACCCGTCATCATCCTCGTGCGCCCGCAGATGGGCGAGAACATCGGCGCGGCCGCCCGCGCCATGCTGAATTTCGGCCTGACCGACATGCGCATCGTCGATCCGCGCGACGGCTGGCCCAACCCCAAGGCCGTCGCCATGGCCTCGGGGGCGGCGGGCCGCGTGCTGGACACGGCCCGCGTCTATCCCACGCTGGCCCTGGCGATGGAGGGCATCGACTATGCCTATGCCACCACGGCGCGCGGGCGCGAACTGACCAAGCCCGTCTTCACGCCCGCCACCGCGATGGCCCAGGCCCGCGCCCATGATGGCCGCTCCGCGGTCATCTTCGGCCCCGAACGTACGGGGCTGGAGAATGACGACATCGCGCGGGCCAACGCCATCGTGACGGTGCCGGTGAACCCCGATTTCCCGTCGCTGAACCTGGCCCAGGCCGTCCTGCTGATGGGATACGAATTCGGCCGCGACATCCTGCCGCCCGAACCCGCGCCCCATCTGCGCCGGTCCGAGGCCGAAGCCCCCGCCGACCGCATCGAGATCGAGCGGTTGGGCGACCATTACGACGACCAGCTGACCCAGGCCGGATTCTTCTTCCCGGAAACCAAGGCCGCGTCGATGCGTCTGAACATGCGCAACATGTGGTCGCGCCTGACCCTGACCAAGGGCGACGTGCGGATCCTGCACGGCGTCCTGCGTCAGTTGACCCGGCGCTGACCCGCCCCTAACCTCCGCCCGAAAGGAGCCTTGCGATGGCCAAGCGACCTGTCTTCCAGGAAGTCTCGGACCCGACCGCAGCCCGACCCGTCCAGACCACCGGCATGATCGATGCCCGCCCCCGCGGCGCGCGGCGCGCGATCCGCGCCTGGCTTGCCGTGCTGTTCGTGCTGGTCCTGGCGATGATCGTCGTGGGCGGCGCCACGCGCCTGACCGGGTCGGGCCTGTCGATCACCGAATGGAAACCCGTGACCGGGGCCATCCCGCCCATGAACGCCGCCGACTGGCAGAGCGAATTCGACCTTTATCGCCAGATCCCGCAGTACCAGGAGCTGAACCGCGGCATGTCGCTGTCGGAGTTCCAGTACATCTACTGGTGGGAATGGGGGCACCGTCTGCTGGGCCGCGTGGTCGGTCTGGTCTGGGCCCTGGGCTTCGTCTTCTTCTGGGCCACGTCGCGCATTCCCACAGGCTGGACGCCCCGCCTGCTGTCCCTGGGGGCGCTTGGCGGCCTGCAGGGCGCGATCGGCTGGTGGATGGTCAGCTCGGGCCTGAACGAGGGGATGCTGCGTGTCGCGTCCTATCGCCTGGCCACGCATCTGGGCATCGCCTTCCTGATCCTGGGCCTAATCACCTGGTACGTCCTGCAATTGTCGCGCTCCGAGGCCGAGCTGATGCGCGCGCGCCGCGCCGGAGAGGCCAAGCTGTTCCGCATGTCCACGGGGCTGATGCACCTGACCTTCGTGCAGATCCTGCTGGGCGCGCTGGTCGCGGGCATCGACGCGGGCCGCACCTATACCGGCTGGCCCACCATGGGCGGCGAATGGATCCCGGCGGCGATCTGGGACGGCACCCTGGGCTGGCGGAACTTCTTCGAGAACCCGGCCCTGGTCCAGTTCATCCACCGCATGACCGGCTATCTGCTGGCGATCTTCGCCGTCGTCGTTTGGCTGCGGGCGCGCCGCTCGCCCCATCCGGTGACGCGCGGCGCCTTCAGCGTCATGATCGTGGCGATGGCCGCACAGATCGGGCTGGGCATCCTGAACGTGATCCACGCATCGCCCCTGCACCTGGCCCTGACGCACCAGTTCGGCGCCGTCGTGCTGTTCGCGATGATCCTGCGGGCGCGCCACCATGCGCGCTATCCCTTTGAAACCTCGATCCGGGGGGCGATCCGATGACCGCGCTGACCGACCTGCTGGCCTTCCAGCGCCAGACCGAAGCCCTGTCCTCCGTCGCCGAACGGTTGGGATGGGACCAGGAGACCGTGATGCCCCGCGGCGCCGCCGAACAGCGCGCCGAGGAGATGGGCGCGATGGAGGAGGTGCTGCATGACCGCCGCACCGATCCGCGCATCGGCGAATGGCTGGACGCGGCCGATCCGCAGACGCCTGCCGACCGCCGCGCCGTCGCCCTGATCGCGCGCGATTATGCCCGCAGCAGCCGCATTCCCGCGCGGCTGGCCTCCGAACTGGCGCGGCTGACCTCGCTGGCCCAGGGCATCTGGGCCGAGGCCCGCGCCAAGGACGCGCCCGCGGATTTCCTGCCGACCCTGGATCAGGTCCTGATGCTGAAGCGCGAGGAGGCCGCGTGCCTGGCCGATGGCGGCGATCTTTATGACGCGCTGCTGGAGGATTACGAACCCGGCATGACCGGGGCGCGCCTGGCGACGCTGTTCGACGCGATGCGCCCGCGCCTGGTCGCGCTGCGCGACGACGTCTTGGGTGCCGATCAGCCGCAGGCGCTGAAGGGCCATTTCCCGCAGGAAACCCAGCTGCGCCTGGCCCGCGCCTGCGCCACGGCCTTCGGTTATGACTGGACGCGGGGGCGGATGGATCTGGCCGTGCATCCCTTCAGCTCGGGGCGCTGGCAGGACAGCCGCATCACCACGCGGGTGGTCGAGACGGATCCGTTCAACTGTCTCTACTCCACCATCCACGAGGTCGGCCATTCCAGCTATGAGCTGGGCATCGATCCCGATTACGCCTTCACCCCCCTGGGGCGCGGCGTGTCTATGGGCGTCCACGAAAGCCAGAGCCGCATCTATGAGAACCAACTGGGCCGCGGCCGCGCCTTCACAGGCTGGCTGTTTGAACGCATGTCCGAGGCCTTCGACGGGCTGAACATCACCGATCCCGACGCCTTCTATGCGACGGTCAACCGCGTCACGCCGGGCTATATCCGCACCGAATCGGACGAGGTGCAGTACAACCTGCACGTCATGCTGCGCTTTGATCTTGAACGAGACCTGATCTCGGGGCGGCTGGATACGCAGGACCTGGAGGCGGCGTGGAACGCGCGCTTCCTCAAGGATTTCGGCGTCGCGGTCGATCGTCCCGCGAACGGCGTGCTGCAGGATGTCCATTGGTCGGTGGGCCTTTTCGGCTATTTCCCGACCTATGCCCTGGGCAATGTCTATGCAGGCTGCCTGAACCAGGCCTTGCGCGGCGCGGTGCCTGATCTGGACGCGTCCCTGGCCCAGGGCGACGCGACCCCCGCCACCGAATGGCTGCGCGAGAACGTTCAGCGCCACGGCGGCCTGATGACCCCGACCGCGGTGATCGAGAGCGCCGCGGGCCAGCCCATCGGACCCGACCCGCTTCTGGACTATCTGGAACAGAAGTTCGGCCGCATCTACGGTCTCTGATCGTCCCGCATGACAAAGCCCCGCGGCCATCGCCGCGGGGCTTTTTCGTTCACCAAATACCCTGCGGATGGCCCGGGGGGCGCAAGGCTCCCCAGCCGCATCGGATCACTCGGCGGCGCGGGCCATCGGGTTGTTCGGATGGCTGGTCCAGTTCGCGTATTCGCCGCGCGGAATGCCGGTGCGCTTGTCGATCTCGCCGATCTCCAGCTCACGCATGGTGATGCAGTCCTCGACCGGGCAGACATCGACACACAGATTGCAGGCGACGCATTCCTCCTCGATCACCTCGAAGACGCGGCCCGGCTTCATGGCAATGGCCTGGTGGCTGGTATCCTCGCACGCGGCATAGCAGCGGCCGCAGCTGATACAGGCATCCTGGTCGATCACCGCCTTGGTGACATAGTTCAGATTCAGCTGCTGCCAGTCGCGCACGTTGGGCACCGCGCGGCCGATCAGGTCGGACAGGCCCATCTCATGGCTGTCCAGATAATCGTGCAGGCCGGTGATCATCTCCTGGACCACCTTGAAGCCATAGGTCATCGCCGCCGTGCAGACCTGCACATTGCCCGCGCCAAGCGCCATGAACTCGGCCGCGTCGCGCCAGGTGGTGACGCCGCCGATGCCGCTGATGGGCAGGCCTGCGGTCGCGGGGTTGCGGGCGATCTCGGCCACCATGTTCAGGGCGATGGGCTTGACCGCCGGGCCGCAATAGCCGCCATGGCTGCCCTTGCCGTCGATGGTCGGCTGGGGCGCGAAGAGGTCCAGATCGACCGAGGTGATCGAGTTGATCGTGTTGATCAGGCTGACCGCATCGGCACCGCCGCGCTTGGCGGCCTCGGCGGGCTTGGTCACGTCGGTGATGTTGGGGGTCAGCTTCACGATGCAGGGCATGCGGCTGTATTTCTTGACCCACCGGGTCACCATCTCGATGTATTCCGGCACCTGGCCCACGGCCGATCCCATGCCGCGTTCGGCCATGCCGTGGGGGCAGCCGAAGTTCAGTTCCACCCCGTCGGCGCCGGTATCCTCGATCCGGGCCAGGATGTCCTTCCAGCTATCCTCGTCGCAGGGCACCATCAGGCTGATGATCAGCGCCCGGTCGGGATAGTCGCGCTTGACCGACTTGATCTCGCGCAGGTTCACCTCTAGGGGGCGGTCGGTGATCAGCTCGATGTTGTTGATGCCCAGGACGCGGCGGTCGGCGCCATGGATCACGCCATAGCGCGGGCCGTTCACATTGACGACGGGCGGGCCTTCGGACCCGAGCGTCTTCCACACCACGCCGCCCCAACCGGCCTGGAAGGCGCGGCGGACGTTGTATTCCTTGTCGGTCGGCGGGGCCGAGGCCAGCCAGAAGGGGTTCGGGGACTTGATCCCGATGAAATTGCTGCGCAGGTCTGCCATGGGTTCGTCCTCAGCCGGGGATTTCGACGGGACGTCCGGTCAGCCGGGCGTCGATGTCTTCTGCCGCGTCGCGGCCTTCGGCCACCGCGGTCACGGTCAGGTCGTCGCCGCCGGATGCGCAATCGCCCCCGGCCCAGACCCCGTCCAGCGTCGTGCGGCCCGGCCCGGTCACCAGGATCTTGCCGCCCGCCAGCTCCAGCCCCTCGGGCGCGCCCTCCAGGCGCTGGCCGATGGCGCGGAAGACCTGGTCGGCCTTCAGCCGGAAGCGGTCCTCGGTCAGGACCAGCCCGTCGGGCTCGGCGCGGGTATAGGCGAACTCGACCTCGGTCACCGCGCCGTTGCCATGGACCGCCAGGGGCGCCGCATTGCAGATGATCCGCACGCCGCTGGCGGTCGCGTGGTCCTGTTCATGGCGGCTGGCGCCCATGCGGTCCTGACCGCGGCGATAGACGATGCTGACGTTCTCGGCGCCCAGCAGGCGGGCCTGTACGGCGGCATCCACGGCGGTCATGCCGCCGCCGATCACCACCACGTCGCGGCCGACGGGCAGGGTGCCCAGATCGCTGGCCTGGCGCAGGTCGCGGATGAAGCTGACGGCGTCCAGCACATGCGTGCGGTCCTCGCCGTCTGCGCGCAGCGCGTTCACGCCGCCCAGGCCCATGCCCAGGAACACTGCATCGTATTCGGACTGCAGCGCAGCCATGGTGATGTCGCGGCCGATCGCCTGGTCGTGGCGCAGCTCGATCCCGCCGATGCCCATCAGCCAATCGACCTCGGCCTGGGCGAAGCCGTCCACGGCCTTGTAGCTGGCGATGCCGTATTCGTTCAGGCCCCCCGGCTTGGGCCGCGCCTCGAAGATCACCACATCATGGCCCTTGGCGGCCAGACGATGCGCGCAGGCCAGACCCGCAGGGCCCGCGCCGACCACGGCCACGCGCTTGCCCGTGGGGGCGGCGCGCTTGAAGGGGTGCGACCCTTGCGCCATCAGCCCGTCGGTCGCGTAACGCTGCAGCGCACCGATCTCGACCGGCTTGCCCTCGGCCTCCATGCGCACGCAGGCACCCTCGCACAGCTGTTCCGTGGGGCAGACACGGGCGCACATGCCGCCCAAGATGTTGGCGTGAAAGATCGTCATCGCCGCCGCATCCGGCGTGTCGGTCGCGATCTGGCGGATGAACAGCGGGATGTCGATGCTGGTCGGGCAGGCCGTGATGCAGGGCGCGTCATGGCAGAAATAGCACCGGTCGGCGGCCACATGCGCCTCGTGGCGGTCCAGCGGCGGGGCGACATCGACGAAGTTCGCCGCCAGCTGGTCGGGGGTCAGTCGTCCCGGCACCACGCCGGGGCTTAATCTCGCTTGGGACATTTTCGTCTCCTGGCTCACCTGTTGGTGAAATCAGGCTGACACAGGTCCATTTTTTTATCAAATGGTAAAATATGGGCCGCAAAGCTTTGCGGAAATTTCAGGCAGGCAGATCCAGAACGGCGGCCAGACCGCCCAGATCGGACCGTTCCAGCCGCAATTCGCCGCCATGCAGCGCCGCCAGATCGGCCACGATGGCCAGGCCCAGCCCCGCGCCGGGGGCGCCCAGTTCGTCCAGCCGCGCGCCGCGCATCAGGGCAAGGGGCGCCTGGTCGGGGGGCAGGCCGGGACCGTCATCCTC
Organism: Paracoccus marcusii; assembly: GCF_028621715.1. Lineage (NCBI taxonomy): Bacteria > Pseudomonadati > Pseudomonadota > Alphaproteobacteria > Rhodobacterales > Paracoccaceae > Paracoccus > Paracoccus marcusii. The sequence continues at coordinate 2,994,493 of NZ_CP117466.1, read as the reverse complement.
GATCCGCAGGATCAGGCGGTCCGGCGGGGTGCGCACGGTGATGCGCAGGCGCGTGCGCCCCCATTTGGCGGCATTCTCGGACAGGTTGCCGATCATCTCCTCCAGGTCCTGGCGTTCGCCGGGAAAGGCCGCGTCCGGGGGGCAATCGACATCGGCGGTCATGCCGCGGTCGGCCAAGGGCCAGCGCAGCACCAGCAGGATGTCGTCGACGACCGGCGCGACCGGGGTCCGCTGCCCCAGCAGGCGCGGCCCGGCCTGACGCGCGCGGCGCAGGTGCCAGCCGATCAGGCGATCCATCCGCGTGATCAGGGCCTGGCCCTGATGATCGGGCGGCAGCTCGTTCGACAGGGCCGCCAGCGGCGTCTTCAGCGAATGGGCCAGGTTCCCCAGATGCTGGCGCGACCGGGTCAGAAGGGCCGCGTTCTGATCCAGCGCCGCGTTGATCTCTGACGCCAGGGGGCGCAGTTCGGACACGTCGGGGCGGGCCAGCCGGTCGCTGTCGCCCGCGCGCACGCGGGCCAGATCGGCGCGCAGGCGGTCCAGACTGCGCAGGCCAAGCGTCACCTGGATCACGCTGGCGGCGGCCAGACCCAGCCCCAGCACCACCAGCGCGACCGCCAACGGGCGCACGATCTGCGCCAGGCTGCCCTCGATCTCGGCCAGGGGGGCGGTCACGGTGACCGCGATCAGGGCGTCGCTGTCGGGAATGGTCAGCTCTCGGCGCAGGATGCGCAGGCCCGCCGCATCGGCGTCGCGGCCCGTCGCGCCGGTCAGATCGCCCGCGGGCCCGGTCAACTGCCCGTCCAGCAGCGACGGAGATCGCGCCACCGTCGCATCCCCCGCCATGACCTGCCAGTACCACCCCGACAGCGGCAGGGTGAAGCGCACGTCCAGCGGCGTGTCGTCCAGTTCGACCCGGTCGTCGTCGACCTCCAGCTGGCCGATCAGGCTGTCGGCGATGGCCAGCGTCTCGGCGTCGAACCGGTCGGTGACGAAATCCTCCAGCAGCTGCGCGATCAGCAGGAATGCCCCCAGCAGCGCCGCCGTCAGCCAGACCGCCGCCAGCAGCAGCAGCCGGCCGCGGATCGACCGCGTCACGCCGACCTCAGGACATAGCCCTCGCCGCGGCGGGTCTCGATGATGCCGTCGCCGACCTTCTTGCGCAGGCGGCCGATGACGACCTCGATCGACTTGAAGTCGCGGTCCGTCTCGGCCTCGTAGAGGTGTTCGGACAGTTCGGTCCGGCTGATGACGCGGTCCTGATGGGTGATCAGATAGGTCATGATGCGCTGTTCAAACGCCGTCAGCCGCAGCGCCATCCCGTCCAGGGTGATGACGCCCAGCTGGCCGTCCAGCTGCAGCCGCCCGGCCGCGATCTGCGGGCGCGCATGGCCCGCGGCACGGCGGATCAGGGTCTGGGCGCGCAGCACGACCTCGTCCAGGCGGAAGGGCTTGACGGCGTAATCGTCGGCGCCCGCGCGAAAGCCCGCCACCTTGTCGGTCCAGTCGCCGCGCGCGGTCAGGATCAGGACCGGCATGGCGATGCCCTGGTCGCGCCAGCGGGTCAGGACCTCGATGCCGGGCAGGCCGGGCAGGCCCAGGTCCAGCACGGCCACGTCATAGCTTTCGGTGGCGCCCAGGAACTCTCCCTGGGTGCCGTCTGGGGCGATATCGGTTACGAAGCCGGCCTGGATCATGGCCTGGGACAGCTGGTCGGCCAGCAGGGGGTCGTCCTCGACGATCAGGGCGCGCATGTCAGGTCCTTCAGTCTTGGGTGCGGGGCGCGCGGCGCGCCTCCAGCTGGCCGCGTCCGGCCACTTCCAGGAAACGCCCGGTGCGGGCGTCCACGCGGATATTGAGGATGTTGCGCTGCGTGGTCAGCAGGCGGAACTCATAGATCAGCTCGACCCCCGCGGCGCGTTCGGCGGGGCGGGGCGGGCGCGTCTCGGCCGCGACCAGGCGGCCGTCATAGCGCGCGGTGACCGCCTCGGCCATGCGGTGGAACGGTTGCGGCTGAAAGCTGGTGGCCCAGGGGTCCGGCGGGGGAGCTGGCTGAGGCAGGGCCGCCAGCGGCGCCATCAGGGCCAAGACCAGGATCAGAGGATTCGGGGCACGTGTCATGGGGCCACTATGCCCTGTCCGGGGGAAATGGAAACCAAACGGCGCATTGGCGATCCGTTCGGTTGCATTGGGCTAGAAACGATTCGCAGAAGGCCGGACCCGCCGGCCGACATCGACCCAAAGGAGTGTCACATGACCCGCAAGCATCTTGCATCCACCGCCGCCCTGATCGCCGTCGTGGCCGGGACCGTCCCCGCAGCCGCCCAGACCCCCGGCGTCGAGCTGCCCGCCATGCTGCAGGGCCTGGACCTTGACCGCATCAGCTTCGAGACCAAGCGCGACGGCCAGCGCGAATACGAGGGCTATCTGCCCGACGGCACCCAGATCGAGGCCGAGTTCGACATGGCCGGCAACCTGATCAAGATCGAGGCCGACGACGGCAGCCTGCCCGCCCCGCTGATCGACGCCGCACTGCCCGGCGAGATCCGCGGCACGCCCGCGATGGCGCTGTTCACCCGCTATGAGGAGATCAAGCAGACCCCGCGCCATCTGGAGATCAAGGGCTGGCAGGAAAGCGGCGCCGAGGTCGAGGTCAAGTTCGCCCCCGACAATACCCTGATCGAGATCGAGACCGACGACACCGCCCTGCCGCAGCCGATCATCGACGCGATCCTGCCGCAGGCCGTGCGCGGCAACGAGGTCATGGCCCAGTTCGGCATGATCGAGGAGATCAAGGCCGAATACGGCCGCTTCGAGGTCAAGGGCGAGGATACCGGCGGCCAGGACATGCGCGCGGCCTTTGACGAGGCGGGGGCCGTCCTGCGGTTCGGCCGCGACGACGACCGCCGCGGCGGGCGTGACCATGATCGCGGCCCGCGCGGACACGGCTCGCGGGGTGACGGCCCCCACGGCGATGGTCCCCGCGGCGACGGCCCGCGCGCCGAAGGCCCCCGGGGTGATGGCCCGCGTGCCGAAGGCCCCCGGGGTGACGGTCCGCGCGGCGACATGCCCCCCGCGCCGCAGTTCGACACCGTCGCGGCAAACCAGCGCCTGACGCAGGCGGGCTACAGCGCGTTCGGCCTGATGCGCCAGGAAGGGCCGCGCGTCCTGCTGGACGCGACCAATCCCGACGGGGAGACCGTCACTCTGGAACTGGACCCGCAGGGCCAGCTGGTGCGCGAAACCGCCCGCTGATCGCGGCGTCGGCTGCGCCGCAAGGGCCGTCCCGTCCGGGACGGCCCTTTTTCCATGCCGCGACGGGCTGACCAAGAAGACACTTTGCCTTGGCGCGGCCCCGGTCTAGGCTGCGGGCCAAGCCAAAGCCCTTGGCGTCGTGTCATTTTATCGACACGCATGCCCGATAACGGGAAACGGCTGAGTGACAACGACATGGAGGATCTTTCTATGACACGGATCGACCGACGCGGCCTTCTGCGCGGGGCTGCGGCCACGGCTGGCGTGGCACTGGCCTCTCCCTATCTGGCGCGCGGCGCCATGGCGCAGGGTGCGGGGCAGGTGAACATCTTTGCCTGGGCCGGCTATCTGAACGACGAGATCCTGGGCGCCTTTCAGGAGGCCACGGGCATCACCCCGAATTTCACCCCCTATGGCACCAACGACGAGCTGCTGAACCAGCTGCGTGCCAACAACGGCGCCGGGTTCGACCTGATCTGGCCGACCGTCGACCGCGTCCCGAACTATGTCGAGTTCGGCCTGATCCAGCCGCTGGACGAATCGCGCATCGAGGTCGCCAAGGTCCTGCCCAGTGCATGGGAGAACTCGGTCAACCTGGGCGCGGTCGTGGACGGCAAGCGGTACCAGGTGCCGACCGACTGGGGCACCGAGGCGATCGCCTTTGATACCGAACAGAACCCGCTGGAATACGGCACCGCGTCCTATGGCGATCTGTGGAAGGACGGCGCGCAGGCGACCGTGCGCGGGCATTCCTCGCTGATCGGCCTGGGCCTGTGGCTGGAGGCCGAGGGCAAGCTGCCGCGGCCGCTGCTGGATGCGTTCACCGATCCCGATGCGCAGATCGAGATCTTCGACGTGATCCTGGCCGAGGCCATCGCGCGCAAGGGCAACATCATCCAGTTCTGGACCAACGAGAACGAGGCCCAGGGCGCGTTCCGCGTCAACGGCGCCACCGTGGGCCAGACCTGGGATTCGACCGCGGCCGCCCTGGCGTCCGAAGGTCTGCCCGTGGGCTTCATCGCGCCCAAGGAAGGCGCGCTGGCCTGGATGGAGGGTCTGTCGATCCCGACGGGGGCGGCGAACCTGGACGGCGCCTATGCCTTCATCAACTGGTTCCTGACGCCCGAGGCCGGCGCGATGTACACCAACGCGACCAAGATCAACTCGACCGCGGTGGGCTCCGATCAGCTGACCTCGGACGAGGCCAAGGCCTTCTTCGCCGCCGCCTATCCGGGCGACGCGCTGGAGAAACTGTGGTGGTGGCCGATCCAGGAAAGCTGGTACATCACCAAGCGCAACGAGTATCAGGACCGCTTCCTGTCGGCCTGAACCCAACCGGGGGCGGTTTTCGCCGCCCCCCAACTCCTGCAGGAGACACAATGTCCCATTCGGTCGAACTTGCCGGCATCGGCATGACTTTTGGCACCACCCGCGCCGTCAGCGATGTCAGCTTCAAGGTCGAGGCCGGAGAGTTCTTCTCCATCCTGGGGCCGTCGGGCTGCGGCAAGACCACGATCCTGCGCATGATCGCGGGCTTCATAGAGCCGACCGAGGGGCGCGTGCTGATCGGCGACCGGGACATGAAGGGGCTGGGCCCCAACCAGCGCCCGACCGCGATGATCTTTCAGTCGCTGGCCCTGTTCCCGCTGATGTCGGTGCGTGACAACATCGCCTTCGGCCTGGAGGCCCGCGGGGTCGGCCGCGCCGAACGCCGGGCCAAGGCAGACGACCTGCTGCGCCTGATCGCGCTGGAGGGATACGGCGACCGCATGCCGGGCGAACTGTCCGGCGGCCAGCGTCAGCGCGTGGCCATCGCCCGCGCCTTGGCCGTGGAACCGGGTGTCCTGCTGCTGGACGAACCGCTGTCCGCGCTGGACCTGAAGCTGCGCCAGCACATGCGCGCCGAACTGCGCGCGCTCCAGAAGCGCACGGGCGTCACCTTCATCTATATCACCCACGACCAGTCCGAGGCGCTGGCCATGTCCGACCGCGTCGCCGTGATGTCGGCGGGTCTCTTGCAGCAGGTCGCCACGCCCCGAGAGCTGTACGACAACCCCGCCACGCCCTTCGTGGCCCGCTTCGTGGGCGAGACGAACGCCATTCCCGGCCGCATCACCGACGTGCAGGCCGGCACCGCCCGGATCGAGACCGACCTGGGGCCGCTGACCGGTCGCGCGGGACAGGGTGCCGCGCCGGGCGTGCAGGGCACGATCTATGTCCGCCCCGAGGCGCTGGTGCCCGGTATCGGCCAAAACCCCCTGCAGGCGCAGATCGAGCGCGTCGATTTCGAAGGCTCCTTTGCGCTGGTCCACGGCCGGTTCGACGGCGGGACGGCGCTGACGGCATCGGTGCCCTCGACGCGGCTGGCCGATGCGCCGGTTCCGGGCAGCCGGGCGGGGTTCGGGTTCGACGCGGGACATGCGGTGGTGCTGGGCGATGGGTGATCTGAAAAACCGTTTCGGACCGGGGCTTTCGACGATCTTCCTGATCCTTGTCCTGTTCTGGCTGGCCGTGATGGTCCTGGCCCCGAACCTGATGATGATCGACTATGCCCTGCGACCGAACCTGCCGCCCGCGGCGCTTGGGGGGCCGGACGACACCTATACGCTGTCGAACATCCTCTATCTTGCCGGAGAGCCCACGCACCGCGCGATCTTCTTCAAGACGATCTGGGCCAGCGGCCTGGTGGCGGCGGTGACCTTTGCCGTATGCTATCCCATTGCCTTCTGGATGGCGCAGCGGGCCACGACGGGGCAGCTGGCCATCGCGATGATGCTGATCATCATCCCCTTCTTCATCAACGAGGTGCTGCGGACGCTGGCCTGGTTCATCATCCTGGCCTATCGCGGGCCGCTGAACGCGGTGCTGACGAATATCGGCCTGATCGACGCACCGATCCGCTGGCAGGGCGACGGCGGCGTGCTGGCGGCGATGGTCTATGCCTATATCCTGTTCATGCTGCTGCCGATCTACAACGCCATCGAATCGCTGGACAAAGCCCAGATCGAGGCCGCCCGCGACCTGGGCGCGTCGCCCTGGCGCATCCATACCCGCGTGGTGATCCCCCATGCCAAGGCCGGGATCGCGACGGGTTTCGTGTTCACCTTCATGCTGGCCGCCGGCAGCTATGTCGCGCCCGCGCTGCTGGGATCGCCCGGCAGCCGATGGTTCACCGAGATCATCTACAACTGGTTCTTCGAGGGCGGCGACTGGAACCGCGGCGCGGCCTATGCGCTGGTGCTGCTGGTGCTGTGCCTGGCGGTCGTCCTGATCACCTTGCGGCTGTTCCGCGTCAACCTGACGGATGTCGCGAAATGAGGCCGGAACGCATCTTCGGCGCCATGTTCTGGCTGTATCTGATGGTCTTCGCGGCCTATCTGTTCGCACCGCTGATCATCATGGGCGCGGCCAGCTTCAATGAAAGCCGCTTTCCCACGGTGATCCCGTGGCAGGGGACCACGACGGAATGGTTCGCCGCCATGTGGGCGGACGCGGCCATGTGGCAGTCGCTGTGGACGTCCGTGCTGGTTGCGGTCTGCGTGGTGGTGATCGTGGTGCCGGTGGGCACGGCGGCGGCGCTGGTCCTGACATCGCTGCATGCGCGGGCGCGCAGCTTTGCCTATGCGGTGATGGTGTCGCCCCTGCTGACGCCGGGGGTGGTGATCGGGATCTCGACCCTGATCCTGTGGCGGCAGATGGGCGTGGGCGGCGGGGTGTTCCTGATCGTGCTGGCGCAGTCCACCTTCATCATCTGCTATGTCATGCTGATGGTCATGGCCCGCCTGCAGCGGTTCGACCGCACGCAGGAGGAGGCGGCCCTGGGTCTCGGCGCCAACCGCGTGATGGTGTTCCGCCGCGTGACGCTGCCGTTCCTGCGGCCCGCGCTGATTGCGTCGGCGGGCCTCGCGGTGCTGCAATCGATCGAGAACTACAACACCACGCTGTTCGTGCGCGGGTTCGAGACGCCCCTGACCGTCTTCATCGCGACCAAGGTCCGCACCGGCCTGACGCCCGCGGTGAACGCATTGGCGCTGATCATCATCGTGGCCACGGTCATCGGTGCCATCGCCTATGAGGTCGCGCGGCGCCGGCGCGCGGCCTAGCCGTTCGGCAGGATCAGGTCGGGCGCACGGCTGGCGGTCAGCACCAGCTCCATGTTGGGCAGGTCGTTGGCCTCCAGCTTGGCGCGGGCCTGATCGGGGGGCAGGTCGCGCCAGCGGGCCGTCAGGCGGGCCCGCAGCACCGCCTGCGGCACGTCCAGCATCACGGTCAGCGCGAAATGACGCCCCAGGTCGCGCCAGCCGGGCCGGTCCAGCAGCAGATAGTTCCCCTCGACCAGGATCAGCCGGGCGCTGGCGGGGATCTCACGCGCGGCGGCGCGGCTGATCTCCAGGTCACGGTCGAAGACGGGGACCAGCACGTCGCGGCCGTCATCGGCGGCCAGCCGGTCCAGCATGACCGCAAAGCCGTCCAGGTCGAACGTCCAGTGCGCCCCCTTGCGCGGCAGATCGCCGCGTGCCGACAGCAGCCGGTCGTCCAGGTGATACCCGTCCATCGGCAGCAGCGCCGCCCCCGGCAGATCGGCCAGAAGCGCATCGGTGACATGGCTCTTGCCAGCGCCCGGAGGGCCCGCCAGGGCGATCATGGTCCGGCCGGGGCCGCGGGCCATGGCCCGCAGGCGCTCTCTCAGGTCGGGAAGATCTGTCGTCATGGTCATCATGTCACCTTGGAGGGCCTGTCACCGCGATCCTTTTCCGATATTCCGGAACCATTCAAGGCGGCAGTGTCTTGAAGCAGACGACAGGGTCTGGGGCAGGCTTACAAGGGACGCGACGTGGACGAACGGGACGACTGGCACCTGACCGAGGCGCTGCATCATGAACACGGACGCGGCGATCCCTTCGCGGCCGCGGTGCGGGCAACGCGCATGCCGATGATCATCACCAACCCCAGCCTGCCCGACAATCCCATCGTCTTTGCCAATGACGCGTTCCAGCGCCTGACCGGGTACGACCGCGACGAGCTGATGGGTCGCAACTGCCGGTTCCTGCAGGGGTCGCAGACAGACCAGGACACGATCCGCCGCCTGCGCGAGGCGGTCGAGAACGGGACCGACATCTCGGTCGATATTTTGAACTATCGCAAGGACGGGACGTCGTTCTGGAACGCGCTGTATCTCAGCCCGGTGCGCGACGATGCGGGCCGTATCCGGTTCTTCTTTGCCTCGCAGCTGGACGTCACCGACCGGATCGACGTGCAGTCCCGCATGGCGCGCGAGAAATCGCGGGTCGAGGCCGAGGTGACCCGCCGCGTCGCCGAACTGCGCGATTCGCTGGATGCACAGCGTCTGCTGCTGCACGAGGTCGATCACCGCGTGAAGAATAACATGACCATGATCGGGTCGATCCTGCGCCTGCAGCTGCGCGAGGCGGCGGACAGCGACACGGCCGACATGCTGCGCGCGATGATGACCCGGATCGACGCCTTGGCCACGGTGCATCGCCACCTGTACCAGTCCGACGACGTGACGCGGTTCGACATCGGATCCTACGCCGTCAACCTTGCCTCCGACCTGACGCAAAGCCGGGCCGATTGCGACATCCGCATCCGCGCCGATCTGGGCCGGGCCGAGGTGCCTGCGGGGCAGGCGGCGGCGATCGGGCTGATCGTGAACGAGATCCTGGCGCACATGATCCGCCCCGAGAACGTCGCGAAGGGCCAGGTCTTCGACATCTCGTCGCGGACGACGCCCGCGCGGGTCGAGCTGTCCATCGGCTTCGGACCTCCGGGCCAGGGGGACGCCGAGGCCGATCCGGTCTATTCGCCGTCCGGGGTGAACGAACAGATCATCTCTCGGCTTGCCGCACAGACACGAACGCGCGTGGCCTGGTCCAGGACCGATCAGGGGTCGATCCAGGTCAGCGTCGTCATCGACAAGGAAATTCCATGAACCGCCCCAAGGCGCCGCTGTCGATCCTCGTGGTCGAGGATGAGTTCATCATCGCGATGGACATCGAGATGATGATCGAGGATGCCGGCCATCAGGTACTGGCCGTGGCATCTTCGCTGCAGGACGTGATGGCGCTGCCCACGGACAAGGCCCCGGACGTCGCGCTGGTCGACATGCAGCTGGCACGCGGCAGTACCGGCCTGCAGGTCAACAGCGCCATCCAGAAGCAGTGGCCCGACACCATCGTGGTCTTTGTCACGGCCAACCCGAAGAAGATCCCCGACGATTTCGACGGCGCGCATGGCGTCATCGCCAAGCCGTTCTCATCGGCGGGGTTCGTCGCCGCGCTGAAATATCTGGAGGAGGGCGTGTGCGATCCGCCCCCCGTGTCGCCCGAACCCGGCAGCTTCGTGGCCTCGCCCGCCTTCGCCGCGCAATGGGGCGTCAGTCCAGGGGAGCGGTGATCACCACCCGCAGACCGGGCGCATTCGTGTCCGACTGCAACTTGCCGCCCAGCTGCTCGACCAGCGACGCCACCATCCGCATGCCAAAGCCGGTGCCCTTGATGGACCCGTCCGACCCCACGCCGTTGTCGGTCACGGACAACAGCATCCCGTTGCGCGTCTGCGACAGCACGACCGACACCGGGCCGGGCTGGCCATCGTAGGCATACTTGATCGCATTCGCGACGATCTCGTTGGTCAGCAGGCCGATGCTGACCGCACGATCCGCTGATACCAGGATGGGCGCGAATTCGGTCTGGATCGCGTCGGCCCATGCCGGGTCCAGCGACGATTTCATGTCGCGCAGCAGGTCGTCCAGATAGATCGCCAGGTCCACGATCTGGGCGCTGTCGTCCTGATAAAGGCGGCGATGGACCAGACTGACGGCCGACAGTCGGCTTTGCGCCTCGTCCAGCTGGGTGCGGACCAGGGGGTCGGCGCCGCGGCCCTGCATGCGCAGGAAGGATGCCACCAGGGCCAGGCTGTTCTGGACGCGGTGGTTGACCTCGCGCAGCAGGAATTCCTTTTGCTGGATCAGGCTCTCGTTCTCGCGCAGCGTGATGGACAGTTCGGCGTTCAGCCGGCGGATGCGCCGCGAGCTGCGCGCCTCCAGCATCAGGCGAACCAGGCGGCTGGCGGCCTCGACCTCGGCGGCGGTCCAGGGGCGCGACTTGCCGCGCACCTCGTCGGACCAGGCCGCAAAGGATGCGCGCGGCTCCAGCGTGGCGCCGGGGACCGTGGGGACGTCCTTGTGCGGGTTGCCGGCCCAGGTCACGACCTGCAGCTTTTCGGCGCGGAACCACATCAGGATCGTCGGCACCTCGGTCGACATGGTGACCGACAGCATGCCGCTGGCAACGTCGCGATAGGCCGCCGCCGCAGGGATGACGCGTTCCAGGTTGGAACTGACAAAGGGGGTGATCGCCGCCGACTGGCGCACATGGTCGGCCAGATGGCGCAGCGCCGCCGGATCGGGGCAGCTGCCCGACGAGAACAGCTCGCTGCCCTGAACGGCGGCAAAGCCGTCGGCGCCCACCAGCTCGGCCAGCGGTCCCGCGGATTGCGCGAAGAACTGGTCCAGCTGGTCGTCAGGACCAAGACGGGCCAGCACGGTATCCTCGTGCGCGCGCAGCCGGATGCGTTCACGGTACAGCACCGTCTCCTCGCGCAGGCGGATCTGGCGGGCCAGGCTGTCGGCCAGGGACTGGCAGGCCAGACGCGTGGCCAGCGACAGGTCGCGCGGTTCGGGGTGGTGGCAGGCGACAAGACCCCAAAGCGCCCCGTCCTTGATGATCGACATCGACGCCGATGCACCCACCCCCATGTTGCGCAGATAATGCAGGTGCACCGGAGAGACGCTGCGCAGCATCGAATCGCTGAGGTCGATGGCCTCGATCCCGGGAACGCTGCCGGTGATCGGCTGGACCGGGGCATGCACGTCGGCGATGACCCGCACGCGGTTGCGCACGTAGAGGGCGCGCGCCTGGCGGGGAATGTCGGATGCCGGGAAATGGTGGTTCATGAACGTGCCCATGCCCTCGGCACGGCTTTCGCCCACCACGGCCCCGGCCTCGTCGTCGATGAAGCGATAGATCATCACCCGCGCGTGGCCGGTCAGCTGGCGGAACACGCCCGCCGCGTTCCGCATCAGGTCGGGCAGGGACGACGCCCGCTCCAGCACCGCGTCCAGCGCCTGCATCCGGCCCAGGAAACGTGCATCCAGCGGCGGCTGATCCAGCGCGGGCAGCATCTCGATCACGACATGCGCGCCGCTGCGATAGGCCAGCAGGTCCCAGGATGCCCCGTCGATCATCACGGGTGCCAGGGGAACGGGACCAATATCGGGCAGATCGTCGATTGCATTGCGCAGCACGCCGCCAAGCGCCTGCGACAGGGTCTGGCCGATCATGTCGCGCGTCAGGCCGTCGGCGCGTCCCGCGGCGCCGACGATCCGGCCGTCGCCCGGGTCGACGATCAGAAGGTGGCCATGCGCCTGGATCGATCCGGGAACATGGATCGGTTCGCGGTCGCAGGCAGTCAGATCACGGGCATCGGCAGGGTTGGGCAGGGCTGTGGACATTACGGATTTCTAAGGCGGCCCAGGTCAGCCGTCCAATTGCTTTTCGTTTACCGTTGCGTAAATGCGGTCATGGCGGTCTGGAACACCGCCCGCGCGGCCTTGACCGCCCGCGCGGGGTCCGGGTCCGCGGCATGAAGCCAGTCCAGGAACCGCCGCCACCGGCGCGGATCGCCCGTCTGCAGCGCCAGGTGGGACGCGCCGTGGCCCGTGGTGTACCCCAGGGCCGCCGCCCTGCGCGCGATCAGCGTCGCACCGATGGACGATCCTTCGACCACATACAGCGCGCCCGCGACGGCCGCGGCGTCGGGCAGGGCGGGCGGGGTCACCGGGGTCGGGCGCCCTGCGCCAAGGTCCTCCAGATCGCGCGCCGTCGCATCCGACAGCATCACCGGCCGCCAGCCGATCCGGGCCGAGCCGGCCTCCAGCAGCGGATCGATAGCGCTGCGAAACGCGTGGCTGCCGCGCAGATAGGCCAGATAGGCCGCCGGGCTGTCCAGCGCGCCCACCTGCGCGTCCAGCGTGGCGTGCAGATCGCCGGTGCCGTCGCGAAGGACGCTGCGCAGAACATGCTGGGTCACCGGGGCCTCGGGCGGGTTGGGGCGGCGCGGGGCCGCAATCCGGGGCGCCCTAGCAGATCGGCGGGGCAGGGGCCAGCGGCGGCGGTGCTGGCAAACCGCGGCACCATCCCTATGATGGCGCCACAGGCGCGCCCCCGGGCGACGCGATCACCGACGGAGGCGGAATGAACCAGGACCAGGCACAGGCGCTGTTGCGCGACATGTTCGATGCGGCGGTGGGCGCCGCCGATCCCGCGCAGGTGCTGGCCGATCATCTGCCGCCCAAGCCGCAGGGCCGCTGCATCGTGGTGGGCGCGGGCAAGTCCGCCGCCGCCATGGCCGCCGCGCTGGAGGCCGCTTGGCCCGATGTCGACCTTTCCGGCATCGTGGTCACACGACATGGGCACCAGGTTCCGACGCGGCGCATCACCGTGTGCCAGGCGTCCCACCCGGTGCCTGACGCGGCGTCGCAGGATGCCGCCGAACGAATCCTGGCTGCGGCCAAGGCGGCGGGACCGGACGACCTGGTGCTGGCGCTGATCTCGGGCGGGGGGTCGGCGCTGATGGCGGCGCCCCGCGCGCCGCTGACGCTGGAGGACAAGATCGTGGTCAACCGCCTGCTGCTGCGGTCGGGGCTGACGATCGAGGACATGAACCGCGTCCGCCGGCGCCTGTCGGCGATCAAGGGCGGGCGGCTGGCGCAGGCGGCCGCGCCCGCACGGCTGGTGACGCTGGCGATCTCCGATGTGCCGGGCGACGATCCGGCGGCCATCGCGTCCGGTCCGACGGTGCCGGACCCCACCGCCGGACAGGACCTTTCCTGGCTGGTCGACCGGCTTGGCCCGGCCCTGCCGCAGGCGGCGCTTGATCTGCTGATGGCGCCGCCGCAGCCCGCCGCGGCCTTCGACGCCGATTACCGCCTGATCGCCACGCCGCAGATGTCGTTGCTGGCGGCCGCCCGCGTGGCGGAACGGGCCGGGGTGACGCCCCTCCTCTTGGGCGACGCGCTGGAGGGAGAGGCCGCGCAACTGGGCATCGCCATGGCCGGCATCGCCCGCGCGACCGCCGCCCATGGCACCCCCGCCCCGGCCCCCGCGGTCCTGCTGTCGGGCGGAGAGACGACCGTGACCATCGGCCAGGGCGATCCCGGCCGCGGCGGGCGCAACACCGAGTTTCTTCTGTCCCTGGCCGTGGCGTTGCGCGGGCAGCCGGGCATCCACGCGCTTGCCGCAGACACCGACGGCATCGACGGGACCGAGGACGCGGCAGGCGCCATCATCGGCCCCGATCTGCCGCAGCGGGTCGCGGAGTTGGGCCTGGACATGCGTGCGGCCTTGGCGGGGCATGACAGCTACAGCCTGTTCGACGCGACGGACAGCCTGATCCGCACCGGGCCGACGCTGACCAACGTCAACGATTTCCGGGCGGTGCTGGTGGTCCCGGCCGACTAGGCCAGGATGCCCGGCTGGTCGATGCGCAGCCGTTCCAGGATGTGTTCGATATGGCTCAGATGGTCGCGCAGGGCGCCTGCGGCGGCCTCGGGGTCGCGGGCGCGCAGGGCGGCCAGGATATCCCGATGCTCGATGAACGCGGTCGAGGCGCCGTAGGACAGCGATAGAAAGCGCGCGCGGTCCATGTGGCCCTTGTTGTCGCGCACCAGGTTCCAGACGAATTCCTTGCCCGCCGCCGCGCAGATGTCGCGGTGGAACTGGTCGTCCAGGGCATGGAAATCGCTGCGCCGGTCCTCCCGGCTGGCGGCTTCCTGCAGGTCGATCAGGCGTTCCAGGCCATCCCAGTCCGACGGCTGCAACGTCAGCGCCGCGACCCGCATGGTCGCCTGTTCCAGCGCGCTGCGGATGAAATAGGCCTGCATCACCGCCTCGGTCGAGATCGGGGTGACGGTGGTCGCGCGCTGCGGGCGGATCTGGATGAAGCCCAGCTGCGACAGCCGATAGAAGGCGTCGCGCACCGGTTGGCGCGACACGCCCATCCGGGCCGCGACCTCGGCCTCGGACAGCTTTGCGCCGGGGGGCAGGTCCAGCCCGACGACCCGTGCATAGAGATGCTCGAAGATCTGGTCGGTGACGGTGCGGGGGCGCAGATCCTGCAGCGGTGGCAAGCTGTCCAGTTCCTGAACCGACATGATCATCCCCGCGTTGACCGAACCTGTAAACTAGCATATTAGACGACTAGCGGAATGGCAAGTGAGTCGGAGGGGGATCACATGACACTGCTGGATGACGACCGCCTGTTCCCGACCCAAGGCCGCGCCCGCGATCTGGCCCGCGCGCTGTACGAACAGGTGCGCGACCTGCCGATCGTCAGCCCGCACGGCCATACCGATCCGCGCTGGTTTGCGGAAAACGAGGCGTTTCCCGACCCCGCGCAGCTGTTCGTGACGCCCGATCACTACGTGTTCCGCATGCTGTGTTCGCAGGGGGTGGCGCTGACCGACCTGGGGGTGCCCCGCGCTGATGGCGGGCCGACCGAATCGGACGGCCGGACCATCTGGCGGCTGTTCGCGCGGCACTATCCGCTGTTTCGCGGCACGCCGTCGCGCCTGTGGCTGGACCACAGCTTCCAGCACGTCTTCGGCATCGACCGCCGCCTGTCCGAAGACACGGCTGACTGGTATTACGATCACATCGCTGATTGCCTGGCCCGGCCCGAATTCCGGCCCCGCGCGCTGTTCGACCGTTTCAACATCGAGGCGATCGCCACGACCGAGGCCGCGACCGACGATCTGCGCTGGCATCGGATGATCCGCGACAGCGACTGGGGGGGCAGGGTCATCACCGCCTATCGTCCGGACGGTGTGATCGACCCCGAGATGGCCGGGTTCGCCGATAATGTCGCGCTGATGGGCCAGCAGACCGGGTTCGACACCGCGACCTGGGACGGATACCTGGACGCGCATCGGGCGCGTCGGGCGTTCTTCATCGACCATGGCGCGACGTCCAGTGACCATGGCCACGCCTCGGCCCGGACCGAGGATCTGCCCCGCGACCAGGCCGCTGCGCTGTTCGCCAAGGCCCTGCGCGGCACCTGCACCGCAGAGGAGGCCGACGCGTTCCGCGGCCACATGCTGACCGAGATGGCGCGCATGAGCCTTGACGACGGGCTGGTCCTGCAGATCCACCCCGGGTCGCGCCGCAACCATTCCGACGACGTGCTGGCGATGTTCGGCCGCGACAAGGGCTTCGACATCCCTGGCCGCACGGATTACGTGACCGCGCTGCGGCCGCTGCTGAATGCGGTGGGCATGGACCCGCGCCTGACGGTGATCCTGTTCACGCTGGACGAGACCGCCTATGCCCGCGAACTGGCACCGATGGCCGGGGTCTGGCCCTGCCTGCGGCTGGGTCCGGCCTGGTGGTTCCATGACAGCCCCGAAGGGATGCGCCGCTTTCGCGAGATGACCACGGAAACGGCGGGGTTCTACAACACCGTGGGGTTC
Source organism: Paracoccus marcusii (assembly GCF_028621715.1). Classification (NCBI taxonomy): domain Bacteria; kingdom Pseudomonadati; phylum Pseudomonadota; class Alphaproteobacteria; order Rhodobacterales; family Paracoccaceae; genus Paracoccus; species Paracoccus marcusii. The sequence goes on along the minus strand of NZ_CP117466.1, from coordinate 2,978,691 downwards.
AACGACGACACGCGCGCCTTCTGTTCGATCCCGGCCCGTCACGACGTGGCGCGCAGGGTCGATTGCGCCTGGCTGGCCGACCTGGTCGCATCGGGACGTCTGGAGGAGGACGAGGCCCCCGAGGTGGCGCGCGACCTAACCTATGGCCTGGCCAAGCGGGCCTACAAGCTTTGAGCATCTGTATCTGGGAGGATAACATGAAACTGCTGATGACAACCCTGGCGGGCCTGCTGGCCTCGGCCAGCTTCGCCACCGCCTGCGAGATCACGCTGCGGTCGTCCGACACCCATCCCGACGGCTATCCGACGGTCGAGGGCGTCAAGGCCATGGCCGAGGAGGTCCGCGAGAAGACCGACGGCCGCATCTGCATCGAGGTGTTCCCGTCGTCCCAGCTGGGCGAGGAGAAGGACACGATCGAGCAGACCCAGTTCGGCGTCATCGACATGGTCCGCGCCAGCTTCGGGTCGTTCAACGACATCGTGCCGGTCACCCAGATCATGTCGCTACCCTATCTGTTCACGTCCGTCGAGCACAGCCACGCGGTCCTGGACGGTCCCATCGGCGAGGAGATCGCCGCCGCGTTCGAGGAGCGCGATCTGGTGGCACTGGCCTGGTATGATGGCGGGGCGCGCAGCTTCTACAACTCGCAGCGGCCGATCCAGTCGATCGCCGACCTCGAGGGAATGAAGTTCCGCGTCATGCAGAACGACGTGTTCGTCGACATGATGGACGCGCTTGGCGCCAACGCCACGCCGATGCCCTATGGAGAGGTCTATTCCAGCATCCAGACCGGTGTGATTGACGGGGCCGAGAACAACTTTCCCAGCTATGACAGCTCGGGCCACGCCGAGGTCGCCAAGTACTTCACCCTGGACGAGCACCTGATCGTTCCCGAACTGGTCGCGATGTCCAAGACCAGCTGGGACAAGCTGACCCCCGAGGATCAGGCGATCCTGCGCGAGGCGGCGCAGAATTCCTCGACCCTGCAGCGCGAGCTGTGGGCGGCGCAGGAACAGGAATCGCTGGACAAGGTGACCGCCGCCGGTGCCGAGGTCATCACCGAGATCGACAAGACCCCGTTCATCGAGGCGATGGTGCCCGTCTACGACAAGTACGTGACCACCCCCGAGAACAAGGACCTGGTCGAACGCATCCGCGCGACCCAGTGACATCACGCCGCCCGCGGACCTCGCGGGCGGCCTTTTCTTTTCCGGGGGATGCGCGATGCGCGAGGGGATGATCAGATTTGCCACGCTGACCGGCGCGGTCGCGCAGGCGGCCTTGTGGCTGGCGGGGATCGGGCTGGTCCTGATGACCGCCTTTGTCTTTGCGCAGGTGTTCTTCCGTTACGTGATGGGGTCCAGCCTGTTCTGGGCCGAACCGGCCGCCGTCATGCTGATGGGCTGGTTCATTTTCCTGGGCGCCGCCGTGGGGGTCAAGGAAGGTTACCACCTGTCGTTCGACGTGGGCCTGATGGTCGTGCCGGAAAGCTGGCGGCCGTGGTTCCACAGCCTGTCCGACGTGGTCGTGACGGCCTTCGGCTTCGGCATGGCGTGGTTCGGCTGGCAACTGGCGGCGCGCGCGGCCAGCGGCGTGGTGCCGGGCATCGGCATTTCCCGCCTGTGGGATTTCGCACCGCTGATCGGGGGCGGCATCCTGCTGATGCTGTTTTCGGTCGAACGCATCCTGCGCCGCGCGGCCGGGCTGAAGACGATGCGCTTTGGTGACATGGACGATGCCGCGGACGGCGTCGTCGACGGCGCGCCGGGTGCGGTGCGCGCCGATGACCTTCTGGACGGCAAGGCTGCGCGCCCCCGCGAAAGGACCTGAGATCATGGAATTGTGGATCCTGTTCGGCAGCTTCGTGACGCTGCTGATGATCGGCACGCCGGTGGCCTTCTGCCTGGGCGTGGCCAGCTTTCTGACCGTCCTCTATATGGGACTGCCGCCGGTGGTGGTGTTCCAGCGCCTGAACAGCGGCATTTCGGTCTTTGCGCTGATCGCCATCCCGTTCTTCATCTTCGCGGGCGACCTGATGGTGCGGGGCGACATCGCCCGGCGCCTGGTGGCGCTGGCCGGTGCGATGGTCGGGCACATGCGCGGCGGGCTGGGCCAGGTCAACATCATGGCCTCGCTGATGTTCGGCGGCGTGTCCGGATCGGCCGCGGCCGACGCCAGCGCGGTGGGCGGCCTGATGGTCCCGCAGATGAAGGCGCGCGGTTACGACGTCGACTATGCCGTCAACATCACGGTCGTCAGTTCCATCATCGCGCTGATGATCCCGCCCAGCCACAACATGATCATCTACTCCATCGCCGCCGGGGGCCGTCTGTCCATCGCAGACCTGTTCACCGCCGGTATCATTCCAGGCCTGCTGCTGGCGGTATCGCTGATGGTCACCGCCTGGTGGGTCGCGCGCCGGAAGGGCTATCCGACCGAGCCGTTCCCGGGCCTTCGGATGCTGGGCGCGCTGTTCGTGTCCGCCATGCCCGGCCTGATCCTGATCGCGATCATCTTCGGGGGCGTGCGGTCGGGCTGGTTCACGGCGTCCGAATCCTCGAACGTGGCGGTGGTCTATGCGCTGCTGGTGACGGCCCTGGTCTATCGCAGCCTGCCCTGGTCCGAATTCGTCGAGGCGACCAAGGGTGCTGTGCGCACTACCGCCATGGTGCTGCTGGTGATCGGTTGCGCGGCCTGCTTCGGCTGGCTTCTGGCCTATCTGCGCGTGCCGACACAGCTGGTCGAGATCCTGCAGAGCGTCTCCAGCAACCCCATCGTGATCCTGTTGATGATCAACATTGTCCTTCTGATCCTGGGGACGTTCATGGACATGTCGCCGCTGATCGTCATCACTACGCCGATCTTTCTGCCGGTCGCCACCGCCTTCGGTGTCGATCCGGTGCATTTCGGGGTCATCATGATCCTGAACCTGGGGATCGGCCTGTGCACGCCGCCCGTCGGCGCGGTGCTGTTCGTGGGCTGCGCGGTGGGCCGCATCAGCATCTGGCAGGCGATGCGCACGATCTGGCCGTTCTACGGCGCGGCCTTCGCCACGCTGATGCTGGTCACCTATGTCCCGGCGCTGTCGCTGTGGCTGCCCTCCGTATTCCGCTGATGGAGGTGTCGCAATGACCGATCCCGTCCGCTCCGTCCTAGCCCATGCGCCGGACCTGATGGTCGTCCGCTTTGCCTTTGCGGCGGGCGACCGGGGCGCGCTGCACAGCCATCCGCATGTGCAGTCGACCTATGTTCAGTCGGGCCGCTACCGCTTCACCATCGACGGCCAGCCGTCCGAGGTCGGGCCCGGCGATGCCTTCATCATTCCCTCGGGCGCCGAACACGGCTGCCTGTGCCTGGAGGAGGGTGTGCTGATCGACAGCTTCACCCCCCGCCGCGACGATTTTCTGTGAAAGGACCCCTGATGACGCATGTCGAAACCCGCCACGCGATCCACCCGGACCACGCCCGCGGCATGGACACCGCCCAGCTGCGGCAGCATTTCCTGGTCGAGGGTCTGTTCGCCGCCGGTCACATTCGCCTGACCTATACGCATTACGACCGCTTCGTGGTTGGCGGTGCGGTGCCGGACGGGGCGCCCCTGACCCTGGACGCCATCGACGAGACCCGCACGCCCAGCTTTCTGGACCGCCGCGAGATGGGCATCGTCAATATTGGCGGGCCGGGCCGGGTAGAGGCTGCGGGGCAGGGCTGGGACATGGCCAATGGCGACGTGCTGTATCTGGGCATGGGTGCGGGGGCGGTGACGTTTTCGAGCGGGGGGCGGTTCTACATCACCTCGGCGCCTGCGCATCGCGCGCTGCCGCATCGGCTGATCACCGTCGATCAGGCCAAGAAGGTCGAGATGGGCGCGACCGCGACCTCGAACAAGCGCGTCATCAAACAGTTCATCCACCCGCTGGTCATGGAAAGCTGCCAACTGGTGCTGGGCTATACCTCGTTGCAGGAGGGGTCGGTCTGGAACACCATTCCCGCCCATGTCCATGACCGCCGGATGGAGGCATACCTTTATCACGGCATGGCGCCGGAATCGCGCGTCCTGCACCTGATGGGCGAACCGCAAGAGACGCGCCACCTGTTCGTGGCCAACGAACAGGCGGTGCTGTCGCCGACCTGGTCGATCCATTCCGGCGCGGGCATTGGCGAATACACCTTCATCTGGGCGATGGCGGGGGACAATGTCGATTACACCGACATGGACTTCATCCAGCCGGAGGACCTGCGGTGACCCCCTTTTCCCTTGAGGGACGCACAGCCCTGGTCACCGGCGCGAACACCGGCATCGGTCAGGCCATCGCCGTGGCCTTGGCGCAGGCCGGGGCGGACGTGATCGCCAGCGGCCGGCGCGACTGCGCCGAGACGGTGGCGATGATGGGCCAGGTGTCTGACAAGGCGGGGCGGTCGCTGACCTTGGATTTCGCCGATCCGATGGCGGCGCGCGACGTGTTCGCGGACCAGCCGATCGACATCCTGGTGAACAATGCGGGCATCATCCGCCGCGACGATGCGGTCGATTTCACCGAGGCCGATTGGGACGCGGTGATGGACGTGAACGCCAAGGCGCTGTTCTTCACCTGCCAGGCCTTTGCACGCGCCGCCCTGCCACGGGGAAGGGGCAAGATCATCAACATCGCGTCGCTGCTGTCCTTTCAGGGCGGCATCCGGGTGCCGTCCTATACCGCGTCGAAACATGGCGTGGCGGGGCTGACCAAGCTGATGGCCAACGAATGGGCCGGGCGCGGGCTGAACGTCAACGCCATCGCCCCGGGCTATATCGAGACGAACAACACGCAGGCACTGCGCGCCGATCCCGACCGCAGCCGTGCCATCCTGGAGCGCATCCCCGCGGGCCGGTGGGGTCGCCCCGAGGATATCGCCCAGACCGCCGTGTTCCTGGCCGCGCCCGCGTCCGATTACGTCAACGGCGCGATCCTCAACGTCGATGGAGGCTGGCTTGCCCGCTAGATTGCACCATACCCCGTCCGCCGCACCCGCGGGCATCGTCCATCTGGGCCTTGGCGCGTTCTTTCGCGCGCATGGCGCCATCTATGTCGAACAGGCCATGGCGGCTTCGGGCGGTGACTGGGGCATCATCGGCGTGTCGTTGCAATCGCCCGGCACGCGCGACCGGCTGGCCCCGCAGGGCTGGGCCTATACCGCGCTGCAGCTGGGACCGGAGGGAGAGACCGCGCAGGTCGTCACCGTGCTGCGCGACGTTCTGGTCGCGCCGGAAAACCCCCAGGCCGTGCTGGACGCGATGATCGCACCCGCGGTGCGAATCGTCAGCCTGACGGTCACCGAAAAGGGCTATTGCCATGAGCCTTCCACGGGGCGGCTGAACGCCGATCACCCCGACATCCGCCATGATCTGGACAATCCGCTGCCCAGATCGGCGCCGGGTTTTCTGGTCCGGGCCCTGCAGGCGCGCCGCGCGGCCGGTATCCCGCCCTTCACCGTGCTGTGCTGCGACAACCTGCCGGAAAACGGCCATGTCGTGCGTGGCGTCGTGCTGGACCTGGCGCGGCTGATCGACCCCGATCTGGCCGCCTGGATCGAGGCGCAAGGGGCCTTCCCCTCGACCATGGTCGACCGCATCGTTCCGGCCACCACGCCCGCCGATCTGGACCGGGTCGAGACCCTGACGGGCCGGCGCGACGAGGCCCCGGTGATGCACGAACCCTTCCGCCAATGGGTGGTCGAGGACCGGTTCTGCAACGGCCGCCCGGACCTTGGCGCGGTCGGCGTGCAGCTGGTCGACGACGTGACGCCGTTCGAGCACATGAAGCTGCGGATGCTGAACGGCACCCATTCCAGCCTGGCCTATCTGGGCTATCTGGCCGGGCATCAGACCATCGCCGACACGATGGCCGACCCGGTGATGGCGCAATTCGTCGACCGTCTGTGGCGGTCCGAGATCATCCCGGCGCTGACGCCGCCGCCGGGCACCGACCTTGTGGCCTATGCCGACGCGCTGGCGGCGCGCTATGCCAATCCGGCGATCCGTCACCGGACCTGGCAGATTGCCATGGACGGCAGCCAGAAGCTGCCGCAGCGCATCCTTGGCACCATCGCCGAAGGCCGCGCCGCCGGGCGGCCCGTACCGGGGCTGACCTTGGCCGTGGCGGCCTGGATGCGCTATGCCTCGGGGCGCGACGAGGCGGGCGGGGCGATCGAGGTCAAGGACCCGCTGGCCCCGCAGATGGCCGCGCTGTGGCGCGACGATCCGGCGGCGACGGTCGACGGGTTCCTGGCCCTGTCGCAGGTCTTTCCCGCCGTGCTGCGCGACGATGCGGGGTTCCGCGCGGAGCTGAGCGATGCGCTGACCAGGCTGGTGCGTGATGGCGCGCGGGTCGCCGCAAGTGGCTGAACCGCTGGTCCTGAACCCGTCGGACACCGTCGCCATCCTGACCACGCGCGGCGTGGCGCCTGCTGGACACAAGATCGCCCGCGCGGACATCGCGCGGGGGGCGGCGGTGGTGAAGTACGGGCAGGTCATCGGCTATGCCACCTGCGACATCGCGGCGGGCGACCACGTTCACAGCCACAACCTGGCCTTTGGCGATCACGACCGCGACCAGACCCCCGGCGCCGGGCTTGCGGCCGCGCGGGCGGCTCTTGACCGGCATCGCGGGCGGGAATTGCAGTTTCAGGGCTATCACCGCGACGGCGGACAGGTCGGCACGCGCAACTTCGTGGCGCTGGTGGCGACGGTCAACTGTTCGGCGACGGTCATCCGCCGCGCCGCCGACGAATTGCAGGCCGAGGGCGCGCTGGCCGATTATCCGAATGTCGACGGGGTGGTGGCCTTTGCCCATGGATCGGGCTGCGGAATGGCCGACAGCGGACCGGGCTGGATCGCGCTGCAGCGGGTGCTGACCGGGCATGCCGGGCACCCGAACGTCGGGGCCGCACTGTTCGTAGGGCTGGGCTGCGAGGTGATGCAGATCGCCCGCATGAAGCAGGAGCTGGGACAGGCCGCGCGCTTTCACGGGCTGACGATCCAGGACAACGGTGGCACCCGCGCGACCATCGACGCCATCAAGGCCCGTGTCCGCCAGATGCTGCCGCAGGTCAATGCGGTGACGCGCGCACCCGCCCCGGCATCGGCCCTGCGGATCGGGCTGCAATGCGGCGGGTCGGACGGATTTTCGGGCATCACGGCAAACCCGGCACTTGGGGTGGCCTGCGATATCCTGGCCGCGCAGGGCGCATCGGTCGTGCTGTCCGAGACGCCCGAGATCCACGGCGCGGAACGCCTGCTGCTGGACCGCGCCGCCGACCCCGCATTGGCCGACCGTCTGCTGGCACGCCTGCGCTGGTGGGAGGGGTATGCCGCGATGAACGGTGCCTCGCTGGACAACAATCCCAGCCCCGGAAACAAGGCGGGCGGGCTGACGACGATCCTTGAGAAATCCCTGGGCGCGGTGGCCAAGGCGGGCGCCACGCCGCTGAACGCCGTGCTGGATTATGCCGAACCCATCACCGCGCCGGGCCTGAACTTCATGGACACGCCGGGTTACGACCCGGTCTCGGCCACGGGTCAGATCGCCGGGGGGGCCCAGCTGATCGTGTTCACCACCGGGCGGGGATCGGCCTTCGGGTCGAAACCCGCGCCGACCCTCAAGCTGGCGACGAACGATGCCCTGTTCGCCGCAATGCGCGACGACATGGACCTGAACTGCGGCGACGTGCTGTCCGGCGTCAGCCTTGACGACAAGGGCCGCCAGATCGTCGATCTGATCCTGCGCACCGCCTCGGGCCAGGTCACCCGAAGCGAGGCCCTGGGTCTGGGCGACCACGAGTTTCTGCCCTGGCAGATCGGCGCGGTGCTGTAGTCAGCGCCGGGCGTCCTGAACCGCCTGCCGGATCAGCGCGCCCGGATGGCGGATCACCTGTCGCCCAAGCGCGTGCCCGGCCCGGATGGCACCGGCGCAATCGGCCCCCGTCAGCCATGCCGCCAGATAGCCCGCATTGAAGCTGTCGCCCGCGGCGGTGCTGTCGACCGGGGTCTCGACGCTGAGATCGTCGATGTGGCCCGCACCATCGCGCCCACCGAACCGGATCGGCCCTCCGCCATTCTTGACCACCACCTGGCCCGCGCCCAGGGCCAGATAGCGGTCCAGCGTCGCCTGCGGATCGGCATCGCCGAACAGAGCGGCCTCGTCGTCGAAGCTGGGCAGGACCAGGTCCGCGCGGCCGGCAGCGTCTTGCGTGACCGCACGCATGGTGTCCACGTCGGCCCACAGGCGCGGCCGCAGGTTGGTGTCGAAGACGACCGTGGTGCCGGCCTGCCGCGCCCGGTCCAGTGCCTGCAGCAGGCCGATGCGTCCCTGCGGGGGCAGGATCGCCAGCGTGATCCCCGACAGATAGGCCATTGCGCAGCCCTGAAGGGCGGCGTGCAGCAGGTTCGGGTCGTCGGCCAGCCGCCGCGCCGCGGACGTGTCGCGCCAGTAGGAGAAGCTGCGTTCCCCGTTCGTCAGGCTGATCGCATAGAGGCCGATCTCGGCATCGGGCTGGCGGGTGACATGGGCGGTGTCCAGCCCTTCGGCCCGCAGGAACTCGACCATCCGGGTCGAAAAGTCGCCCGTGCCGACCCGCGTCAGATAGTCGACCTGCCAGGCGTCGTCCAACAGGCGGCGCAGGTACCAGGCCGTGTTCAGCGTGTCGCCGGCAAAGCCCATCCGCCACAGGTCCGGATCGGGGGCGCGCGACATCTCGACCATGGCCTCGCCGATGGACAGGATGCGGATGGGGTCGGCTTGCGGCATGCTTCGGGATCTTTCAGTCGGTGAAATAGTCGGGATGCGCCGCGGCCATCTGCGGCAGTTCGGTCAGCATCTGGCGCAGATGCGTGCGGATGGCATCTTCGGCGCCATCGGCGTCGCCGGCCTGCAGCGCGGTCAGGACGGCACGGTGCTGGGCGATGGTCTGGCTGCGGTCGAAGACGCGCATCGACAGGTGCCGCAGGCGGTTCATCTGGGCCTTGAGCCGTTCCAGATCCTGCCAGACGGCGCCTTGATCCGCCGCCAGGGCCATGGCCCGGTGGAACCGGTCGTCCGATTCGATGAACCCCGGCACGTCGCCTTCGACATCGCATCGTTCCTGCACGGTCAGTTCGGCGGCCATCGCGGTCAGATCGGGGCGAGTGGCGGCCACATGGCGGGCCAGGTCGCTTTCCACCGCCTCGCGGATGAAGCGCGCCGACAGGACCGCCCGCATCGAGATGCGCCCGATATAGGTGCCCCGTTGGGGCAGCACCTCGGCCAGGCCATCGGCGGCAAGCCGGATGAAGGCCTCGCGCACGGGCTGGCGCGACAGGTTGACCTGGGCCGCGATCTCGGTCTCCGACAGGCGCGTGCCCGGCAGCAGGTCGCCGCGCAGGACGCAGCGGTACAACCAGTCATGGACCTGCTGGGCGGTCGTGGCAGCGCGGATCGGAATCATGTCAGGCCCTTTTCCGCAAATTTATACCATACTTCCATACCAGTAAAGGGCATCGGTCGGTCGATAGCATTTTAGAAAGGATTCGCTGCCAGAATGGCGCGGCGGGCGTCAAGATCAAGCGACACCGCAACCCCGACCAACCTTGTCGAAGGCAGTCCCATGAAGATCGCAGCCCTCTCCCTTTTGCTTGCGCTGGCCGGTCCGGCGCTGGCCGACGATCCGTTGCTGACCGTCGTCGGCCCGGACGGCACGCAGACCTATGACGAGGCGGCGCTTCAGGCGTTTGGGCCGGTCAGCTTTGCCACATCGACCATCTGGACGGAGGGGCAGCCGACCTTCACCGGGGTCCCGCTGCAGACGATCCTGACCGATGCGGGCATCGATGAGGGCACGGTCTCGGCCGTGGCGATCAACGATTACGCGGTGCAGATTCCCGTGGACGAGGTGACGGCGGATTATCCCATCGTCGCGTTCCAGCAGGACGGGCAGGCGATGTCCGTGCGCGACAAGGGGCCGCTCTGGGTGATCTATCCCTATGACTCCGATCCTGCACTGCAGTCCGAGGTGACCTATGCCCGCAGCATCTGGCAGCTGGTCCGGATCGAGGCCGTGCGGTGATCAACGCAGTGGGCACCGACCTGCATCCCCCGCGCATCGCGCGGGCGGTCAGGATGATGCCCGCCTTCTTCGGTTGCGTGATCCTGGCCCTGGGGCTGGTCGTCTGGCTGCTGCAGGTCGATGCGCGCCGTCAGATCGACGAGATGGGGACCGCCGCCACGGACAACACCCAATGGTTCCTGGCCCAGTCCGAGGTTGAGGTGCTGGCCCTGCAGCGTGCCGCGCTGCTGCTGGCCGCGCCCGGTGCCGGCGCGGATCAGGCGCAAGATCTGCGGCAGCGGTTCGACATCTTCTACTCGCGCATCCAGACGCTGCAGCAGGGGCGGACCTATGACCACCTGCGCGCGGAACCCGGCATCTCGACCGCGCTGCAGGCGATCCAGTCCGGGCTGGACGCCGCCGTGCCGGTGATCGACGGCGATGACGCGGGACTGATCGCGGGGCTGCCCCGGATCATGCCCATCGTCGACGCCGCCGTGCCCCTGGTCAGGCAGGTGTCGCTGGAGGGGGTGCGGCTGTTCGCCGAGAAATCCGCGCTGCGCCGCGAAGGCGTGGCCCGCGCATTGACGACCCTGTCGCTGCTGGTCGTTCCGTTGTTCATGGTGCTGGCGGGCAGCGTCGTGGTCCTGGCCGCGATGGTGCGCAGCGCAGGCGAACGAAACCGCCGCATCGCCGCTGTCAGCAATCGCCTGAATTCGCTGTTCGAGGCGTCGATCGACGCAATCCTGGTGGCGCGCCCCGATGGGCGGATCCTGGGTTTCAACGCCGCAGCACAGCGCATCTACGGATATGACCGGGCCGAGGCCGTGGGCGCGGACGTCGTCGACCTGCTGACCCCGCACGACCGACGTGCCAAGGTGCGCGAAGTTCTGGCCCGGGTCCGTGACGGCACCACCCGCCCGCGCGCCGGCGGGCCCGATATCATGCAGACCGCCGCCCGGCACAAGTCGGGCCGGATCATCCCGGTCGAACTGTCCATGTCGGTCGCCCGAGGAGAGGACGGACCGCTGGTGGTCGCCTTTGTGCGCGACGTGTCACGACGCGCGGCCGAGGAGGCCGAACTGATCGAGGCCCGTGACCGCGCCGTCGCGGGCGAACAGGCCAAGACGCGCATGATCGCCGTGATGAGCCATGAGATGCGGACACCCCTGAATGGCATTCTGGGCTTGCTGGACCTGCTGAGCCTGACCGAACTGGACGACCGCCAGCGCCAGTACGTCGCTGCGATGGAGCATTCCGGTCGCATGCTGCTGGGCCATGTCAACGATGTGCTGGACACCTCGCGGGCGCGCAGCGGTCAGTTGGTTCTGGCCCGGAACCCGGTCGACCTGCGCAGCTTGGTCGATTCTTCGATCCTGGGTCTGCAGACGCAGGCACAGGCGGCGGGCAACCAATTGATGGCGGTATATTCCGGCGACGATATGGCGCCGGTCCTGGGCGATGCTGCGCGACTGGAACAGATCGTCGTGAACCTGGTCGGCAACGCCATCAAGTTCACCGAGAACGGACATATCACCGTGTTGGTCGATACGTCGGGGCCACCGGGACACGTCACGTTGCGCGTGACCGACACAGGTATTGGCATCCCCGCAGGCGATCTGGACAGGATCTTCGATGCGTTCGTCACGTTGGGTTCGACCTTCGACCGCAAGGTCGAGGGGACGGGACTTGGTCTTAGCATCGTCAAGGGCCTGGTCGATGCCATGGGCGGAAAGATCACGGTCTCAAGCCAGCCGGGCAGGGGGACCGCGTTCCGGATCACGCTGCCCCTGGAGCCTGCGCCCGTTGCGCCCGACACGGTGCCCCAGCAGGCGGTGGCCAGTCCGGACTGTCCCGGCCTCAGCATTCTGATGGTCGAGGACAATGCCATCAACCGTCTGGTTGCCCGCGAGATGCTGCGCCGCCAAGGATGCGAGGTGACCGAGGCCGAGGATGGCCTTGCCGGCGTCGCCGCCGCCCAACAGCGCCGGTTCGACCTGATCCTGATGGATATCAGCATGCCCCGCATGAACGGCATCGACGCGGCCCGGCGCATTCGCGCGGGTGACGGCCCCAACCGCGACTGCCCCATCGTGGCCCTGACGGCCCATGCCATGCCAGAGGATCTGGCAAGCTTTCGTCAGGCCGGGATGGACCGGTCGCTGGTCAAGCCGCTCAGCCGGGCGGCGCTCAATGCGCTGTTGCAGGCGGTGCGTCCCGCGGGTCCGTTGCCGCAGGCGTGATCGGCCGCGTTCCCCTGCATCTGTTGCAGAATCTCCGGGGTGGGCCGCCAACCTTGCGGCGGGGGCTTGGGGGAAGGGACGCGGAGGGCTATTGTCGCTGAAAAGGCCAATACAAGCACGAGGCAGCAGCATGTCCACGAATCGTCCCTTCGGCGACCGAAGAACCTTCCTTCAGGGTCTTGCGGCGACGGGCGTCCTGATCCCCGCCATGGCCTATGGCCAGGAAAACCCGGGACCGCAGCGCAACCAGTCGTCGTTCCGCGCGCGGCATTGGCAGGATTTCTATCCGTCCTTGGGCAAGGGGGTTCTGCTGGCCGACGTGACCTCGCGCGCGGTGCATTTCTGGTCGGGTGACGAAAGCGTGCATTTCGTCTTTCCCTGCGCGATCCCGATGACAGACGAACTGACCCGCCGCGGCCAGACCGAGATCGTGCGCAAGGTCGCCAACCCGCCCTGGACGCCCACCCCCAGCATGCGCGTCAAGGATCCGACCCTGCCGCAGCGGGTCGAGGGGGGCGCTCCCGAAAACCCGTTGGGCAAGTTCGGCCTGTACCTGGGCTGGCCGGCCTATCTGGTCCACGGCACGCATGACACGCGTAAGATCGGGCGGCGGTCGTCGTCGGGCTGCTATGGCCTGTATAACGAGCATGTCGAAAAGCTGTATGCGGTCGCAGAGATCGGCACACAGGTGACGGTGTTCTGATCGCCAGGGCGGGGCGCATGGCGCCCTGCCTTTCAACCGTGGTGGATCGCGATGGTCTTGGTGCGGGTGAAGCCGTACAGCGCCTCGAACCCCTTTTCGCGACCATGCCCCGACTTGCCGATGCCGCCGAAGGGCAGCTCGACCCCGCCCCCCGCGCCATAGTTGTTGATGAAGACCTGGCCGCAGTTCAGCCGGCCCGCCAGGCGCAGCTGTCGCGCCCCGTCGCGGGTCCAGATGCCGGCGACCAGTCCGTAATCGGTGCCGTTGGCGATGCGAAGGGCCTCTGCCTCGTCGGCAAAGGGCATCATGACCTGCACCGGACCAAAGATCTCCTGCTGCGCCAAGGTGTGATCGGGGGGTACGTCCGCAAACAGCGTGGGTCGCACGAAATGGCCGCCGGCCGCCGCGTCAGGATGCAGGCGCCCCTGAGCCGCCAAGGTCAGTTCGCGGGTGCCAAGATCGATGAAATCCTGCACCAGTCGCCTCTGGCGCGCCGACACCAGCGGACCCAGGTCGTGGCTGTCGGGCGCCGGTCCGGCCACAAGCCCGTTGAAGATGTCGGACATGCGGCGACGCACCTCGTCGTAGACACCGGCCTGCACCAGGACGCGCGACGCGGCCGAACAGGTCTGCCCGGCATTCTGCATGCAGGCCCCGACCAGAACCGGGATCGCCCGGTTCAGGTCAGCATCGTCAAAGACGATCTGGGGCGACTTGCCCCCCAGTTCCAGCGTTACGGGCACGGCGTTGGCCGCCGCCGCGCGCTGAATGCCGGCCCCGGTCCCGACCGAGCCGGTGAAGGACAGATGATGCACGCCCCGATGTGCGGACAGCGCCGCGCCCACCTCGGCCCCCAGGCCGGTCACGACGTTCAACGCGCCGGGGGGCAGACCCGCCTGATGGGCGATCTGCGCAAAGACCAGGGCCGAGAGCGACGCATCCTCAGCCGGCTTCAGCACCACGGCATTGCCCGCGGCAAGCGCCGCCGCGACGGCCCGGCCCAGGATCTGCATGGGATAGTTCCATGGGATGATGATCCCGCAGACGCCATGCGGCTCGCGCAGGGTATAGGCGGTATAGCCCTGCTGATAGGGAATTGTGCTGCCCATCAGCTTGTCCGCCGCACCGCCGTAGAACTCCAGATAGCGGGCCAGGGCCACCGAATCGCGGCGCGACTGGTCCAGCGGCTTGCCCACGTCCAGCGTCTCGATCATCGCAAGATCCTCGGCCCGGTCCAGGACCAGGGCGGACATCCGCGTCAGGATGCGCCCGCGGTCGGTGGCGGTCAGCGCCCCCCAGGGGCCGTCGAGGGCGGCACGGGCGGCGGCGACGGCGACGTCGACATCGGCCGGGGTGCCGCGACCGATCACCCCGATGGCATCGCCGGTCGACGGATCCTCGACCGGCAGGGTGCCGCCTTGGGGGCGGGTCCAGTGGCCATCCACGAAGATCAGGCTGGTGTCGATGCGGGTCAGATCGTCGATGATCATGCTGCGGTCCTGTGGTCGGTGGAAAAATTGCGTCCGGTCACCTTGTGGCCCGGACGGCCAGCGCCCAAGCTGGCCCCCCGGCAGGACAGGAGGAGACGATGGACAAGATGACGGTCGGCATGGTGGGCGTGGGTCTGATGGGCCACGGCATCGCGCGAAACATTGCGGCCAAGGGGTGGCCGCTGCTGTTTCTGGATCATCCCGGCAACCAGCCGGTCGGTGACCTGACGGCGCTTGGTGCGCGCCGCCTCGACAGGCTGGAGGCCCTGGCGGAATGCCGCGCGGTCATCCTGTGCCTGTCCGGCACCCCCCAGGTCGAAGAGGTGCTGCTGGGCGCGGGCGGTCTGCTGGCCGCGATCCGTCCGGGAACCGTGATCGTCGACTGTTCGACCGCGATCCCGGCATCGACCCTGCGCCTGGCGGGGCTGACGCGCGAGGCGGGCGGGGAATTCATGGACGCGGCCATGACCCGCACCCCGAAGGAGGCCGAGGAAGGCCGCCTGAACCTGCTGGTGGGCGCGGACGGTGATCTGTTCAACCGCATGCGCCCCCTGCTGGGCACGTTCGCCGAGAACATCTTTCACGCGGGCGAGGTCGGCGCGGGCCATACGCTGAAGCTGCTGCACAACTTCGTCTCGATCGGCTGCGCGACCCTGATCAGCGAGGCCGCGGCCTGTGCGCGGCAGGCGGGCATCCGTGACGCGACCTTTGTCGACGTGCTGTCCAAGGGCGGCGGGCACGGTGCCGCGCTGGACCGGATCGCGCCCTTCCTGCTGTCGGGGGACACATCGGGAATGCGCTTTTCGGTCGCGAATGCGGCCAAGGACCTGTCCTATTACCGACAACTGTCGCGGGACGTGGGCGCCGCGCATGACGCGGCAGACGGCGTCGGGGCAGCCCTGGACGGGCTGGCCCAAGGCGGTTTCGCCGACAGCTATCTGTCGGAAGCCGCGGCCCTGTTTTTTCCGCAGGACAAGCCCTCGCACGACTAGCCCGTGACCACGGGCCAGGGGCGTGCGGGCGGGGCGATCCGTTCCCACGCCCGCGCGGCGCGCAGCACGCCCAGGTCGTCGAACCGGCGGCCCGCGATCTGCAACCCGATGGGCACGCCGTTCCGGTCATGGCCGCAGGGCACGCTGATCGCCGGTTGTTCGCCGATGTTGAAGGGCGCGGTAAAGCCGATATGCTGCATCGCGCGAGTCACGTCGTTGTCGGCCGGATAGGCCCAATCCGCCGGAAAGCTGACATTCGGAGAGATGGGCGACAGGATCAGGTCCAGATCAGCCATGGCCTGCGTGGTGCGACGACGGATCTCGACCGTGGCGCCATAGCTGCGCCAGACGTCCTCTCCGGACCGGCCCAGACCCGATTCGGCCCATTCCCGCACCAGCGGCAGGATCCGGGCCCGCTGTTCGGGCGCCAGCGCCAGCACGTCCAGCCCGGCCCGCGTGCGCCAGAAATCATCCAGGCTCTGCAGCAGGTCGGGGGTCATCCACGGATCGATGGGCCGGATGACGGCACCAGCCTGTTCGAACAGCGCCGCCGCGGCGGTCACGGCGTCGCTGACCTGCGGGTCGACCGCCGTGCCGCAGCCGGCGTCCATCAGCAGGCCGACGCGCAGCCCCTTCAGGTCGCAATCCAAATTCATCCAGTCGATCGTCGCGGGCGGCAGGGACATGTGGTCGCGCCCGTCGGGCTGGGACAGCACCGCCATGGCCATCGCTGCATCGGTGACGGTCCGCGTCATCGGTCCCGCCGCGCGCCCCATGAAGGGCGGGTCGATCGGCACGCGCCCCAGGCTGGGCTTCAGCCCCACCAGCCCGCACCACGCGGCGGGCAGCCGGATCGATCCGCCGATATCGGTCCCCAGATGGAGCGGCCCATAGCCCGCAGCCCCTGCCGCTCCCGCCCCCGCGCTGGAACCGCCGGGGTTCATGGCGGTGTTCCACGGGTTGCGCGCCAGCCGGTGAAAGCTGGACAGGCCCGAGGACAGCATCCCGAAATCGGGCATGGTCGTGCGTCCCAGAAAGACCGCCCCTGCCTCGCGCATGCGGGCGGCGGGGGGCGCGTCCTCGGCGCGCGGCGTCATGTCGCTGACCGCGGTGCCCAGGGGCATCGCCACGCCGCGGGTGGCGATGTTCTCCTTGATGGTGATGGGCACGCCGTCCAGCGACACGCCTTTCACCGTCAACGGCGCGCCGCGCCGCCAGCGCTCCTCGGACGCGCGGGCGGCCTCCAGCGCCACGTCGTGATCGACGGTCCACATCGCGTTCAGTACCGGCTCGCAGGCCTCGATACGGTCCAGGACGGCGCGGGTCACCTCGACCGGGGACAGGCTGCGGTCGGCGAAGCCCGCGGTCATCGCGGCGGCGGTCAGGTCGGCAAATGCAGTCATGGGGTCCTCAGAT
This sequence comes from Paracoccus marcusii, assembly GCF_028621715.1. NCBI lineage: Bacteria > Pseudomonadati > Pseudomonadota > Alphaproteobacteria > Rhodobacterales > Paracoccaceae > Paracoccus > Paracoccus marcusii. Next base: position 2,961,788 of record NZ_CP117466.1, on the reverse strand, counting down.
GATCCGGGTCAGCAGGCCCGCGGCCAGGCGCGCGCGCTCGGGCAGGCTGTCGATCTCGATATGTTCGTCCAGCGTGTGCAGGCCGCGGCCGCGCACGCCGATGCTGTCCAGCGTGGGCACGCCCATTGCGCCGGTGAAGTTGCCGTCCGACCCGCCGCCCGACCGGTCCGACGACAGGTCGAACCCGATCTGTGCCGACAGGTCGCGCGCCAGGTCATACAGCGCCATTGTGCCCGGCTGCGGCTCCCAGACCGGGCGGGTGACGCCGCGGGTGACGGTGAATTCCACCCCGTCCCGTTCGCCCTGCAGCGCCAGCATGGCCGCAACGCCGCGGTCCAGGTCGGCTTGCGTTTTGGCCATGGACAGGACCTCGGCCCGGCATTCCGAGGCCACGCAGTTCACCCATTGCCCGGCATGGATGACGCCCACCGAGAAGGTGCAGTCCTCGGTGGTCATCGCCTCGATCTCCAGGATGCGGCGCGCCATGGCGGCGATGGCCGACCGCCCGTCCTTCAGCGCCCAGCCCGCATGGCTGGGCCGGCCATGGGTCAGCAGGTCGAAGCGCGCGATCGCGTATCGCCCGATCACCGCGCCCCCGTCGGGCAGCGCAGGTTCGGGCAGCAGCACGGCGCGCTGGCCGCGGGCGGCATCCTCGATCAGGCCGCGGGTGGCGGGGGTGCCGACCTCCTCGTCGGGGGTGAAGAGGAACGTGACCGGCAAGGGTGTGGTCAGCCCGCCCCGCGCGATCTGGCGCATCGCCTCAAGAAAGACGTAGTTGCCACCCTTCATGTCCATGATGCCCGGCCCCCAGGCCTTGCCGTCCTGCACGCGGAAGGGCAGCTTCTCCAGCGTGCCCAGGGGATGGACCGTGTCCATGTGCCCCGACACCAGGATGCCCGGCTTGCCCTGGTCGGCATGCGGAAAGGTCGCGCGGATCGAGGTGCCGAAGCCCCTGGTGCCCGGCACCGTCTCGACCGTGGCGCCGATCGCGGACAGGTCGCGCGCGGCCAGGTCCATCATCCGGCTGACGGCACCCGCGTCCCAGGTCGGGCTTTCGCATTCGATCCAGGGGCGCAGGCCCGCCAGCATCTCCTCCGCGTCGAAGGGCAGGTGCAGCGCGCTCATGCCGCCACCGGCAGGCGGCGTTCGATCAGCCGCGCATAGATCGACGCGCCGACGGGCAGGATGCCCTCGTCCAGCACGAAGCCCGGATTGTGCAGCGGCACCGTGCCCGCATGGCCAAGGTTGCCATAGGCGCCGGGGACCTGCTGCAGCATGTCGGCAAAATCCTCGGACCCGGTGAAGGGCTGGGAATCGTCGCGCACATTGTCTGCGCCCAGCACGTCGGCGGCGGCCTGGGTCCAGGCGTCCGACAGGTCGGCATCGTTCACAAGCACGTCGAAGATCTCGCGGAACGCGCAGGTGATCCGCAGATCGAAGGCCTGCGCGGCACCGTCGCAGATGGCGCGCATCCGCGTCTGCATCAGGTCGCGGACCTCGGGGCGGAAGAAGCGGATCGTGCCGGCCAGGGTCGCGGTCTCGGGCACGACGTTGTAGGCGCTGCCCGCATGGATCTGGGTGACCGACAGAACCGCCTGATCCAGCGGCGCGACGTTGCGGCCCAGGATCGTCTGGAACTGCCCGACCAGCCCCGATGCCGCGACCAGGGCGTCGCGCGACTGCTGCGGCATGGCGGCATGGCTGCCCTTGCCCGTCACGGTGATGTCGAAGAAGGACGCCCCCGCCATGGCCGGCCCCTTGCACAGCGTCGCGCGGCCCGGCTGGCCGGTCGGCTGGTTGTGCATGCCATAGACCTCGTCGACCGGAAAGCGCTGGAACAGCCCGTCCGCGATCATGGCGCGGGCGCCGCCCAGGCCCTCCTCGGCGGGCTGGAAGATCAGGACCGCGGTGCCGTCGAAATTGCGCGTCCGCGCCAGATACTGCGCGGCGCCCAGCAGCATCGTCGTATGCCCGTCATGGCCGCAGGCATGCATCTTGCCGGCCTGGGTCGAGGCATGGGCCAGCCCCGTCGCCTCCTGGATCGGCAGCGCGTCCATGTCGGCGCGCAGGCCGATGCGGCGGTTGCCCTGACCCCGGCCATGCACGATGCCCACGACGCCGGTCCTGCCCACGCCCTCGTGGACCTCGTCCACGCCCCATTCGCGCAGCTTGGCCGCGACGACCGCGCTGGTGCGGACCTCCTCCATGCCGATCTCCGGGTGCGCGTGCAGGTCGCGGAAGATCTCGGTCAGTTCCGGGACGGCGGCGTCGATCTCAGGCAGGTTCGGCATGTCTCACCTCTGGCATGGCACGGAAGTTCTGGAAGTCCCATGACCGGCCGGGAGCGGCCTCGATCAGGGCGCGGGTATAGGGATGGGCGGGCGCGGCCAGCACCTCGCCCGCGGGGCCGTGTTCCACCACGGCGCCGCGCTGCATGACGATCACCTCGTCGCAGATCTGGGCGGCGACGCGCAGATCGTGGGTGATGAAGACGATGGCGATGCCCAGGTCGCGCTGCAGCTGGTCCAGAAGGTCCAGCACCTGCGCCTGCACCGACACGTCCAGCGCCGACACGGCCTCGTCCGCGACCAGCACGTCGGGGCGCATCATCACCGCGCGGGCGATGGCGATGCGCTGCCGCTGCCCGCCCGAGAACTGGTGCGGATAGCGGGCCAGCGCGTCGGCGGGCAGGCCCACGACGCCCATCAGGCGCGCGGCCTCGGCCATCGCGTCCGTACGGCTGGTGCCATAGTTCAATGGCCCCTCGATCAGGCTTTCGCCGATGGTCCAGCGCGGGTTCAGCGACCGCATCGGGTCCTGGAACACCACCTGCAGCTTCTGGCGGTGCGGGCGCAACGCGCCGCGCGAAAGGTTCGCGATGTCGGCATCGTCCAGCAGGATGCGCCCCGAACTGGGGTCGATCAGCCGCATGATGCAGCGCGCGACGGTGGACTTGCCGGACCCGCTCTCGCCGACGATCCCCAGGGTGCGACCGCGCGACAGGGCGAAGGTCACGTCGCGGGCGGCATGCGCCTGCGGCAGCTTGCGCAGGATGCCGCCGCCGCCATAGATCTTGTTCAGCCGCTCGACCCGCAGGACGGCATCCGCCGCCTGGGGCCGGGCTTCGCGGGGCGACAGGCTGGGCACGGCCTTCAGCAGCTTGCGGGTATAGTCCGCCTGCGGGCTGCGCAGCAGCGTCTCGACCGCGCCATGTTCGACGATCTCTCCCTGCTTCATGACATAGACGGTGTCGGCAATTTCCGCGACGACGCCCATGTCATGGGTGATGAACAGCACCGCCGTGCCATGGTCGCGCTGCAATTCGTCGATAAGCGCCAGGATCTGCTTTTGCGTGGTCACGTCCAGCGCGGTCGTGGGTTCGTCCGCGATCAGCAGGACGGGTTCCAGTACCAGGGCCATCGCGATCATGATCCGCTGGCGCTGGCCGCCCGACAGCTGATGCGGATAGCTGCGGAAGATGCGCTCGACATCGGGCAGATGGACCTGCTCCATGATTGCCACGGCGCGACGGCGGCGTTCCGCGGCGGGCAGGTCGGTGTGCAGCTCCATCACCTCCATGATCTGGTCGCCCACGCGCAGGACCGGGTTCAGTGCGGTCATGGGCTCCTGGAAGATCATCGCGACGCGGGCCGCGCGCAGGTCGCGCATCTGCGCCTGTGTCAGGGGCAACAGGTCGCGCCCCTGCAACTGGATCGTGCCCCCCGCGACGCGCAGCGCGTCGGGCAGCAGCCCCATGATCGCCAGCGAGGTGACGGATTTCCCCGACCCGGATTCGCCCACCAGGCAGACGGTCTCGCCCGCGCGGATGGTCACGTCGATGCCCTTCAGGACCGCGGGGTTTCCCGGCGTCTCGGGCAGGGTCACGGTCAGCTCGCGGGCCTCAAGCACCACGTCGGCCGCGTCGAAGTTGCGTGTCTTGAACTGCATCAGCCTGCCCTTTTCTTCAGCCGCGGGTCCAGCATGTCGCGTGCCGCGTCGCCCAGAAGGTTGATCGACAGGATGCACAGCGACAGCGCGATGCCGGGATAGAGGATCAGCTCCGGCTTGATGCGGAAGAACAGCCGACCCTCGGCCATGATGTTGCCCCAGGTGGGGGTCTCGGTGCTGACGCCTGCGCCCAGGAAGGACAGGATCGCCTCGGTCAGGATGGCGCTGGCCAGGATGTAGGTGCCCTGCACGATCAGGGGCGCGGTGGTGTTCGGCACCAGGTGGCGTATCAGGATCTTGCGCATCGGCGTGCCAAGCGCGATCGCGGCCTCGACATAGGGCTCCTCGCGCGCGGAAAGGACAACGGCGCGGACCAGGCGCACGACGCGGGGGATCTCTGGGATGGTGATCGCGGCGATGACCGATCCGACCGACGGGCCGTTCAGCGCCACCAGCGCGATGGCCAGCAGGATCGAGGGGATTGCCATAAGCGCGTCCATCGCCCGCATGATGATCGCGTCCGCCGTGCGGAAGAAGCCCGCGATCATGCCGATGATCAGACCCAGCAGGACCGACACCACCGCCGTGGCGATGCCGATGATCAGCGACAGCTGTCCCCCGATCAGCACGCGGCTGAAGATGTCGCGGCCGAAATTGTCGGTGCCAAGGGGATGGCCCTCGATCGGGCCCTGCAGGCGGGCCATGGGGTTCATCGCCAGCGGGTCGTGCGGTGCGATCCAGCCCGCCAGCAGCGTCAGGAGGACGATGACGGCCAGCACCAGCGCCGCGATCTTGCTGCCTGCGCCCAGATGCGGCAGGCGCAGCGCGCGCAGGACCGGCTGCATCGCCGAGGTCGGTTGCGGTACCTGTGCCATCAGTAACGGATCCTTGGGTCAAAGAGGCTGTAGCTGAGGTCGATCAGCAGGTTCACCAGCACATAGAGGAAGCTGGTCAGCAGGATCATCGCCTGGATGACCGGATAGTCGCGCGCCAGGATCGCATCGACCGTCAGGCGGCCCACGCCGGGAATGTTGAAGACGGTCTCGGTCACCACCACCCCGCCGATCAGCAGGGCAAAGCCGGTGCCGATCACGGTCAGGATCGGCACGGCCGCGTTCTTCAGCGCGTGGCGGAACAGGACGGTGCGTTCCGGGGCCCCCTTGGCGCGGGCTGTGCGGATATAGTCCTCGCCCAGCACCTCCAGCATGTTGGCCCGCGTCATGCGCGCGATCAGCGCGACATAGATGGTGGACAGCGTCAGCGCGGGCAGGAAGGCATTTGACAGAAACCCGCCCAGGCCCGACGACAGGGGCGTGTATCCCTGCACCGGGAACCAGCCCAGCTGCAGCGAGAAGACCAGGATGAAGAGGTATCCGATCACGAAGACCGGCACCGAAAACCCCAAGACCGAGAAGGTCATCACCGCGTAATCGGCCATGCTGCGATGCTTCCACGCGGCCAGCACGCCCATCGGCACGGCGATCGCGACCGACATCACGATGGTCAGCACCGCGATGGACAGGGTCGGCGCGATGCGGTCGGCGACCATCGTGGCCACCGGCGTGTTCGAGATCAGCGACACGCCCAGATCGCCCCGCAGCAGCTGTCCGACCCAGGTCACGAACTGGATGTGCAGCGGGTCGTTCAGGCCCATGGCCTCGCGGATGCGCTCCAGCTGGGCGGGGGTCGCCATGTCGCCCGCGATGATCGCGGCCGGGTCGCCCGGCGTCAGGCGCAGCAGCAGGAAGACGAAGACGGCGACCAGCAGCATCACCGGAATGACGGCCAGAATGCGCCGCAGGATGTACCCCAGCATCAGGTTTCTCCGATCAGGTGGGTGGGGGGGCGGCGGGACCGCCCCCTGCTTTCGATCACTCGGACTTCTGCAAGCCCCAGAAGACCGGCACGGGCGAGTTGATCATCTCGGTGATCGTGGTGCGGCGGGCCTGCGGCAGGGTGTACTGACCCAGAGGGATCAGCAAGCCGTTCTCCAGGGCGTGGGCCTGGATCTTCTCGGCGACCGCGGCCTGGGCTGTGGCGTCGGGGGCGTCGATGAACTCCTCCTTGAGACCCTCGATGGTCTCGTCGGTGGGCCAGCCGAACCAGGCGTCGTCGCCGCGTCCGTTCAGCATCGGGTTCGAGATCGGGTTCGAGATCTCCGGCACCATCCAGTTTGTGATGAACACGTTCCAGCCCCCCTCGGCCGGGGCCGCCTGGCTGGCGCGGCGGGTGACCAGCGTCTGCCAGTCCATCGGCTGCAGCTCGACCTGGAACCCGGCCTCGCGCAGCATCTGCGACACGACGACGGGCTGAGTGGCCAGCGCCACCATGTCGGTGGGCGCCATCAGCACGACCGGCGTGCCGTCATAGCCCGCCTGTTCCAGCAGCGCCCGCGCCTCCTCGGCGCCGCCGCCCTGGGTCAGGGTTTCGGTGCCGGTCGCGTTCTCTAGCGGCGTGCCGCAGCCCAGGATGGCGCCGCAGACCGAATAATATTCGGGGTTGCCGACCATCGCGGCCAGGACCGGTTCCTGGGTGATCGCCTTGATGGCCGCCTGGCGGACCTGGACGTTGTCGAAGGGCGGGTGCAGGAAGTTCATCCGCGTCATCGTCTGCATGCCGGTCGGCTCGCGCGTTTCGACGACGATGTTCGGATCACCCTCCAGCAGCGGGATCAGGTCGACCTGCATCGCCTCGATATAGTCGATCTCTCCGCCCGACAGCGCGTTCACGGCGGTCTGGACGTCGGGCATGTTGACCCATTCGACGCGGTCGACATTGACGACCTTGCCGCCGGCCATCCAGTCGGCGGGTTCGTCGCGCGGCACGTATTCGTCGAACTTCTCATAGACGACCATCAGCCCCGGCTGGAACTCCGCCTCGACAAAGCGGAACGGCCCCGAGCCCACGTATTCGGTGATCGCCTCGTCGGCCGAGGTCTCGGCCACGCGGGCGGGCATGATGAAGGGGGGCAGGGCCGACTGCTTGGACAGCACGTCCAGCATCGGCACGAAGGGTTCGGTCAGCGTCCAGGTGATCGTCTTGTCATCGGTCGCCTCAAGGCTGGCGGTGCGGTCCATGATGACCTGTCCGCCCGCGTCCTTCTGCCCCCACCGCTGCAGCGAGGCCACGGCATCGGCCGCCGTCACCGGCGCGCCGTCATGGAAGGTCAGCCCGTCGCGCAGCGTGAAGGTATAGGTCAGCTGATCGTCCGAAATGGTCCAGTCGGCCATCTGCGGCTGCGGCTGGAAATCGGAATCCTGCGCGATCAGCACGTCATAGATCATGTAGGCATGGTTGCGCGTGATGTGGGCGGTGGTGATCACGGGGTCCAGCACGCGCAGGCCGGAATGCATCACGGCCTTGACGGTGGTCTCGGCCCAGGCCGCGCCTGTCAGCATGGTCGAGGCCAGAAGCGTGGCAGTCAATTTCTTGAGCATGGTGTCCTCTCTGTTGAACGGGTCCGCGGGGTGATCTTGGCGTCAGCCTTGCGCGGGGGGTGTGAAGGGTGCGCCGCCCGGCTCAAGCCGGATGCCGGGGGCAAGGTTGCGAAAGGGCAGGCTGGCCGGGCTGACGGGCATGGGCCCGGGCGCGGCGCAGGTCAGGATCGCCGCCGCGATGGGGGCGAAATCGGCACGGAAATGGTTCGAGCTTTTTACGACCAGGATGGCCTGCTCCTCGGGAACGATCCCCAGGAAGCGGAACATCTGCCGATCCGCCATCTGCGCCTTTTCCGACGCGACGGCGACCCGCACGCCCCCGATGCTGAGGCAGGCGGACGGCCCAAGCGCCAGATGCGCGCCGCCATAGAACGGGCCCGTGGCATGGCAGGCCCCGTCGGACAGCGCGTCCACGGTGAATTGGCCCTGAAATGGCGCATCGCCCGGAATGCCGGACCGACCGCCTAGGGCCAGATCGATGGTCGCGCCCACCCCCGCGGCATGGGCCGCCGCCGCCGCCTCCGGATCGATGATCAGGCCGATGGCCGCGTCCCGGGCATCGGCCTCGACCAGGGCGCGCAGCATGCCGGTCGTGTCGGAATTGCCGCCTGCGCCGGGATTGTCCTGCGTGTCGACCAGGATCACCGGCCGATCTGTTGCGCGGCGCATCGCCTCTGCCACCCCGCCCGCGGCGCTATGGCATTCGCCGCGGAACGCGGGTTCGGCCTCGCGCAGGGCCTGTGCCAAGCCGTCGGCCATCGCATCGGCCTGTGCCTGCGTCTGGGCATAGGCGATGACCGAGGGGCGGCAGTCGGCGAAATCGGCCGCGGGAAACCCCACGAACAGCGACGCACAGCCCTGACCGTCGCAGGCGGCAACCCGGTCATAAAGCCCGGCTGCGGGCTGTGCATCGGTCGCCTGCCAGGCGATCGGGATCAGAAAATCCAGCTGCCGGAACGCCTTGGCGTTAGGCGCGCCGCTCATCAGGCGGTCCAGTTGCTGAGCCGCACGATGCCCGGTCAGGGCCATGTCGACATGCGGATAGGTGCGGAACCCCACCATTAGGTCGGCATTGTCCACCATCCGCGCCGTGATGTTGCCGTGCAGGTCCAGCGCCGCGACGACAGGCGTATTCGGCCCGACTGCCTGGCGCACCCGCTCCAACAGCAGGCCTTCGCCGTCCGGCGCCCCATCGGCCACCATCGCGCCATGCAGGTCCATAAAGACGCCGTCCAGTGGCCCCGCATCGCGCAGGCCTTGGACGATCTCCTCGGTCAGGGCGGCGTAGCAATCGGCGGTCACCGGCGCGGATGGGACCGCACCGGCCCAGACGACAGGCACCATCTGCCAGCCCTGCTTTTCGCCATGCGCGATGACGCCGGCGATCGGCAGGTTCACGTCCCGCGCCCGATCGATGATCTGCGCCCCGCGGCACAGAGGCAGATAGCCGCCGCCCTGTTCAAAGGCCGCCATGTCGGCGGGGCTTGGGGCAAAGGAATTGCTCTCATGAACGAAGCCCGCAAGGGCGATCCGCAAAGGACGGGCAGGAATCGTCTGGGTCAGCAATGTATTGTCATCCGATACAGTTGCATTGTATCACGAGTGTATTAACCCAAAATTGATCATGTCAATGTCGGAGATTGCATGCAGCGCAAGAATCACGATCCGGACGGTCCGCAGGCAGAGAATGCCTTGTTCGTCCAATCCCTTGCCCGCGGAATGAGCGTTCTGGAAGCGTTTCGCGATGCCGACGGGGCACTGTCGCTTGGCCAGATCGCCACGCGGACCGGGCTGACGCGCAGCGCGGCGCAGCGTCTGGTGCACACCTTTCGCAAGCTGGGCTATCTGACGTTGGCCGAGGATGGTCGCGGCTTTCGTCTGGACCTGCCGATCCTGGACCTGACGCACGACTATCTGCGCCTGAACCCGCTGGTGCGTCGCGCCAGTCCGATCCTGCTGGACCTGCGTCGCAACGTCCGCGAACGGGTCGACCTGTCACTGTTCGATGGTCAGCGCATGGTCTATGCCGCCCGGATGCAAAGCAAGCGCGAGACGTTCTTTGCGACCTTGGTGGGCAACAGCGTGCCCACGACCTGCACGTCGGGCGGGTGGGCGGTCATGGCGATGCTGCCCCCGACCGAGGTCGACCAGATCCTGGACCAGGCCAGTCTTCGGCCGCTGACGCCCCGGACCCTGACCGATCCCCAGGCGATCCGCGACCAGGTCGCGTTGGCGCGAGAGGCCGGCCACGCGCTGGCGCTGGAGCAGATCCTGATGGGAGAGGTGGCCCTTGGCGTGGCGATCCCGGACGCATCGGGCCGCCCGATCGCCGCGATCCACATCGCCGGATCGCTGTCGGAGTGGGATCCGGAGGAGTTCCGCCGCCGCAACGCACCCTTGGCCGCCGAGGCCGTGCGCAGCATCATGTCGGCGTAGGCGACATGATGTATGGCAGCCAAGTACGGCTGATTATTCGACTTTCTGGATATTGGCTGGGGCGGTAGGATTCGAACCTACGGTACACGGTACCAAAAACCGATGCCTTACCACTTGGCCACGCCCCAACTGTGGAGGGTGATTACCCAAGCCCGCAGATGGGTGCAAGACGAAAAATGCAGAAATCTTGCCCCCGTCCCAAAGCCCCGGTATCGACGCGCCATGGAACATGCCGATATCGTCATTCTGGGGGCCGGGGCGGCCGGATTATTCTGCGCAGGCTCTGCCGTCGCGCAGGGCAGGCGGGTCGTGGTGCTGGATCATGCGCCGACGCCCGCCGAAAAGATCCGCATTTCCGGCGGCGGGCGGTGCAATTTCACCAACTTCGCGACCGGGCCGGACCGTTTCCTGTCGGACAACCCGCGCTTCGCAGCCAGTGCCTTGGCGCGGTATCGTCCGCAGGCCTTTGTCGATCTGGTCGACCGGGCGGGAATCGCCTGGCATGAAAAGACCCAGGGGCAACTGTTCTGCGACGGCAAGGCCACGCAGATCACCGACATGCTGCTGGATCGCATGGCCGGGGCAGACCTGCGCCTTGGCACGCGCATCGACGGCGTCAGCCAGGATGGTGATCGGTTCGTGGTCGCGACCTCCGGCGGGCCGATCAGCACGGGTCGGGTCGTCGTGGCGACGGGCGGCAAGTCGATCCCCAAGATCGGGGCGACGGGGCTAGGCTATGATCTGGCGCGTCAGTTCGGGTTACGTCTTGTCGATACGCGGCCCGCGCTGGTGCCGCTGACCTTTGCGGAACAGGATCTGGCGCTGTGCCGTCCGCTGGCCGGGCTGTCGGTCGAGGCGCGGATCACGCATGGCAGGGGCAGCTTTCGCGATGCGCTGCTGTTCACGCATCGCGGGTTGAGCGGCCCGGTGATCCTGCAGATATCAAGCTTCTGGCAGGCGGGCGAAGTGCTGACCATCGATCTTGCGCCCGACCGCGACATCGCCGCCGACCTGAAGGCCGCACGCGGCGGCAAGGCGCAGGTGGCGACCGTCCTGGCCCAGATGCTGCCGGAACGCCTTGCGCAATCCGTGGCGGCGGACGCGGGCTTGGCACAGGCGCGGCTGGCCGATCAGTCGAACGCCCGGCTGGACGCGCTGGGCGCGCGTGTGAACCGGTGGCAGGTCCGACCCGTGGGGACCGAAGGCTATCGCACCGCCGAAGTGACCCTGGGCGGCGTGGATACGCGCGATCTGGACGCGCGGACCATGCAGGCGCGCCAGGTGCCCGGACTGGCGTTCATCGGCGAATGCGTCGACGTGACGGGGTGGCTGGGCGGCTATAATTTTCAGTGGGCCTGGGCGTCAGCGGATGCCGCCGGGCGCGCCGCCTAGGTCCGTGGCGTCGGGCTGAGCAGGTCGCGTCCGTCATCGATGCGACCCCGTTCGACCATCTCCTCGAACGCGGCGTCGGGGTTCAGGTCGGACAGGCGCGCATCGGCGGGGCGTGAGGGGCGGGCAGGGCTTGGACGCGCCTCCGCCTCGGGCTGTTCCAGGCGGATGCGGTGGACGGGTTCCGGCACCAGGTAGCCCTTGCTGTCCAGCGCATGGCGCAGCAGGCGAAACGCTTCTCCACGCGCCAGGTCGAAATCGGTGCCGTCCTGCGAGACCCACCCCCCGGCGCGGATGACCACGTGATCCGGTCCCTGGGCATCCAGCCAGGCGACGGGTTCGGGACGCTTCAGCACGAAATCCATCCCCGCCAGCGTCCTGAGCACCAGGTCGCGCGCGCGGCCCAGATCGGCGCCGGGGTCGATGGTCAGGTCGACCATAAAGCGACGTTCGGGGTTGCGCGTGTAATTGGTCAAGACGGCCTTGTAGATGATCTGGTTCGGGATGCGGATGTGATTGCCGTCCAGCGTCAGCAGGGTGGTGCCGCGACTGGTCAGGCGGATCACCCGACCGCGCAGGCCGTTCACCTCGATCAGGTCGTTCGGGTTGAAGGGTTGGCGCAGCGACAGCAGCATCGTGGCCACGAATCCTTCGATCGTGTCGCGGGCCGCAAAGGACAGCGACAGGCCGAAGATGCCCGCCGCACCCAGCAATGTCCCCAACAGAGCCCGCGCGCCCATCAGGTCCAGCGCCACAACAAGCGCAACGATCCATGCGGTCAGCCGGATCGTCTGCGCCAGAAACCCGGCGATGAAGGGGTTCGGTGCGATCCCCGACAGGGTTCGTTCCCGCCGCGACAGCCAGCCGCCCGCCAGCACGATTATCGCCCCCACGGCCAGGCCCAGTGCCATGAAGGGCAGTCCCGCGATAACAGCGGTCAGGCGGGACTGAAACCTGTCGCGGACCGAAACCAGCCGCGTGCCCAGGTCTGTAGACAGGGTTACCTGATCCTCGATCGCGACGACCCCCTCGACACGCGCAAGCAACGACTCGAGGCGCGAGATGGTCTGCTGTTCGGTCACCTCGCCGACAAGGGTCACGATCCCCGCATCGACACTGGCACGGACGCCATCAAATTCAGGGACTTGCGCCAGGATGCTGGAAATCCGCGACAGGATTGCCAGGTCCGTCGCCCGATTGTCCTGTGTCGAGATCGCGCCGCTTGGCGTCGACGGTGCTGATGGATCGGCGACCTGGGCGGCCACGGGGGCCGCCAACGTCAATAGGATCAGCAGTACGCGGATCATGCCGGGAGCGGGTCCGCCTTTGCCAGCCGGTCGAAGGCCATCAGCGATGCGATCAGCGCGGACATGCGGTCCAGCGGGATCATGTTCGGCCCGTCGGACGGCGCGGTGTCGGGGGCTTCGTGCGTTTCGATGAAGACGCCGGCCACGCCCAAGGCCACCGCGGCCCGTGCCATGACCGGGGCGAATTCACGTTGTCCGCCCGAACTGCCGCCCTGACCGCCCGGCTGCTGGACCGAATGGGTCGCGTCCATGATCACCGGATAGCCGGTGCGCGCCATGATCGGCAGCGACCGCATGTCGGCCACCAACGTGTTATAGCCGAAGCTCGCCCCGCGTTCGGTCAGAAGGATGTTTTCGTTCCCGGTCGAGGCGACCTTGTCCGCGACGTTGGGCATGTCCCAAGGGGCCAGGAACTGACCCTTCTTGATGTTGACCACCGCGCCGGTGCGGCCCGCAGTCAGCAACAAATCGGTCTGGCGGCACAGAAACGCGGGGATCTGGATCACATCGACCACTTGCGCGGCGCGCACCGCCTGGTCGGCGTCATGAATGTCGGTCAGCACGGGGCAGCCGAACCTCTCGCGGACCGCGGCCAGGATCTCCAGCCCCTCGTCGATGCCTAAGCCTCGGCGACCCGACAAAGAGGTGCGGTTCGCCTTGTCATAGCTTGCCTTGAAGACGAAGGACGCCCCGGCATCGGCACAGGCCTTGGCCATCACTTCGGCGATCATCAGCGCGTGGTCCAGGCTTTCCAGCTGGCAGGGTCCGGCGATCACCGTCAGCGGCAGGTTGTTGCCGCAAGTGATCGAACCGATGGGGATATGCTTGGCAGTCGTCATGTCGATACCTGTTCGCGTAGGATGGAGGCCGTCAGCGACAGCATCAGATAGATACCCGAAAACACCAGGAATGCCACCAGGGTGTTCTGGAAAGCGCGCGGATAGGTGGCCTCATCCGGCGGGATGGGCGCGATGGACAGCGACAGATAGCGGACCTGCTTGTTCGCCTCGATGCGCGCGGTCTCCATCTGGGCGGCGGCGGCGGCCAGCATTTCCTGGCGGGTCAGCATCTCGGCCTCGGCGACGCGCAGCTCTCCGCCGATGGCGGCCAGAGAGTTGCGGGTGTCGTTGCCCTGCGTCAGCTGCTGGCGGGTCTGGGTGATCAGGTCACGCAGGCGGGCGATGTCGCCCTCTACCGCATCGACGCGGCTTTGCAGGGGGCGGGCATTCGACAGCAACTGGCCCAGTTCCAGCTGCTTTTCGGCCAGTTGGCCTTCCAGCATGCTGACCTGCGCCATGACCACGCCGCTTTCCGCGACAGGGTCCAGGACGCCCAGCCTCTCCTGCAACTCCTGGACGCGAAGCTGGGCGGCCAGCATCTTCTCCTCGGCGTCCTGATAGGTCTCGCGCGCGCCGTCCATCTGGTCGGAGCGCATGCGTGAGGTCAGGGCGTCAACAAGCTGTTCCGCATAGGAAATCAGCGCGCGCGAGAACTGTTCGCTTAGCTGCGGGTCGGGCGCGATGACCTCCATGTTCAGCACGCCTTCGGTCGGGTCATAGCCGATCTTGACGGAATCCTTGTACAGGCTGAACGTGGCCTCGTTTGTGGCATCCGCGGGCAGGCGCTTGATCGCATCGACCGACGGGTCCTGGAAGGCGCGCCGGAAGCCCAGATCCTCGTCTAGCCGCAGCATCGCGTCGCGCGATGTCAGATAGCTTTGCACCGCGACCGCGTCCTGGTTCGTGCCCAGGCCCGACCCGCCCAGCATCCCGCTGAGCCCGCTGGCGCCGGATCCGCTTTCGGCCGACTGGATCTGGAACTGCGATACCGTTGCGTAAAGCGGAGAGGCATAGCGGCCGTAATAGATGCCGACCAGTGCGGTCGGCAGGAACACGAACAGCGCCAGCCGCATCGCCAGCATTGCCATGCGACGGCGGCGGCGGCGGGCCAGGTCGCGCTGGATGCGATAGATTTCGGCGGCGCGCTTTTCTTCGGTCAGTTCCTCGCGGGACGGCAGGGCGGGGCGGCCGGGGGGCGCCGGGCTGCGGTCGGGTAGGATCGACGGCACGGGGGCCTGCCGCACGGCGGGCGCGTTGGGTGAGGGGGCGGCCTGCGCGCGCGTGCCCTCCGACGACAAGATGCTGCCGACGGCGGTGCGATGGGACGGATCGATCCCCCGCTCGCGCAGACGCAGCACGGCCTCCTCGGCCGAGGAAACCTCGATCTGGTGCAAGGCGGCGATGCGCTTAGCGATGCGCAGCTGGCGTTCGGTCAGCTTCTCTGCGCGGATGGCGGCCAGTCGCGCCTCCATGTCGCCAGAATCCGCAGGGGGGGCGGCCGGCATGTCCTTTTCGGGGGACGGCGCTGCGGGCTTGGTCAGGCGAAAATCACCCAGGCCGTCGTCGATCGGTTCGGTGGCCAGGAACCGTTCCAGCCGCGCCTGGCGTTCGGACGCGTCAGAGGCGGGGGCATCGCTGCGGCGCGCGACCTCCAGCCGGGGCGGCGCGGGGCTGTCCGATGCGGTCGGTTCCGCCGGCGGGGGCGTCTGGGGCGTGATCGAGGCCATCGCCTGCGTGTTGTACCGGCGCGCTTTAGGAGGTGTAGTCATAATATTGCTTGGCCTCGTCGAGGGTCTCGAACAGATACAACCTGCCATCGCGCAGGATCGCGGCGCGGTTGCAGAACTTCTCGATCGTGCTGGGCTGGTGGGACACGATCACCGTGGTTGCGGTCTGAAGCCGCTCGAACAGGACGCGACCGGCCTTGCGATTGAATTCCACATCCGTGGTCTGGGGCATGCCCTCGTCGATCAGGTAGATGTCGAAATCCAGCGCCAGCAGCAGCGAGAAGTTGAACCGTTGCCGCATGCCCGTGGAATAGGTGCCGACCGGCATGTCGAAATATTCGTGGATGTCGCACAGCCACCGCGTGAAGGCCGCGACGTAATCAGGGTCCAGCCCATAGATGCGCGCGATGTAACGCGCGTTCTCGTTGCCGGTGTGGCGCGTGACCAGGCCACCCATGAACCCCAGGGGAAACGAGATGCGGCATTCGCGGCGGATCTTGCCTTCGTCGGGCTTTTCCAGCCCGCACATCATGTTCACCAGGGTGGTCTTGCCGGTGCCGTTGGGGGCCAGGATGCCAAGCGATTGCCCCAGCTCGACCCTGAACGAGGCCTGCTCGAGGATGATCTTGTGCTGCTTGCCGGTCCAGAACGATTTGGACACATTGTCGAATTCAAGCATGGCCTTGTTATACCAACGCGTTTCGGCACGAGGCGTGCCATGCCGGGTGCCTCGACTGCCAAGGCGACATTAGGGTGGGGCGGACGGGGTGTCCAGTCTTGCCATCGGGCCCGATAATTTGTGATCTGACCAGCCTTATATCGCCGCAATTTCGCCATAAATGCGACGCATGTATCATCACGACGCCCCGCTGACCGAGCGTATCCGTGCCTGCAGGCTGTGCGCGGACCGCTTTGCCGTGACCGCCACGCGCCATGCGCCCCGACCGGTGGTCTGGTTCCGGCCGGGAACGCGGATCCTGATCGTGGGGCAGGCGCCGGGGGCGCGGGTCCATGACAGCGGGCGGCCCTTCACCGACCGTTCCGGCGACAGGCTGCGCGACTGGATGGGGGTGGAGCCGGACATTTTCTATGACCGCGACCGGATCTCGATCGTGCCGATGGCCTTCTGCTTTCCGGGTTACGACGCCAAGGGAGCGGACCTGCCGCCCCCGCCGATCTGCGCGGCGACGTGGCGGCGGCAGGTGATGGACCAGCTGAACCCGCAGCTGACCCTGCTGGTCGGCGGGCACGCGATGCGGTGGCATCTGGGCGCGCGAAACGTGACGCAGACCGTCCGAGACTGGCGCACCCATGCGCCCGCGGTGTTTCCGCTGCCCCATCCCAGCTGGCGCAACACCGGATGGCTGCGCGCCAACCCGTGGTTCGCGACCGACCTGCTGCCCGTGCTGCGGGACCGCGTGGCGACCCTGCTGGGCTGATCAAGGCCAGGTCCACGCCCAGGACGCTTTGTGGCCGTGCGGGCTTGTGTTTCGCACACGCATCCGTGACGATAAGACCATCCAGCGGGAACGCGCCTGTCATGCCTTCCCGCCAATCATCGTTAGGGAGACGCCGACATGGGTAAATTGAAACCGATCCTGCTGAGCACCGCCATGGCACTGGGTGCCACGCCGCTGATGGCGCAGGAAGAACAGTTCATCACCATCGGCACCGGCGGCCAGACGGGCGTCTATTACGTCGTGGGTCAGTCGATCTGCCGCCTGGTGAACCGCGACACGGCGACCACCGGCCTGCGCTGCACCGCGCCCGCGACCGGTGGATCCATCGACAACATCAACCAGATCCGGTCCGGCGGCATGACGATGGGCGTGGCCCAGTCCGACTGGCAGTTCCACGCCTATAACGGCAGCTCGGACTATGAGGGCGATGCCTTCACCGACCTGCGCGCCGTGTTCGCCGTCCACCCCGAGCCCTTCACGGTCGTTGCTCGCGCCGACAGCGGCGTCGAGACCTTCACCGACCTGGCAGGCAAGCGCGTGAACGTCGGCAACCCCGGTTCCGGATCGCGCGGCACGTTCGAGGTCGTCCTGGAAGCCATGGGCATGAGCATGGACGACTTTGCGCTGTCGTCGGAACTGCGCCCCGCCGAACAGTCGGCTGCCCTGGGCGACAACCAGGTCGATGCCATCAGCTATACCGTGGGCCATCCCAACGGTTCGATCCAGGAAGCGACCTCGACCGTGGATGCGACCCTGGTCGACGTGTCCGGCGAGGCGATCGACAAGCTGATCGCGGACAATCCGTTCTACTCCAAGGTCGTGATCCCCGGCGGTATGTACGCCGGCAACGACGACGACACCGAGACCTTCGGCGTCAAGGCGACCTTCGTGACCTCGGCCGCGATCCCGGACGAGACGGTGTACCAGGTCGTCAAGGCGGTCTTCGACAACTTCGATCGCTTCAAGGGCCTGCACCCGGCCTTCGCCTCGCTGACCCCCGAGGAGATGATCGCCGACGGCAACAGCGCGCCCCTGCACCCCGGTGCCGAGCGCTACTATCGCGAACAGGGCTGGATCCAGTAATCCAGGCCTGACCGGGGCGGCCCCATCGGGCCGCCCTTCATCATGACCAACGAACAACAAGATGCATCGCAGGGGGTGCCGTGATGAGCGACGACGACAAGACCAGGGAGCGCCAGCAGCAGGCCAGCGCGGTCGAGATGCAGGCGTCGGGCCACGGCGCCCTGACTCAGGAGGAACTGGACGAACTGGTTGCCTCGTCGGACACGGGCGCGCGCACTCCGCCGGGTTTCGTGGGCAAGCTGATCCTGGGGGTGGCCCTGTGCTGGTCGCTGTTCCAGCTGTGGATCGCCTCGCCGCTGCCCTTCATGCTGAACTTTGCCATCATCAGCGCCACGGATGCCCGCGCGGTCCATCTGGCCTTCGCGCTGTTTCTGGCTTTCATGGCCTATCCCGCTGAGAAGTCGCCTTTCCAGCTGGCCCTTGGTGTGTCGGTTCCGGTGATCCTGTCCGGGCTGTTCATTTATGGCGCGCCCGCCGCGATGCCGCTGTGGTGGCTGGCACTGGCCGGGGCGGGCGTCGTCGCGGCCGTGCTGCTGGGCAGCCCCAAGACCCGCGTTCCGCCATGGGAATGGTTGCTGGCGCTGGCCGGCGTGGTCGTCACCATGTACGTCTTTATCAACAGCGACGCGCTTGGCCGCCGGGTCGGCGCGCCGATCACCACGGACCTGATCGTGGCGGTCGTGGGCATCCTGCTGCTGCTGGAGGCCACGCGCCGCAGCCTTGGACCGGCCCTGATGATCGTGGCCACGGTGTTTCTGGCCTATACCTTCCTGGGCCCCTACATGCCGTCGATCATCGCGCATCGCGGCAATTCGCTGGCCGAGGTCGCCAACCACCAGTGGGTCACGACCGAAGGCGTGTTCGGCATCGCCCTTGGGGTGTCGACCAGCTTCGTGTTCCTGTTCGTGCTGTTCGGCGCGCTGTTGGACAAGGCGGGCGCGGGCAACTATTTCATCCAGGTCGCCTTTTCGCTGATGGGCCACCTGCGCGGCGGGCCTGCCAAGGCCGCCGTCGTCAGCAGCGCCATGACCGGCCTGATCTCGGGCTCGTCCATCGCCAACGTGGTCACCACGGGCACCTTCACCATTCCGCTGATGAAGAAGGTGGGCTTTTCCAGCGAAAAGGCCGGGGCGGTCGAAACCGCGTCGTCGGTCAACGGGCAGATCATGCCGCCCGTCATGGGCGCCGCAGCCTTCCTGATGGTCGAGTATGTGGGCATTCCCTATTTCGACGTCGTCAAGCACGCCTTCCTGCCCGCCACGATCAGCTATATCGCACTGGTATATATCGTGCATCTGGAGGCCATGAAGGCCGGGATGCAGGGCCTGCCACGTGCCTATACGCCGCCGCCGCTGCTGCGCCGGCTGATGTTCGCGGCCTTCCTGATCGCGGGCATCTGCGCGCTGTCGCTGGCGGTCTATTATCTGATGGGCTGGATCCGGCCCGCATTCGGTGCGGCCGCCCCCTACGTGGTGTTTGCCGTCCTGACGGCGGCCTATGTCGGCCTGCTGTGGGTCGCATCGCGCGAGGAGCCGCTGCAGATCGACGATCCCAACGCGCCGGTGACGGAACTGCCGCTGCCGGGGCCGACGGTCCGGTCGGGTCTGCACTTCATCCTGCCGGTGGTCGTGCTGGTCTGGGCCCTGATGGTCGACCGCCTGTCGCCGGGCCTGTCGGCCTTCTGGGCCACCGCCTACATGATCTTCATCCTGCTGACGCAGCGACCGCTGATGGTGCTGTTGCGCGGGTCCGACCGCACCGGAAACGCCCGCACCGGGCGCGCATTGCGTGCCGGGTTCGACGATCTGGTGGACGGGCTGATCTCGGGCGCACGCAACATGATCGGCATCGGCATCGCCACGGCGACCGCGGGCATCATCGTGGGTGCGGTCAGCCAGACCGGCGTCGGATCGGCCCTGGCCGAGGTGGTCGAGGTCCTGTCGGGCGGCCATCTGCTGGCCATCCTTGGCCTGACCGCGGTCCTGTCGCTGATCCTGGGGATGGGTCTGCCGACGACGGCGAACTATATCGTCGTCTCGGCACTGCTGGCGCCGGTCATCGTGACGCTTGGTCAGCAGAACGGGCTGATCGTGCCGCTGATCGCGGTGCACCTGTTCGTGTTCTATTTCGGCATCATGGCCGACGTGACCCCGCCCGTGGGCCTTGCATCCTTTGCCGCGGCCGCCGTGTCGGGGGGCGATCCGATCAAGACCGGGGTCGTCGCCTTCGGCTACAGCATGCGCACGGCGGTCCTGCCGTTCCTGTTCATCTTCAACACCGATCTGCTGCTGATCGACGTGGGCTGGGGGCAGGGGATCTTTGTCTTCATCACGGCGACCATCGCGATGCTGCTGTTCGCGGCCGCGACCCAGGGCTGGTTCCTGGTCCGCAGCAAGCTGTGGGAGACGGTCTTGCTGCTGGTGATCGCCTTTACCATCTTCCGACCCGGCTTCTTCTGGGGCTACGTCTTCCCGCCGTTCGAGGAGCGTTCGGGCGCGGAACTGGTCCAGGCGCTGGAGGACAGCGAGGTCGGCGACGGCCTGCGCCTGCGCATCGCCGGGCTGAACGACATCGGCAACCCCGTTGAGTTCACGGCCCTGCTGCCCGTCCCCGAAGGCGCCACCGGAGAGGAACGGCTGGAGGCCGCGGGCATCACCCTGATCCAGGACGGTGATCGCACGCTGATCGATAACGTGGCGTTCGACAGCCCGGCGCAGGCGGCGGGGCTGGACTGGGATCAGACGGTGCTTGCCGTGAACGCCCCGGCGGCGGCGCCGTCGCGGTACTGGATCTATATCCCGGCCTTCCTGCTGATGGGGTTGGTGATCTGGTCGCAGCGTCGGCGCGAGACGCGCCCCCAGCCCGTGAAAGGACCGCGCCATGCATGACGTCGTGCTGTTGCCGATCGACCTTCAGCATCCCGAAAGCTGGGAAAAGGCCCTGCCGGCCGCGATGCGGCTGGCGGGGGACCAGGGCGTGATCCACCTGCTGGGGATCGTGCATGATTTCGGCAGCTCGATGGTGGCGACCTTCCTGCCCAAGGGGTACGAACAGAAGGCCCTGCAGAAGATGAAGGGCGCACTGGACGATTTCGCCAGCCAGCATTTCCCCGACCAGTCGCGCGTGCAGGTGCATGTCGGCCACGGGCATGTGGCCGAGACGATCCTCAAGGCCGCGGCCCGGCACAAGGCGGACCTGATCGTGATGGCCAGCGACAAGCCGGACGAGCTGCGCAGCATCCTGGTCAGCCGCGATGCCAACGCGGTCGTGCGCCATTCGCCGGTCTCGGTCATGGTGGTGCGCTAGGACATGCAGACCGACCTTCAGATCGCGCGCGCCGCGACCAAGCGGCCGATCAACGACATCGCCGCCCGTCTTGGCCTGACGCCGGATCAGATCCTGCCCTATGGTCATGACAAGGCCAAGATCACCCATGACGCGCTGGCCGGTCTGACCGGCCCCGAAGGCCGCCTGATCCTGGTCACCGCCATCAACCCGACCCCTGCGGGAGAGGGCAAGACCACCACGACCGTGGGCCTGGGCGATGCGCTGAACCGGATCGGCCACCGTGCCACCATCTGCATCCGCGAGGCCAGCCTGGGCCCGAACTTCGGCATGAAGGGCGGCGCGGCCGGCGGCGGGCGCGCGCAGATCGTGCCGATGGAGGAGATGAACCTTCACTTCACCGGCGATTTCCATGCCATCACCTCGGCCCACAATCTGCTGGCCGCAATGATCGACAACCACATCCACTGGGGCAATGCGCTTGACCTGGACACGCGGCGCATCACCTGGCGGCGGGTCATGGACATGAACGACCGCGCGTTGCGCGATGTGGTCGTGGGGCTGGGCGGTGCGGCGAACGGGTTTTCGCGCCAGACCGGTTTCGACATCACCGTCGCGTCCGAGGTGATGGCGATCCTGTGCCTGTCGCGTGATTTGGCCGATCTGCAGGATCGGCTTGGCCGGATCGTCGTGGGCTATACCCGCGACCGCCAACCCGTCACCGCGCGCGATCTGCAGGCAGATGGCGCGATGACCGTTCTGCTGAAGGACGCGTTGCAGCCGAACCTGGTCCAGACGCTGGAGAACAACCCGGCGCTGGTTCATGGCGGCCCCTTCGCCAATATCGCCCATGGCTGCAACAGCGTCATCGCGACCCGCGCAGCCCTGCGCCTGTCCGATTACGTGGTGACCGAGGCGGGCTTCGGCGCCGATCTGGGGGCCGAGAAGTTCCTGAACATCAAGTGCCGCCTTGCGGGGCTTGCGCCAGCGGCCGTCGTGCTGGTGGCCACGGTGCGGGCGCTGAAGATGAACGGCGGCGTGGCCAAGGCCGATCTGGCGGCGGAAGACGTCGCGGCGGTCACCGCGGGCTGCGCCAATCTGGGCCGGCACATCGAGAACATCCGCAGCTTTGGCCTGCCGGTCGTCGTGGCGCTGAACCATTTCGACGGCGACACGCCGGCCGAGATCGCGGCCCTGCAGGACTACTGCGCCGAACAGGGGGTGCAGGCCATCCTGGCGCGGCACTGGGCCATGGGTGGCGCCGGTGCCGAGGATCTGGCCCGCGCGGTCGTCGCCCTGGCGGAACAGCCTGCGGCATTCGCGCCGCTTTACCCCGACGCGATGCCGCTGTGGGACAAGATCCAGACGGTCTGCACCCATATCCACCGCGCCGCGCGGGTCGAACCCGGTCCCGGCGTCCTGGATCAGCTGGCCGCCTGGCAGGCGGCGGGCCATGGGCATATGCCGGTCTGCATCGCCAAGACGCAGTACAGCTTTTCGACCGATCCGGACCTGCGCGGCGCGCCCACCGGGCATGTCATACCGGTGAGAGAGGTGCGGCTGAACGCGGGCGCGGGCTTTGTGGTGGCGATCTGCGGGCAGATCATGACCATGCCGGGCCTGCCGCGCCGCCCCGCGGCCGAGGTCATCCGGCTGGATGATCTGGGACAGGTCGAGGGGTTGTTCTGACCCGATCAGGCGGCGGCCACTTCTTTGGCTTCCGGTTCAAACAGGCGGGACAGCAGGGTCAGGCGATCCAGGCTGTCCAGCATCCGGGGCAGGGGCGCATCCTGCGTCAGTGCCTCGACGCACAGGCGGCGGGTCATGGCGCGGACCGCGGGGCTGGCCGGGCCGTCCGCGTGATGCTGCGCGATGCGGGCGCAGTCGGTGAAGGCCGCGACGTCACCGGCCAGCGCGGCGCGGTCCCACAGCCGCATCACGGCATCCGGCAGGGGGGTCGCGATGGCCACGATGCGCCCGGTCAGCCATGCGGCCTCGGGTCCGTCCAGGCCGGACGGGCGGTCACCGTGACGCGTCAGGCCAAGCCATGCGCGCAGATGCCGGGCCGCGACCGCGTCGCGAAAGCAGATGCGCGCCAATCGGGTCAGGTCATCGGGCACCGCCTGGCGCGCGGGGGACAGGCGGGCGAACCAGTTCTCTCCGGTCGCGCGGGTCAGGCTGGTTGCCGCGTGCAGGGCCTGCGCCTTGGGGATGTCCATCGCGGCGATCCGGTCGGCCAGCTGGCGGGCGGTGGCCTGGACGGGATGGGGCTGCAGCCAGACGGGCGCGGGACCGCGCCAGCGTTTCCACGCCGCCATGTGCAGCGCCATCGCCACATGGACCGTCGGCTGGACCGCATCCGCGAACGTCTGGTCCGCGGTGGCAAAACCCAGCCTGACGGGAAATGATCCGTCGGGCCGCTGGACCTGGATCAAGTCGGACAGCATGTCCGCCACCGGGTGGTCGTCGTCCAGAAGCCGCAGGCAGAACGCGATCCGGGCAACCGACCCCGTGCATCCCGCGCCCTGCGCCCAGGTTGCCAGCATTCTCAGGTGGTCGAAGATCAGCGTATAGGCGCGCGGGTGGGACAGACGGGGACGCCGCGCGCCATGATGATAAAGCTGCATCAGCAGCTGCGCCACCTGTGCCACGTGATCGGGGGTGATCGAGGTCGGGGGCGTGGTTAGCACGGCCTCGGCCTGTGCCAGCAGGACGGGGTCGTCGGACAGCGCCAACCTGTGCGGCAGGGGCAGGGCGGGGTCGTCGGCCAGCGCCTCGCAGGCCAGTTGCCACAGGGGGTCCATCTGGGCGACCAGACCGCCCGCCAGCGTCAGGCGGACCAGCGCATCGTCCCGCGCGCCGTCAAGAACGCGCATGGCGCCTTGACGTACCAGATCTGGCGTCAGGCGACGCAGCACGATCACCTCGATCGGCGAGATGCGCCCGCGCAGGCCCGACAGCACCGGTGCGATCTGTCCCACCAGCGCCAGCGCGCCGATGTCGGGATGATCCAGCGGGCAGGGATCGGGCAGGGCCATGATACGCTGGCGCAGCCATTCAAGGCCGCGGTTGGACAGCAGCCGCATCAATTGGTCCCATGATCCGTCCATCTGCGCCCTCGTCCGTTTCGCGGTTGATCATGCGACAAGGACGCGCGGGTTCAAGAACCGGATGCAGACAATTCGTGCCATTGGCGGCATGATGCCGGGAATTGCGTCGGACGCGCGCGCAGGATAAAGCGGCGGCATGACAAACCGCCCCCAGCTTCCACCCGAAATCGCCCGCCGCCGGACCTTTGCGATCATCTCGCATCCCGATGCCGGCAAGACAACGCTGACAGAGAAGTTCCTGCTGTACGGTGGCGCCATCCAGATGGCCGGGCAGGTGCGCGCAAAGGGCGAGGCGAGGCGCACGCGGTCGGATTTCATGAAGATGGAACAGGATCGCGGCATCTCGGTGTCCGCGTCGGCGATGTCGTTCGATTTTGACGGACATCGCTTCAACCTGGTGGATACGCCGGGCCACAGCGACTTTTCCGAGGATACCTATCGGACGCTGACCGCGGTGGATGCGGCGATCATGGTCATCGACGGGGCCAAGGGTGTCGAATCGCAGACCCGCAAGCTGTTCGAGGTCTGCCGCCTGCGCGATCTGCCGATCCTGACGTTCTGCAACAAGATGGACCGCGAATCCCGCGACACGTTCGAGATCATCGACGAGATTCAAGAGAACCTGGCCATCGACGTGGCGCCGGCATCCTGGCCGATCGGCGTGGGGCGAGAGTTCATCGGCTGCTATGACATGCTGGGCGACCGGCTGGAGCTGATGGACCGGGCCGACCGCAACAAGGTGGCGCAGTCCATCTCGATGAAGGGGCTGGACGACCCGCGGCTGGCCGATCACGTTCCCGCCGATCTGCTGGCCAAGCTGCGCGAGGAGGTCGAGATGGCCCGCGAGCTGCTACCGACCTTTGACCAGCGGTCGTTCCTGGAGGGGCACATGACGCCCATCTGGTTCGGCAGCGCGATCAACAGCTTTGGCGTGCAGGAGTTGATGCAGGGCATCAGCACCTATGGCCCGCCGCCGCAGCCCCAGAACAGTGCCGAGCGCGAGATTTCCCCGGACGAGAACACCGTGACGGGCTTCGTGTTCAAGGTTCAGGCCAACATGGATCCCAAGCACCGCGACCGCGTGGCTTTCGTTCGGCTGGCATCGGGACATTTCGAACGTGGCATGAAGATGGTCCACGTCCGCACGAAGAAACCGATGGCGGTGTCGAACCCGGTCCTGTTCCTGGCCGCCGACCGCGAACTGGCCGAGGAGGCCTGGGCCGGCGACATCATCGGCATTCCGAACCATGGCCAGCTGCGCATCGGCGACGCCCTGACTGAGGGAGAGACGCTGCGCTTCACGGGCATTCCGTCATTCGCGCCCGAGCTGCTGCAGACGGTGCGCGCGACGGACCCGATGAAGGCCAAGCATCTGGAAAAGGCGCTGATGCAGTTCGCCGAGGAGGGGGCCGCCAAGGTCTTCAAGCCCGCGATCGGATCGGGCTTCATCGTGGGCGTCGTGGGCGCGCTGCAGTTCGAGGTGCTGGCCAGCCGGATCGAACTAGAATACGGTATCCCGGTGCGGTTCGAGGGCAGCCAGTTCACCAGCGCCCGTTGGGTCAGTGGCGCCAAATCGGTGGTCGATGCCTTTGCCGAAACGAACAAGGCGCATCTGGCCCATGACCATGACGGCGATCTGGTCTATCTGACCCGCCTGCAATGGGACATCGACAGGATCGGTCGCGATCACCCGGACCTGAGGCTGACCGCGACCAAGGAGATGATGGTCTAGCGCCGCGTCTCCTGACCGAAGGCCATGCCGTCCAACTCCTGCCCGGTTTCGTCGACCGGGTGGCACCAGACGGTGAAGTCCAACAGTTGATGCGGGCCAAAGCTGGCCAGCATCGCTACATCGGCGGCATCGCGACCCCGTGCGACGACGACGCGGCCAAGGCGGCGTTCGTTGTTGCGCGGGTCGAAGGTCCACCAGCGGCCAGATAGGTAGACCTCGATCCAGGCGGCGAAATCCATCGGCGCGTCGACCTTGGGCACGCCGATATCGCCGACATAGCCGTTCACATAGCGGGCCGGGATGTTCAGCGCCCGCAGATAGGCCAGCGCCAGGTGCGCGAAGTCGCGGCAGACGGCCATGCCGCCTTTGCTGGCATCATGCGCGGTCCGAAACACCGACGCCGTGCCGTAATCGAATGTCAGGACCTTGTGGCCATGGTCCAGCACCGCCTGAACACGGCCCCAGCCCGGTTGCAGATGACCGAATAGGTCCCATGCCTGCTGGGACAGGACGTCGCTTTCGACATAACGGGACGCCATCAGATAGATCAGCGCATCGTCGGGCAGATCCTCGACCCGCGTTTCCTGGGCCGCGAAATCGACATCGTCCCACATTTCGTCGTCATTCAGGGTCACATCGCCACGAAGGACAAATTCGCCTGCAGGGGCAACCATGCGGCGGCAGATGTTTCCGAACAGGTCGCGATACTCATGCACGTCGACATGAGGAACGGTCGTGACCTGTTCGGGGGCTATGAAATCATCGTGCCGTGCCGCCTCGGGGGCGACAAGGCAGATGAGGGGGGTCGGCTGCTCGACCTTGATACGGAACTCGTGACCGACCCGGATGCGCATCAGGAAACCGATGCGTCCATCGTGATTTCGGCATTCAGCAGCTTGCTGATCGGGCAGCCTTCCTTGGCCTTTTCGGCGACTTCGAGGATCTTCGCCTGGTCCGCATCAGCGGTGATGGTCGTGGTCAGGTGGGCCTTCTTGACGGCGAAACCGTCGCCTTCCTTGTCCATCGAGATATCGGACTTCGTCTTGATCGACACGCCCGAGATGCCTTCCTGTTCCAGCATCATCGCCAGCGCCATCGAGAAGCACGATGCATGCGCGGCGCCGATCAGTTCCTCGGGGTTGGTGCCGGGCTTGTCCTCGAAGCGGGTGTTGAAACCATAGGGCTGCGCCGACAGCGCGCCCGACTTGGTCGAAACCTGGCCCTTGCCCTCTTTCAGGCCGCCAGTCCATTCAGCCGATCCGGTGCGGGTAATCATGTGATCCATCCTTTTCCTTGGTCAGTGTTGCCCGCCCAACGCGGCAACACCATCCAAGGTTCAGGACTGTGGCTGAATCAGGCGTTGATGTTCCGCAATCGCATAGCGGTCGGTCATCCCTGCGACGTAATCCAGCACAAGACGCGCGCGTTCCGTCGGATCGTTCAGGCGCATGGCCGCGTCGCGCCACTGGTCGGGCAGCCGGTCGGGATGATCCAGGTACAGCGGAAACAGGTCGTTCAGCATCTGCGTGACATGGGTGCGTTCGACGACGACCGAGGGCGCGCGATACATGCGCTGGAACAGGAAGGACTTGATCGCCTTGATGTTCTGGTACAGCGGCTTGGAAAAGCGGATGATCGCCCCGTCCATCGCGCGGATGTCGTCCGCCGATCGCGGCTGCAGCCCGGCAAGCCGGTTCTGGGCAACGGCGATCACATCCTCGACCATGACGCCGAAGACGCGGCGCAGCGCCTCGTAGCGGCGCCGCGTGGGGTCCAGGCCGGGATACAGGCGGTCGACCTCGGCAAAGGCCGGGCCGATCACGGGCAGTTCCGCCAGATCGTCCTCGGTGAACAGGCCTGCGCGCAGCCCGTCATGCAGGTCGTGGTGATTGTAGGCCACGTCGTCGGCCACCGCCGCCACCTGCGCCTCGGCGCTGGCATTGCTGTGCAGTTCCAGATCCCACAGCGCGTTCACCTCGGCCAGGGCATAGGGCAGGGGGCCGGTCACCGGGCCGTTGTGCTTGGCGATGCCTTCCAGGCTTTCCCAGGTCAGGTTCAGCCCGTCGAAATCGGCATAGTGGCGTTCCAGCTTGGTGACGATGCGCAGCGCCTGCGCGTTGTGGTCGAACCCGCCATAGGGCGCCATCAGCGCGGACAGCGCGTCCTCTCCGGTATGACCGAAGGGCGGGTGGCCCAGATCATGGGCAAGGGCTATGGTCTCGGCCAGGTCGGTGTTCAGGTGCAGCGCCCCGGCGATGGTGCGCGCGACCTGCGCAACCTCGATCGTATGGGTCAGGCGGGTGCGGAAATAATCGCCGCGATAGCCTTCGCCATCATGTTCGACAAAGACCTGGGTCTTGTGTTTCAGTCGGCGGAAAGCGCTGGAATGGATGATGCGATCGCGGTCGCGTTGCCAAGGCGACCGGAAGGTGGACAGGCTTTCGTCCTGCAATCGCCCGCGGCTGTCTTGCGGATGGCAGGCATAGGGCGCGAGTGCGGTCACGGGGTCAGCCTTCCTTGCGGGTTCACCCGGCGGACCCTATATTTGATGCGACCAGACGAAAACGGGAACGCCCCATGAACCTGCCGCCCAAAGTGACCGACCGCGCCTTTGACCGCCTGTCCCAGATCAATGCGGGCAAGGACCCGGTACCGCTGCGCATCGCGGTGCTGGGCGGGGGATGTTCCGGGTTCCAGTACGACATCCGCCTGGACGCGCCCGAGACCGACGATCTGATCCTGGAGAAATCGGGACAGAAGGTCGTCGTCGATCCGGTGTCGCTGCCCTATCTGGCGGGGGCGGTCATCGATTTCACCGACGAGCTGATCGGTGCGCGCTTCGTGATCGAGAACCCGAACGCCACGGCAAGCTGCGGCTGCGGGACCAGCTTCTCGATCTAGTCGCAGGGAATGCTGCGCGGGTCCAGTCGCCGCTCCACATAACGGAACTGCGTCCCCGAGGGCAGCGTCTTGACGACGCGCGTGCTATCCCACCCGGCGTTCTGACAAATGACACGGTTCTGCCGGTCGGTGATCCGCAGGCCGTCACCCTTCTTCGACAGCGTGATCGCCTGCCCCTCGCGCCGCGTGCCATCGATGAAGAAGGGCAAGGGTTGCGGCAGCACGATGGCAGGCGCGCCGAACAAGTCGGGCAGACCCTGCCAGTCCTGCGCGGGCCCGCTGGCCACCGTCAGGCGGTGATCTCCCGGCGGCACCAGCAGCCGCAGAACCGCGCCGCCGCGCAGATAGCCGCTGATGACGGGCGTTCCTTGGTCATCCGTCAGGATGATCGCGTGATCCATGTCGGCCGGGGCGCGGACCTGCAGGGGGATCGTCGCGGGCAGGGGGCTGGCCTTTTCCAGCAACCCGGTGACCGGGCGCGCAGCGGCCGCCACGGGCAGGACCATCAGCAGGATCAGCAGTCGGATCATCGCGGCCCCTTTCCGGTTCGTGTTGCCAAACGCGCAGGCGGCGCTAAAGATGCCGCCCATGAAAATCGCAAGCTTCAACATCAATGGCGTCAAGGCCCGCGTGCAGGCCCTGACCGACTGGCTGGCCTCGACGGATGCCGATCTGGTCGTGCTGCAGGAAATCAAGTCCGTGGACGAGGGGTTCCCGCGAGAGCATTTCCAGGACCTGGGATGGCAGGTGGAAACCCACGGCCAAAAAGGCTTCAATGGCGTGGCGATCCTGTCGCGGCTGCCGTTGGAGGACGTGACCCGCGGCCTGCCCGGCGACGATGCCGATGAACAGGCCCGCTATATCGAGGCGACCGTGGTGGGCACCCGTGCGGTGCGTATCGCCGGGCTGTACCTGCCCAACGGCAACCCCGCGCCGGGGCCGAAATACGACTACAAGCTGGCATGGATGGAACGCCTGCGCCTGCGCGCGGCGGAATTGCTGGCATCCGAGATGCCGGTGGTGATGCTGGGCGATTACAACATCATTCCCGAACCGCGCGACGCGGCCCATCCCGACCGCTGGACCGAGGATGCGCTGTTCCTGCCGCAAAGCAGGGCGGCGTTCCGGGCCATCGTGAACCAGGGCTGGACCGATGCGGTGCGCATCCGCGACCCCTGGGCCACGCGCGGGCCGTTCACCTTCTGGGACTATCAGGGCAGCGCGTGGGAGCGTGACAACGGCATCCGCATCGACCATCTGCTGCTGTCGCCCCAGGCGGCCGACCTGATGATCGAAACGGGCGTCGACCGCGATGCGCGGGCCGGTGAAAAGCCAAGCGACCATGTCCCGGTCTGGGTGCGCTTGGCCGCCTGAAGGCAGGCGGCGCCGGGCGGCGGGTCAGATCACCAGAACGCCGGAATGCTTGGCCTTGTGTTCCGGTTCGACATGGATGGTGATCTGGGCGTCGGGCAGTTTGGCCTTCAGGCTGGCCTCGACCCGGTCGCAGATGTCATGGGCGTCGGACACGGTGGTCTGGCCGTCCACGACCAGGTGAAAGTCGATGAAGGTGACGGCGCCCGCATGACGGGTGCGCAGGTCATGCGCCTCCAGCGCGCCGCTGGCCTTGTCCGAGATGATGTCGCGGATGGTCACCAGCGTCTTTTCGGGCACGGCCTCGTCCAGCAGGCCGGACACGGACGACGCCATGACCTTCCATCCCGACCACAGGATGTTCACCCCCACCAGCATCGCAAGCGCCGGGTCCAGGATCGACCAGCCGGTCGCCACTGCCAGCCCCACGCCCAGCAGGACGCCCCCCGACGACACCACGTCCGTCAGCAGGTGCTTGCCGTCCGCGACCAGCGCCGGAGAGCGCAGCCGCCGCCCCTGACGGATCAGGATGCTGCACCAGATCGCGTTCAGCACGCCCGCGCTGGCGTTGATGGCCATGCCCATGCCGACGGCCTGAATCTCGCGCGGGTTCTGGAAGGCGTGCCACGCCTCGCGCAGGATCAGCAGGGCTGCCACGATGATCAGCACCCCTTCCAGCACGGCGCTGAGGAATTCGGCCTTGTGATGGCCATAGGGATGCGACTGATCCGCGGGCCGTTGCGCCACCGAGATCGCGACCAGCGCCGCAACCGCGGTCGCCACGTTCACGATGCTTTCCAGCGCGTCCGACAGCAGTGCCACCGACCCGGTCAGGTACCAGGCCAGGGTCTTCAGCCCAAGCACGATCAAGCCGACAAAGATGCTGCCGACGGCGATTTTCAGGCTGCTGGACATCAGATCGTCCCCTTGGCCATGGACGGGATGGGTATGAGGCGCAGCATGTCGCAGATGCTTTGTGAAATCTCAAGCCACGGTTGCAGCCATTTGCGCACAATAGGCGTTCGGGTGCCGGATAGACACGCATTGCATTTGTTGATTGACCCGTCACTCAATATAAAGCATCCTTAGAGTATCAAAGAAACATGCGGCCACTTGGCTGCGATCATGCGCGTACAGCGGGCCACATGCCCGGTTGCACTGTGGCGCTGATCGTTCATCTGTCTAAGGAGGATTGCGCCCATGACGCCAATCATCACCGTCGCCTATCTCAGTGTGCTGGCCTGCGCGCTGTTCGTCCTGATCCGCTGGCCCCGCCTGCGGCTGCAGGGCGAAGAGCCCGTCGGCCTGTTCACCCTGATCGCCCTGCTATTCACCGCCGGACTGGACATGGGCCTGGTCATGCTGCCCCTAGCGGAGTTCCCGATCTATGAGGAGGACCCCGCCTTCGGGTTCACCAATGCCCTGGCCGTGGAATTCGGCATGTGGGGGCCGCTGGTCTGGCTGATGTATTTCGTGGCCACCTTCTATTTCATCGCGCTGGAGCCGCGCCTGCAGCTGTTCCAGATCCCGGCGGTCAAGTGGGTCTACAACCTGACGGTCATCGCGACCTGCTCGTTCACCTGCTATCTGTTCATGTCGAACCTGCCGACCTATGCCCCGGACCTGCCGCAGGGCGCGGTCTGGGCGCTGGTTGTGGTGGTGATCGCCACCGCCGTCCTGTCCAGCGGCAACATGGCGGTGATGAAGTGGCTTGCCATCATCTCCAGCTATGGGTTCGGCATGCTGGCCTTCACCGCACTGGCGATGATCGCCTTCGTCTACAGCCGCGTGGGTCTGGGCGATTTCTTCGACAGCGTCGGCCTGCTGGGCGGGTACTTCGCGCATCTGCCGCGCTTTGCCACGCCCATTTCGGATTACCATGAATTCTATCTGTTCTGGTGGTTCGCGTGGTCGATCATGATCGGCCAGTTCGTCGCGCGCTTCGTCGGTGGGCTGAGGGTCTGGCAGCTGGCATTGGCGATGGTGGCCCTGCCGGCGATCCCCCTGGGGCTGTGGTTCAGCGTGCTGTTCGTCTATCACCAGGGCGGGATCGTGATCCCCGGCTGGCTGAACTGGTTCATGATCGCTGTCGGTGTGGTCTTCGTCGTGAACTCTCTGGACAGCCTGATCCGGCTGTATTCGACGAACCTGAACTGGTCGCGCGAGACGTTGGGGGACCGGCGCTATTACCCGCTGCATTTCCTGCTGCAGCTGGGGCTGGTCGGGGCCTATGTCTTCACCCCGTTCGAGATCCAGTGGGTCGGCCTGATCGTCGCGGCGCTGTACGGGGTGATCTATGTGCTGCTGGCGCGGCACATGGGCAAGCTGGGCGGCATCGGCCGCCCCGCCGCGGGATAGCGGGCGGACGCCCTCTCAGTCGTCCTTGTCGCTGTCGTCGTCGCCAAAGCGCGAATCGTCCGAGAACTCGTCCTCGCCCTCGTTGACGAACTTGGACGACAGCGCGATCGAGTGGTTGTCATGGACGGGGTCCATCACGACGTCCGACGGGATCTCTCCGACCAGCCATTCGCGCAGCTCCTCGCGGATCTCGGCGGGCTCCTGGCCGGTCACCTCGACCAGATAGGCGATGAAGGCGCGCTGGTCGCCGTCGATCTCGTCCAGTTCGGTGTCCTCGGCCTCGGGCCACTTGTCGATGATCGCCTCATAGAAGGCCGCCCAGTTTTCCTGAACATGGTGCCACTTCATCAATAACCTCCTGTCGGAAGGCTGCCCTGGAACCAGCGCGCCGTCCCTGTAATGTCCTCGCCGACACCGGCGACGGTGTTGCAACCGGCCAGCATCGTGCAAGCCGCTACAGTAACCCAAAACATTCGCATCAGTTCGTCTCCTGCCACCAGACTTCGGGCAAAAAGCCCGGCCAGTCCCCGTACATGGGTATTTCCTCTGGGTATTTCAGATCCGCGGCATGGGCCAGCCGCGAGATCGGCGAAAAGCTGACCGGAATCACATAGCGCCCCGCCGTCAGCACGCGGTCCAGCGCCCGGACCGCGGCGGTGAAATCCTCGGCCGTGTCGGCGGCCGTCATGGCGTCGATCATCGCCTCGGCCGCGGGGCTGTCTATGCCCATCCAGTTGCGGCTGCCGGGCGTGGATACGCCGTCGCGGCCCCAGTACAGGCGCTGTTCGCTGCCCGGCGACAGCGACAGGCCGCGTTCGTACCATGTCATGTCGAACTGATAGTTGTTCGTGCGTTCGATGTACTGCGCGGAATCCAGCAGGGTGATGCGCGGGGTGATCCCCAGGGGGCGCAGCGCCTCGACATAGATGTTCACGATCTGCTGGACCTCGGACCCGCTGCGCATCGCGGTGCCGTTCTGGTTCAGCAGGATCTCGAAGGCGAAGGGCTGGCCCTGCGCGTTCTTCAGCTGTCCGTCCTGAACCGTCCAGCCGGCATCGGCCATCAGCGCCATCGCGCGGCGGACACCGGCGCGGTCCATCGCGCGGTCCGAACCTTCGGGCAGGGTATAGCCGTCCAGCGTGCCGGGCGGCAGGTCGGCCGCGAACGGCGCCAGCAGTTCCGCCACGCGCCCCGTCGCCGGCCCGTCCTGCATCGCCAGGACCGAGTTCGAGAAATAGGACGTGATCCGGGGATCGGCACCGCCGTTCAAGGTCTGGTTGATGAAGCGGAAGTTGAACATCTCGATCAGCGCCTGCCGCACGCGCCAATCGGCGAAGGCCGGGTTGCGCGTGTTCATCACCAGGCCGACGATGCCCGAGGGGCGTTCGTTCGGGATCTCTGCCTGGACCGCGCGTCCGTCCGTCATCAGCGGAAAGCCGTATTCGCTGGCCCATTTCTGCGCCGACAGTTCGCGCCAGACGGTGACGGCACCGGCCTTGAACGCCTCGAACATCGCGTTGGCATCGGCGAAATAGTCATAGCGGATGACGTCGAAATTGTTCACCCCCGCCATCAGGGGCAGATCGCGGCCCCAATAGTCGGGGTTGCGGCGAAAGCTGATCGACCGCCCCGGCTCGACCTGATCGACGACATAGGCGCCGCTGCCGATCGGCGCCTCGAGCGAGGAGGCGGCGAAATCCTGCCCCTCCCACTGGGCCTTCTTCAGGATCGGACGCAACCCCATCAGCAGGGGCAGCTCTCGGTCGGGTTCGGTGAAGGTCAGGCGTACGCTGCGGGGGCCCGTGGCCTCGATCCTGTCGACGCGCGACCAGGCCGCCAGATAGCGGGGATGGCCCTGCGTCCCAAGCGTCTCATAGGACCAGATCACGTCGTCGACGGTGACCGGACTGCCGTCGGAAAACCGCGCCTCCTCGCGCAGGGTGAACTCGACCCATTGCCGGTCGGGCGCGACCTCGATCGTCTCGGCCAGCAGGCCGTAAAGGGTGAACGGTTCGTCGATCGACCGCATCATCAGGGATTCCGTCACGTGGACGCCCACGCCCCATGCGGCATTGCCCTTCAGCACCCAAGGTTTCAGACTGTCGAACCCGCCCGGTTCCGCCAGCCGAATCGTACCGCCCTTGGGCGCGTCCGGGTTGGCATAGGGCAAATGTGCAAAGCCCTGTTGCAGGGCAGGTTCTCCATAGATTGCAATGCCATGGACAGGTTCGGCAAGGGTTGCCAGCGGCATAGATGCAACACCGCCCGTCAGGGTCAGCAGACCCAAGGCAGCCCCCCTGATCGCGGATTTGTTAAGGTTTTCGAAGATTCGCATTGCCTGCCGCCCGGTCGTTTCTTGTTTGGCCGCATTATCAACAGGCTTGACCGGGGGGCGTCAACCAAGGTGGCAAGATCGCTGTTGGACTCGCGCGGTTCCTCGCGTATAAATAGGGCACTGCTCGATAGGTTTCTTGCCTGTATGAAACCTGCCTCATAACTTGCGCCCGCCTTGTGCGGGCGTTTTTTTTTGCCCATGCTGCACCTGCAAACCGCCTTTCGGGGCCGTCAAGGAGCAGCCGATGTATGAGAAATTCCTCAAGGGCAAGACCGCCGTCGTCACCGGATCCAACTCTGGCATCGGGCTGGGCGTGGCCCACAGGCTGGCGCGCGCCGGCGCGGACGTGGTCCTGAACAGCTTCAGCGACACCGACGAGGATCACGCTCTGGCCGAAGGCATGTCCGGCGAACACGGGGTCAAGGTCCGCTACATCCGGGCCGACATGTCCAAGGGCGACGACTGCCGCGCGCTGATCGAAAAGGCCGGCGCCTGCGATATCCTGGTCAACAATGCCGGCATCCAGCACGTCGCGGCGATCCCCGATTTCCCGGCGGCGAAATGGGACGCGATCATCGCGATCAACCTGTCGTCCGCCTTCCACACCACCGCGGCGGCCCTGCCGCTGATGCGTGCAGCGGGATGGGGCAGGGTGATCAACATCGCCTCGGCCCACGGACTGACGGCCAGTCCCTACAAGTCGGCCTATGTGGCGGCCAAGCACGGCATCGTCGGTCTGACCAAGGTGACGGGTCTGGAAACCGCGCGCGAAGCGATCACCGCCAACGCCATCTGTCCGGGCTATGTTCTGACGCCGCTGGTGGAAAGCCAGATCCCGGACACGATGGAGAAATACGGCATGGGCCGGGACGAGGTGATCGAAAAAGTTCTGTTGGAACGCCAGCCGTCCAAGGAATTCGCGACGACCGACCAGCTGGGCGACACGGCGGTCTTCCTGTGCAGCGACGCCGCGGCCCAGATCACCGGGACCACGATCAGCGTCGACGGGGGCTGGACCGCCCTGTGACGGGAACCGCGCCGCGTCCTTTGCCGTTCCATATCAACACAATGTGAGGAGATGGTGATGAAGGGTCTTGTGGCGTGGTTCTTGGGGGTTCCGGTCGTTGTGATCGTGATCCTGTACGTTCTGGGCATCTTTTGATGCGAAAGGGCGCCCCATGATGCGGGGCGCCCTTGGTCTGTCCGGGGTCTTCAGGACAGGCTGTTCTGGATGGTCTGGACGTCGGAATTCGTCAGCGTTTTGGCGACTTCCTTGCGCAGCCGAAGCTGCAGTTCCTTGTGATAGTGCTTGCGCATGACGCCCAAGGTCGAAGGGTCTGCGATGATCGCGATATCCTCGAACTTATTCTTCAGCACCATCGCGTTCAGGTGACGCGACAGCTGGGCCGCAAACGTCGCCTCCTCGTCATCCCGGGGCGACCCTTCGTCGATCTGCGCGCCGTCGCCCGACAGGCTCTCCTGCGTCACCTTGGTCGTTTCCGACAGTTCCAGCCCGGATTTGGCCGTGTTGCGGAACAGGGTGGCAGAGTGGCCGTCGGCAACGACGACCAGGGCATTGTGGGGCAGCATGGTCAGCTCCTTCTTGCGTTCGCTTTCACGGGTTCAACGCAAGCCGGGACCGGTCAGTTGCAGCCTTCGCAAAAGCGGCGGATGCGTGCCATCGCGTCCTGAAGCACGGCGTCGCTGGTGGCGTAGGAGATGCGGAAATGCGGCGACAGGCCGAATGCCGCACCGAAGACGACCGCGACCCCGGTTTCGTCCAGAAGCGCGTTCGCAAAGGCTTCGTCGCTGTCGATCAAGGTGCCGCCGGCGCTGGTCAGGCCGATCAGCCCGGCGATCGACGGATAGACGTAGAACGCCCCCTGCGGCACCGGGCAGTCCAGCCCCGGACAGGCGTTCAGCCCTGCCACGACCAGGTCGCGCCGCCGCTGGAACACCGCGCGGCTGTCGGTGATGTAATCCTGCGGCCCGGTCAGCGCGGCCTCTGCGGCGTACTGGCTGATCGAGCAGGGGTTCGAGGTCGATTGCGACTGCAGCTTGGCCATCGCCTTGATCAGCGCCTCGGGGCCCGCCCCATAGCCGATCCGCCAGCCGGTCATGGCATAGGACTTGCTGACCCCGTTCATGGTCAGGACGCGGTCCTTCAGCCGGGGTTCGACCTGTGCGGGGGTGCAGAACGCGAAGCCGTCGAAGACCAGGTGCTCATAGATGTCGTCGGCCAGCACCCAGACCTGAGGATGACGCAGAAGCACATCGCACAGCGCCGCCATCTGCGCCCGGTCATAGCCCGCGCCCGACGGGTTCGAGGGCGAGTTGAGGATCAGCCACTTGGTCCGCGGGGTGATCGCGGCCTCCAGCGCGTCGGGGGTCAGGCGGAACCCGGATGCCTGGTCGCATTCCACGACGACCGGCGTGCCGCCCGCCAGCAGGACCATGTCGGGATAGCTGACCCAATAGGGTGCCGGCACGATCACCTCGTCGCCGTCGTCCAGCGTGGCCATCAGCGCATTGTAGAGGATCTGCTTGCCGCCGGTGCCGACGGTGATCTGGGCAGGCGCATAGTCCAGCCCGTTCTCGCGCGCGAACTTGTCGGCGATGGCGCGTTTCAGGGACGGCGTGCCGTCGACGGCGGTATAGCGGGTGTGGCCCGCGTCGATCGCGGCCTTTGCCGCGTCACGGACGTTTTCCGGGGTGTCGAAATCGGGCTCTCCGGCGGACAGGCTGATGATGTCGCGTCCCTGTGCGCGCAGGTCCGCCGCGCGGGTGGTCATCGCGATGGTGGGCGAGGGTTTGATGCGGGCCAGCCGGTCCGAGATGAACGCCATGAGACACCTTGCTGCTGTCGGTTTGAACTGTCGGCCCGCATGGCATACGCTGCGCCGCACGCCCTCACAAGGACGAGAGACATGATCGACAGCTATGCCGAACCGGTGGCGACCCTTGGCGACCGCCTGACCGCCGCGCGCGAAGGTGCGGGCCTGGACATTGCCGCCATGGCCGATGCGCTTGGCCTTCGCCCCGAGACGCTGGAGGGGTGGGAGGTCGATCAGGCCGAACCGACGGCCAGCCTGATGGGACGGATCGCCACGGTCACCGGCGTCTCGCCGGTTTGGCTGTTGACGGGGCAGGGCGCGGGACCGCAAGACGCAAGCGCGGGGGCGGCCCTGCGTGCCGAGCTGGCCGATCTGCGCCGCCTGCTGGCCGAGGCCGCCGCCCGCGTGGACCGTCTGGAGGAAGCACTGTCGCATGGCTGATACGCTGGAAACCCCCGAGAACCGCCTGAAACGTCTACACATGCGCAGCTGGCGACGCGGCATGAAGGAGATGGACCTGATTCTAGGCCGCTTCGCCGATGATTGCCTGTCCGGGCTGTCCGGCCCCGATCTGGACCTGTACGAACGCATGCTGGCCGAGAACGATCAGGATCTGTACCTGTGGGTCACCGCGCGGATCGGCGACGGTCCCACCCGCGAGGCACCGCAGATGCTGACCCCGATGCTGGATCGGATCGCGCAACATGCCGCGACGCGCTTTGCGGTCGATCGCTAAAAATTTCGGCATTCCTGGCGCAGGAAGAGGCGGCAATTAACCGAAGATTGTCTTTTCTCTGTCATTGAGAGGTCATGACGAACAGGACAGGACATCCCGAAGCCATGCTTGCACCTGCACCCCGCGAACAGCATCCGACAGTCGATCCCACGGCCCTGGACGTGCCCCTGTCGGACATGACCGACGCCTATCTGGAATCCCTGCAGCTGCTGGAGCGGATGCACCGGCTGATGCTAGATCTGGTCAAGGACGAATTCGAACGCCTGCACCGGGGCGACCTGACCCCGGTCCAGGCCATGATCCTGTACAATCTGGGCGAGGCCGAGGTCTCTGCCGGAGAGCTGCGGTCGCGCGGCATGTATCAGGGATCGAACGTCAGCTACAATCTGAAGAAGCTGGTCGCGATGGGCTATGTCCATCACGAACGCTGCGACATGGACCGACGCTCGGTACGGGTGCGCCTGACGGCCGAGGGCCAGGCGGTGCGCGACCTGGTGCAGCGCCTTTTCATCCGCCACGCCGAAGGGCTAGCCATGTCGGGCGTGCTGGAGGATCCGCCGCTGGATCAGGTGAACCTGCAATGCCGCCGCATCGAGCGGTTCTGGACCGAGCAGATCCGCTATATCTATTGAATTGAACCCGGCCCTGCGGGGCCGGGTGTGCCGTTTTCTGGCGCCTTACCAGGTGCCGGTGTTCTCCATGCTGGACCACGGCTCCTGCGGGGGCAGGTGATCGCCTTCCTGCAGCAGCTCGATCGACACGTTGTCCGGGCTGCGCACGAAGGCCATGTGGCCGTCGCGCGGGGGGCGGTTGATCGTGACGCCGGCGTCCTGCAGCTTCTGGCACATCTCGTAGATGTTGCCGACGCGGTAGGCCAGATGGCCGAAATGGCGGCTGTCCGAGGGCAGGCCGTCATCGCCGTCCCAGTTGTAGGTCAGTTCCACCGGGCATTCCGGCTGGCCCGGAGGCGCCATGAACACCAAGCTGAAGCGGCCCTTGTCGTTGTCGATGCGGCGCGTTTCCTCCAGGCCCAGCAGGCGGAAGAAGTCCATCGTCTTGTCTAGGTCCTTCACGCGGACCATCGTGTGCAGATAGCGGATGTTCATAGAGTATCCTTTGACGTTTGGGTTGAAGGAGACATGGTCTTGACGCCGGCGCAACGCAACCCCCGCGGGGGCGGTTGCCGCAGTCGCGTTCTTGACTTAGGACGAGGGTCACCGCACCGCCTGAAAGGACCGCCGCAATGCCCCTCACGCCCGAACAGCAGGCCGAGATCGACAGCCAGCGCGCCACGCCTCGCCAGACGCTGCGCGCCGTGTCCGAGGGGATGGAGAACCACCTGTACGTGGCGCATCAGGTTCTGGATCACGGGCTGGTGCGGGTCATCGACTACATGGGCGACGACGCGGCAATCTGTCAGGCGGCGCGCGTCAGCTATGGCAAAGGGACCAAGTCGGTGCAGAACGACGAGGGCCTGATCCGCTATCTGATGCGGCACTGGCATTCGACGCCCTTCGAGATGTGCGAGGTCAAGTTCCACGTCAAGCTGCCGGTCTTCGTGGCCCGCCAGTGGATCCGTCACCGCACCGCCAACGTGAACGAGTATTCCGGCCGCTATTCGATCCTGGACCGGGAATTCTACATCCCCGCGCCCGAGCATCTGGCCGCGCAGTCGTCGCAGAACCACCAGGGCCGGGGCGAGGTGCTGCAGGGCGCCGAGGCGCAGCGCGTGCTGGACCTGCTGCGCGAGGACGCGATGCGCAGCTATGACAGTTATGAGGCGATGCTGAGCCAGGAGGGGCAGCAGGGTCTGGCGCGGGAACTGGCGCGCATGAACCTGCCCGCGAACATCTATACCCAGTGGTACTGGAAGGTGGACCTGCACAACCTGCTGCATTTCCTGCGCCTGCGCGCCGACAGCCATGCCCAGTACGAGATCCGGGCCTATGCCGACATCATGTGCGACATCACCCGCGACTGGGTGCCCGCCGCCTTTGGTGCATTCCAGGATTACCGGATGAATGCCGTGAACCTGTCCGCGCAAGCCGCCGATGCGCTGCGGCGGCGCCTGGCCGGAGAGGTCGTCACGCAGGAAAATGCCGGCATGGGCGCGCGTGAATGGCGCGAGTTCCAAGCCGTCTGGGGCTGAACGGGGGCGCGCCACGCGCCCCCGTCCGGATCAGAACGTGAAGTCGTTCAGGTCCAGGTTGGCGCGGTTAAAATCCTCCAGCACGATCACGGTGGACGCGTTCACCGTCAGGATCGTGTCACCGCCCTGCTGCACGGCGCCGTTGATGGCGCGCTGGACCTGGCCGCGGTCCAGGTCGTCGATCTCGATCCGGTCCAGGCCGTTCTGGAAGTCGACGATACGGTCGCGCCCGTCGCCCAGGTCGAATTCGAACCGGTCGGCGCCGATCCCCCCGGCCAGGATGTCGTTGCCCCGACCGCCGTCCAGCGTGTCGTTGCCCTGGTTTCCGTGCAGGATGTCGGCGCCGTCGTCGCCCTCGATCTCGTCATTACCCTCGTTGCCGAACAGCCGGTCATTGCCGCCGTCGCCCTCCAGGTCGTCCCGGCCCTGACCGCCATAGAGCAGGTCGTTGCCCTGATTGCCCTCCAACTCGTCGTCGCCCCGGCCGCCGAACAGGGTGTCGAAGCCGAAGCCGCCCCACAGATCGTCGTTCCCGTCATCGCCGCGCAGCAGGTCGTTGCCCGCACCGCCCGCCAGGCTGTCATTGCCCGCGCCGCCGTTCAGCACGTCGTTGCCGTTCTCGCCCCAGATGCGGTCGAAGCCGCGATTGCCATTCACCACGTCGTTGCCGTCGCGCCCATAGATCAGGTCTGCCAACGCGCTGCCGTTGATCCGGTCTGCACCCGAGGTTCCGTTATAGCGTGCCATTCAAGCGATCCTTTCATGTTGCCGGCCACCCATGCGGCGGCCCTGTGCGAATCGCGATATCACGGGCCCGCTGACAGCAGGCTGACGGGGGCTGTCAGCGGGCTGTCAGCTTGGCCGTGCTAGGACGCGGTGATGAAACGATCCCTGTCCGGCCTGATGCTGATCCTGCTGCCGCTGACCCTTGCGGCGCAGCCGATCGCCCCCGATTACGAGACCGCCCGCCAGGCGGTGGACCGCGGCGACATGCTGCCGCTGGAACAGATCCTGGCGCGGATCGAGGCGCGCCATCCCGGCCGCATCGTCGAGGTCGAGCTGGAAGACGAGGACGGCCTGTGGCTCTATGAGATCGAGGTGCTGACCCCCGAGGGCCGCCTGATCGAGATAGAGCTGGACGCCCGCACGGGGGCGATTCTGGGATACGAGGAAGACGACGACTGATGCGCGCCCTTGTGGTCGAAGATGACAGCCGGATCGCCGCCGATCTGGGCCGGGCGCTGACGGTGGCCGGGTTCCGCGTGGACGGCACCGCATCGGGCCAGGACGCCTGGTTCCGGGGCGGGACCGAGGGGTACGACCTGATCGTGCTGGACCTGGGGCTGCCCGACCTGGACGGTCTGACCGTGCTGAAACGCTGGCGGGCAGAGGGGTGCGATTCGCCCGTGCTGATTCTGACCGCACGGGGCGCCTGGACCGAGCGGGTCGAGGGGATCGAGGCCGGTGCCGACGACTATCTGCCCAAGCCGTTCCGCATGGAGGAGCTGGTGGCGCGGGCCCGCGCCCTGGTGCGCCGGGCAGGCGGCCGGGCCGAACCGCGGATCGAGGCGGGCCGCCTGACCGTCGATCTGAACCGCATGACGGCGCTGGTCGATGGCGTGCCGGTCCCGCTGACCCCGCTGGAGTTCCGCCTGATCGCGCATCTGGCCGTTCACCGCGACCGCGTCGTCTCGCCCACGGAACTGCTGGAGCACCTTTACGGCGACGATGACGCGCGCGAGGCCAACGCGCTGGAGGCGGTGGTGACCCGCATGCGCCGCAAGCTGGGTCCGGGCATCGTCGCGACGCGGCGCGGCTTCGGCTATCTGCTGGAGGGCGGTGCATGAGGCCTTTGTCGCTGCGCCTGCGGCTGATGCTGCTGGGCGGGGCGACCATCCTGCTGGTCATGGCGCTGTCGGTGACGATGCTGGCGGTGTTGTTCGACCGCCATGTCCAGCGCGTCGCCGTGTCGGACCTGCGCGATCGGGCGCTTGTTCTGCTGTCGGTGATCGAACCCGGCACGCTGCCGCAGATGCGCGACCAGCCTCGCAACCCGTCGTGGCAGCTGCCATTCTCGGGGCATTACTGGCAGGTGTGGCTGGGGGACCAGCCCCTGCGGTCGCGGTCGCTGTGGGACGTGACGCTGCCTGTGCCCGCGGATGCGCCGCCGCCGGGCGAGGGGCGGGTGCTGCAGCTGGACGGGCCGGGCGACCAGCGCCTGCTGGCGCTGGATCAGCAGGTGCTGATCGGGCAGGGCGCGACCGCGTCGCCCATCCGCCTGATCGTGGCCGAGGACATGGAAGATTCCGCGCAGGCCCGTGCGGCCTTTCTGCGCGACCTTGTCCCTTGGCTGGCAGGATTGGCGGCGCTGCTGCTGGCGGCGTCCTTCGTCCAGGTCACGCTTGGCCTGCGCCCGCTGGCCCAGGTCGGCGCGCATCTGCGCGGGTTGGCGCAGGGGCGCAGGCGGCGTCTGGGCGACGATCTACCGGCCGAGGTCGCGCCCTTGGCACGCCAGCTGGACCATCTGCTGGACGATCGCGACCGAGAGCTGGATCGCGCGCGCCACCGCGCCGGCGATCTGGCGCACGGGTTCAAGACGCCGCTGCAGGCGCTGCTGGGCGATGCCGAGGCGCTGCGCGATCAGGGGCGGACCGAACAGGCCGACAGCATCGAACATGTCGTTACCGTCATGCGCCGTCATGTCGACCGTGAACTGGCGCGCGCGCGCATCCGCACCGACGCCGCACAGGCCCGCGCGCATCCCGCGCCGGTCGTTGCCCGGCTGGTGCAGGTGTTGCGACGCACGCCCGCGGGTGCCGGGCTGGACTGGCAGGTCGACCTGCCGCAGGCGGTCGCGCTGCGCATCGATCCCGATGACCTGACCGAGGCCTTGGGCGCGCTGCTGGAAAACGCCGCGCGCCATGCGCGGTCGCGGGTGCAGGTCGTGCTGCGCGCGAATGGCGATCGGGTGGCCATCGTCATTCGCGACGATGGGCCAGGCGTTCCCGACACAGAACTGGCGCGGTTGGCGCAGCGCGGCGTGCGGCTGGACCAGGGTGGCGACGGTCACGGCATCGGTCTGGCCATCGTCACCGACATCGCCGAGGCCGCGGGCGGTCGCCTTGAGCTGATCAACATGCTGCCGGGCCTTGCGGCGGAATTGCACCTGCCGCGCCACCCGGACTGATGGTCAGGACGCGAACAG
This sequence comes from Paracoccus marcusii, assembly GCF_028621715.1. Classification (NCBI taxonomy): domain Bacteria; kingdom Pseudomonadati; phylum Pseudomonadota; class Alphaproteobacteria; order Rhodobacterales; family Paracoccaceae; genus Paracoccus; species Paracoccus marcusii. Next base: position 2,918,146 of record NZ_CP117466.1, on the reverse strand, counting down.
ACCGTCGAAATCGGCAAAGCCCTTGACCTCGATCGGGTTGCCCGAGGGGTCGAAGAAGAACATCGTCCGCTGCTCTCCGGGCTGGCCCTTGAAGCGGATCTGGGGCGGGATGTCAAAGGACACGCCCGCCGCGGCCAGGCGGTCGGCCAAGGCCAGCCAATCCGCCAGCGGCAGCACGACCCCCAGATGCGGCATCATCACCATGTGATCGCCCACCCGGCCGGTGCGGGTCGTGGGAAAGGGCGTGCCCAGATGCAGCGACAGCTGGTGGCCGAAAAAGTCGAAATCGACCCAGGTGTCGGTGGACCGACCCTCGGCACAGCCCAGGATGTCGCCATAGAAGCGACGGGCCGCGTCCAGGTCGGTGACATGGATGGCAAGGTGGAACAGGGATTTCATCGCGGCCTCCGTGGTTGCGGGGCAGTGATGCACGCGCGGGCCGCGCCCCGCAAGTCAGTCCAGCGCGTCCAGAACCCCGCCCGCCACGCGTGCGGTGTCCGACCAGCTCGGCAGCGCCGCCCCCGCCCGTGCGGCGGCGGCCGCCCGTGCGGCACGCTCGGCCGGGTCGGTCAGCATGCGGCGCAGCGCCTGCGCCAGCGCGGGCGCATCGTCGGGTGCGACCAGCAGGCCCGCATCGGCCGGAACCGTTCCCGGCACCGCGCCCGCGCGCGTGCTGACGATGGGCAGGCCATGGGACAGCGCCTCGTCGAAGACGATGCCGTAACCCTCGTACCGGGTCGCCAGTGCAAAGATCGAGGCCTTTCGGTACAGGTCCGCCAGGCGATCCGCCTCGACCCGTCCGGCCAGCTCAAGCCGTCCATCCAGTCCGCTGGCGGCGATCTGCGCCTGCAGGTCGGCCACATGGGCCGCGTCCCAGGGGTTGCCCACGATCACCGCCTGCCAGTCCAGATCGGCCAACGCCGCCAGCGCGGCGATCAGGACATCATGACCCTTGCGAGGGTGCAGGATGCCCACCGACAGGATCAGCGGCGGGTCCTGCGGCGTGGCGGGCTGTTCCGGGCGGTCGGTGCCGGGGCGGGCGACGGTGATCCGGTCGGCGGGCACATCATAGCGGTCGACCAGCATGTCGCGCGTATGCTGGCTGGGCACCATCACGTGGCGCGCATGGGCCAGGTTCGCGCGCTCGGTCCGCCACAGATGGTCGGCCAGATCGGCGGGCAGGGCGCTTTCCTGGGCCAGGGGATGATGGATCATCGCCACGATGGGCGCGCGGATCGCGGCCACCCCCTGCGGGTCCAGCGCGCCAAAGGCCAGCCCGTCGATGATCACTGGCCGATCCGCGGGCAACGCCTGCAGCGCGTCAAGCGCCTGGCGCATGTCGCTGTCGGACGGGGTCGGAAAGCTGTCGGGCAGGGCCAGGACATCGACATGCCGGCCCTGGTCGCGCAGCCCCTGGACCATGCGGCGGTCGTAGATATAGCCGCCGGTCAGGGTGGTGATGTCGCCCGGCAGGGCAAAGGTCAGGGTCTTTGGGTCGGTCACGGGTCTGCCTGTATGGCTGCGGGGGCGGGACGGTTGACGCGGCGCTGCGCCAGCAGGACCAGCAGCCCCGGCAGGGTGCTGGCCAGAAACATCAGGCCGAAGGCCAGGCTGGCGGCAAGCCCCGCCTGCGCGCTGGCGCCGATCAGGGGGAACAGCCCGGCGGCCGCACCCTCGCGCAGACCCCACCCGCTGACGGTCAGCGGCAGGATCATGGTCAGCAGGATCAGCGGCACCAGAACGGCGGTCTCGACCGGGGACATCATCGTGCCGGTGGCCGCGGCGCAGAAGGCAAAGGCCGCAAGGTTGGCCCCGGTGATCGCCAGGTTCAGCGCCACCTGACGCGGCAGGGCGCCCGGCGCCAGCAGCGTGACGCGCAACGCGCCCCGCAGATCGCGTGCGGCGGTGCCCGCGCGCCCAGGCAGCTGTCCCGCGCCGCCGATGGCCAGCATCGCGATCAGCGCGACGCTCAGCAGCGCGCCGATCAGGCCCATGACCCAAGACGGCAACGTCAGCCCGCCCGGCATCAGCGTCACGGTCAGCGCGCCCGCCGCCAGCACCAGGAACAGCGCGACCTGGCCCGCCAGGCGCTCGATCGCGACGGCGGCGCCGGCGCGGCGCAGGCCCGCCTGATGACGCGCGCGGACTGCGCGGCCGGCATCGCCCACGACACCGCCGGGCAGCGACTGGTTGACGACCTGCGCAAGGTAGTATTCGCCGATGGCCCGGGTGAGGGGGATGGTCTGGCCAAGCTGCCTCGCCGTCAGCCGCCAGCGCATCGCCGACAGCACCGTTTGCGCCGTCAGGGCCAGCGCGGCGGCCGCCAGCCACAGCGGATCGGCACGCACCAGCAGGTGCAGCGCCTGTTGGCCGTCAAGGCCGAACCACAGAAGCGCCATCACCGCCAGGGCGACCAGAATTTGAAGACTACGTGTCACGTTCATGCAGGAGGCACGTCCAGGGACCCGGAAAAGTTGCGCATGAAACGGTCGCGAAGTGCCTCCATCGGCATCGCCGGGCTGCCCGGTTCCGGGACCAGCCCCCGCGTCAGGCCCCAACCGTCGGTCCGCGCGACCAGATCGGGCGGGCCGATGACGTGGATCGGAACCTCTCGGCGGTCGTCCAGGCCGATGGTGGTGGCGGCCTGGTGATCGCCGACCAGGATCATCAGGGGCGCGTCCTCTTCTTGCCGCGCGGCATAGTCCAGCACCGCCTGCAGCGTATAGTCGATCGTGTCACGATACTGGGCCCGCACCCGGTCGCGGTCGCGCCATACGACGTTCGGCGGATCGCCCGCTTGCGCCATCGCGTCGAATTCGGTGCCGTCGCCCAGATCCTCCCAGGGCAGCATTTCGGGGACAGGGGTCCAGGGCGCGTGGGACGAGATCAGGGCGATCTGCGCGAACAGGCGGCGCGGGTCGCTGCCGTCGCGCAACAGGCGGTCGGTGGCGGCCAGCGTGAATTGATCGGGCATGGTGACCCAGTTGAACGGCTGCCCGCGATAGCCCAGGTCGGGTGCCGCCAGGATCCGCTGGAAGCCCATCGTCGACGCCTCGGGCCAAGGACGAACGATGGCGGGCATCACGGCCGCGGTACGGAACCCGGCATCGGCGGCGTGGTGGAACAGCGTGCGGCGCCCGCTGGCGATGGCCGCCTGATAACGCGTCTGGTCATTGACCCACAGCCCGTTGGCCAGCGTCGCATGCGCCAGCCAACTTTGCCCGCCATGCGTCGGCGACGTCAGGAAGCCTGATGCCATGGCCAATCCGCGATCCTGCAGCACCTGTTGTCCCTGGCGCAGCCGGGGCAGGTGCGTGTCGGCATAGAAGGGCGTGTCAAAGCTGGTGCGGCCATAGCTTTCCAGAAAGATCACCAGAACGTCGCGGTCGATCAGCGCCAGCGGATCCTGCAGCCCGGCCAGCGTGTCCTGGCGCGCCTGTTCGTTGAACTGGCGCAGCTCTGTCACGGTGCGTGCCGACAGCTGCGCGCGGTCGATGGCATAGGCGGCCGTCGGGGGCGGCATTACCGCCAGCAGTGCGATCCCCGCGACAGAGGCTGCCAGACCGGCGATCCGCATCCAGGCGGCACGCGGGGCCCGGCGCATCAGCACGCCCATCGCCCACCATGTGCCCGCTACGATAAGCAACGTGGCCAGAAGCGCGGCCAGAACCGCACCCGCCGCCTGCCAGGGGCCCAGGCTGCCGGCGATCAGCCGGACGGATGCATCGATCAGGGGCAGGTCCGCGACCGGGTTGAACCTGCGGCCCAGGCTTTCCAGCATTGCCAGGTCCGCGACCTTCAGCACGGTGACCAGCGTCAGGGCCAGGGTCGCCGCCACGCGCAGCAGCCGCCCCGCGACCGTCCGGCCCGCGGCCAGCGCCAGCAGGATCAGCACCGCCAGTTCCGGCGCCGGGCGTGCCAGCGCGGCCCAGGCCAGCTGATCGGGATGCGCGGGCAGCGCCAGCAGGACGTGCAGCAGCAGGATGGCGGCAAGGACCGACAAGGGCCGGGGGGTCACCGATGGCCCCGCAACCACAGTACGTCGCGGCCAAAGGACCAGATCAGCGCCGCCGCCGCGATCCGCGCCAGGGTGATCGCCAGATCGTCCGACAGGACCGGCACCTGAAGCGCGATCAGCGTCGCAAGCTGCAGCACGCAGACGGCCTTGCGGGCATAGCTGACCGGCAGCGGCGCCATGATCCACGGCCAGACCAGCCCCGCCCCGATGAACAGATAGCGCATGACGCCCAGGGCCAGGATCTCGGGTCCGACGGGGCTGCCGGCAAGGGCGTGCAGCGCCAGGATCAGGGCCAGCGCGGCGTCGACCTCCATGTCGAAACGGCCACCGAAATCGGAGCACAGGCCGCTGCGCCGCGCCAGCCAGCCATCCACCCCGTCCAGGGTCAGTGATATGGTCGCGATCGCCGCCACTGCCCAGCCCGCCGCGACCCCGCCGACCAGGGGCGCGATCAACGCCGTCGTCAGCGCCATGCGCATCAGCGTCACCGCGTTGCACGACCCCAGCCTGGCATGCGGATAATGCCTGCGCATCGCAACGCAGACCAGCGCGGCCCCCGCCAGATAGACGACGCCCGCGACCAGGGCACCCGTGCCCTGGCCCAGGACCATCACGCCGATGCCCAGGTTCAGGGCCAATCCCGCGGGAATGGCCAGGATCAACCCCTCGGGCAGGCGGCGGCCTGCGGCGGGGGCCGGTCTTACGGTGGGATTGGTAAGGTCGGGGCGGGAAATTTGCATCGGGTGAACATATGACAGGGGCATGACGCGTCAAGCTGACTTCTGAACAGGCTTGCCTCAGCACGATCCCGGGCTATCCTGTCACGACAGGAGGGCTGCGCCATGGATCACCGACCCGCAGGCTATGGCACCACGGCGCGGATGCTGCACTGGCTGGTCGCGGCGCTGATCCTGGCGATGATCCCGGTGGGTCTGCTGATGGTGCAGGACGGGCTGGACCGCGGCCTGGGCGACGCGCTGTACCTGTTTCACAAGAACGTGGGCAGCCTGCTGATCGTCATCATCGCGGTGCGGCTGGTCTGGCGGCTGACGCATCCGCCCGCGCCGCTGCCCGCGACCATGCCCGACTGGCAGCGGCGGGTGGCGGGGCTGTCGCATCTGGCGCTGTACGGGCTGATGATCGTGATGCCGCTGTCGGGGTACGTCCGCGTGCGCGCGGGCGGCTTTCCGATCGAGGGGCTGGATGCGCTTGGAATGCCGACGCTGGTCCCCCGGTCAAAGCCCCTGGCCGACGCCGCCAGCAGCCTGCACGAACTGGCGGCCTGGGCGCTGATGGCGGTGTTGGCCCTGCATGTCGGCGCGGCGCTGCACCATGCGCTGGTCCGTCGCGACGGGGTCTGGGCGCGGATGTGGCCGCCGCGGGCGCGCTGAGCCCTCGACAGGACCGTCCGGTTTGGATATGGCCATGCGGCGCGAATGACGGGGACCGTTGGGTCGCACCGGATTATCAAATATTGATCACAGGCGGTTGAACGAAAGGTCCTGTCGCGGCGTTCGACGGTGACGTCGAAAATGCCGCCGACCAGGAGAGATCGTGACCAAGACCCAAGACCTGACGATTCTGGTCGTCATCGCAGCGGCGCTTGCCGGCGTGTTCACCCTCGATCTGATGGTGCCGTTGGGGACGGCGGTCTGGCTAATCTATATCCTGCCGTTGAGCCTTGCGGTCTTCGCGCGCTGGCCCGCGCTGCCGGTGGCCACGGCCGTGCTAGTCTGCGTGGCGATGGCGCTGGCGTTCCAGAAGGACAACACCGGCATCGATCCGACCGTGGCGGCCGTGAACCGCGGCTTGGCCGGGATCGTGTATCTGTGCCTGGGATTTCTGGGGCGAAGGCTGATCGTCACCCGCGGCAAGCTGCTGGACACCGACTGGATCACCGGCACCCAGGTCGCGGTGTCCCGTGCCGTCCAGGGTGACCTGACCGCGGAAAAGCTGGCCCGCCAGGTCCTGCAGGTGCTGGCCGACCGGATCGGCGCGCGGGCCGCCGTCGCCTATGCCCGCAATGGACATGGCCACCTGCGGCTGGCGCAATGGGGCACCGACGGCGACGCCCTGGCGGAACGCGTGGCGGACGACGAAGGCCATCTGGGTCGCGCCGTCACCGAAGGTCGCATCCTGCAGATGTCCCTGGCGCCGGACCAGGCGCTGGGCTGGGCGACGGGACTGGCGCGGGGGCGCACGGCGCATGCGCTGATCGTGCCGATGCGGGACGGGCAGCTGATCAACGGCGTGCTGGAGTTCGGGCTGGATGCCGCCCCGCTGCCTCGCGTGATCGACCTGTTCGAGCGTATCGGAGATAAGCTGGGCATTGCGCTGCGATCCGCCCAGTACCGCCAGCAGCTGCAAGAGTTGCTGGAGGAGACCCGCCGTCAGGCCGAGGAGTTGCGCGCCCATACCGAGGAGCTTGCGGCGTCCAACGAGGAGCTGGAGGAGCAGACCCGCGCCCTGCAGGACAGCCAGCGCCGGTTGGAGGCTCAGCAATCAGAGCTGGAAGAACAGAACGCCCAGCTTGAAAGCCAGACCCAGGAGCTGGAGGAACAGCGCGATGCGCTGGCCCGGTCGCGCCGGATGTTGGAGGATCAGGCGCAGGAGCTGGCGCAGGAGAGCCGCTACAAGTCCGAATTCGTCGCCAACATGTCGCATGAGCTGCGCACGCCGCTGAACGCGCTGCTGATCATGTCGCGGCTGCTGTCGGACAACCGCGGCCGCAACCTGTCCGAGGAGCAGGTCCGTTGGGCCGAGACGATCGAGGCATCGGGCAAGGATCTGCTGGCGCTGATCAACGACATCCTGGACCTGTCCAAGATCGAATCCGGCAAGATGGACGTGTCGCGCGACACGGTCGAGCCGCAGGCGCTGGCCGACAAGCTGGTGCGCGCCTTCGAGGCGCAGGCCCGCGACAAGGGGCTGACCCTGTCGGCGCAGGTCGATCCCACGGTCGCGGCGTTCTCCTCCGACCGGCAGCGTCTGGAGCAGGTGCTGCGGAACTTCATCTCGAACGCGCTGAAATTCACCGAACGGGGGCAGGTGGTGCTGCACATTTCCCCGGCGGCGCAGGGGATCGCGCTGTCGGTGCAGGACAGCGGCATCGGCATCGACGCCAGCCAGCAGGAGACCGTGTTCGAGGCGTTCCGGCAGGCGGACGGCACCATCTCGCGCCGCTTTGGCGGAACGGGGCTGGGCCTGTCGATCTGCCGTGAACTGGCCGATCTGCTGGGCGGGCGCATCACGCTGACCAGCGCGCCCGGCAAGGGCAGCACCTTCACGCTGATCCTGCCCGCCGCCCCGGCGCTGCAATCGCCGGCGCCTGCGCGGCGGTCCTTGCCCGCGCCCACGATGCCCGAACCCGCGCCGATGATGCTGGACGCCCTGCCGGGGGTCGAGGACGACCGCGCGGACATCAGCGCCGGCGACCGGGTGATGCTGGTGGTCGAGGACGATCCGGCATTCGCCCGCATCCTCTATGGTCTGGCGCAGGAGCTGGGCTTCCGCTGCGTCTGCGTGGGCCGAGCGGATGACGCGGTGCGTGCGGCGCGCCATTTCCTGCCGCAGGCGATCGTGATGGATGTGGGCCTGCCCGACCATTCGGGCCTGTCCGCGCTGGACCGGCTGAAGCGTGACACGACCACGCGACACATCCCGGTGCATATGGTCTCGGCCGACGATTACACCAAGGAGGCGCTGGCCCAGGGCGCCATCAGCTATATGATGAAACCGGTGCGGCGCGACGACTTGGCCACGGCGATCCGCAATCTGGAGACCCGCCTGGAACAGCGCCTGCGCCGCGTGCTGATCGTCGAGGACGATCCCGCGCAGATGCTGGGGCTCAAAGCGCTGCTGACCAGCGACGGGGTCGAGACGGTGGGCGCCGGTACCGCCGCCGAGGCACTGCAGATCTGCCGCAGCCAGACGGTCGACTGCATCGTACTGGACATGACCCTGCCGGACGCCTCGGGGTTCGAGGTGCTGGAGCAGCTGGACGGGGACGGAACGGCGTCCTTCCCGCCGGTCATCGTCTATACTGCGCGCGCCCTGTCCGAGGCCGAGGAGCAGCGCCTGCGCCGCTATTCGAAATCGATCATCATCAAGGGCGCCAAGTCGCCTGAACGCCTGATCAACGAGGTTACGCTGTTCCTGCATCAGGTCGTGTCCGACCTGCCCCAGAAACAGCGCGACATGCTGGCCGCATCGCTGAACCGCGATGCGCAGCTGGAAGGGCGCCGCATCCTGGTGGTCGAGGACGACATCCGAAACGTCTACGCCCTGACCGGCGTGTTCGAGCCGCATGGCGCGACCGTGCAGATCGCCCGGAACGGCCGCGAGGCGCTGGAGGCCCTGGGTCGCATCAACGACGGTGCCGCGCCCAAGATCGACCTGGTGCTGATGGACGTGATGATGCCCGAGATGGACGGCCTGACCGCCACGCGCGAGATCCGCAAGATCGACCGCTGGAAGGGCCTGCCCATCATCATGCTGACCGCCAAGGCGATGGCCGAGGATCAGAACCAGTGCCTGGCGGCGGGGGCGAACGATTATCTGCCCAAGCCCCTGGATGTCGACAAGCTGCTGTCGCTGACCCGCGTCTGGATGCCGCGATGAGCGTCGATCCCGTCCCCCTGCGCGCGGCCGACGCAATCGAGCTGGACCTGTTCCTGGAGGCGCTGAACCGGCGCCACCATTACGACTTCAGGTCCTATTCGCGCGCATCGCTGGCCCGTCGCGCCGAACTGGCGCGCGAAAGGCTTGGCTGCGCGACCCTGTCCGAGGTGCAGGGCCGCCTGCTGCACGATCCCGCGGTTCTGCCCGACATCATTGACGCGATGACCGTGCAGGTCAGCGAGCTGTTTCGCGATCCGGCCTATTACCTGGCGCTGCGCCGCGAGGTGATCCCGCATCTGCGGACATTCCCCTCGCTCAAGGTCTGGGTGGCGGGCTGTGCCGATGGCGAGGAGCTGTATTCGCTGGCCATCCTGTTCCGCGAGGAGGGGCTGTTCGACCGCACGATGTTCTATGCGACCGAAATCAACCGCCGCGCCCTGGCCCGGGCCGAGGCCGGCATCTATGACATCGATCGCCTGCCGGTCTTCTCGCAGAACTATCAGCGGGCGGGGGGGCTGGGATCGCTGTCGGATTACTATACCGCCGCCTATGGGCGCGCGGCCTTTGACCGGGGCCTGCGGTCGCGCACGGTGTTCACCGAGCACAACCTGGCCACCGACCAGGTCTTTTCCGAGGTCCAGCTGGTGTCGTGCCGGAACGTGCTGATCTATTTCGACGGGACGCTGCAGGACCGCGCCGTGGGCCTGTTCGCCGAGGCGCTGGCGCGGGGCGGCTTTCTTGGTCTCGGTTCTCACGAGACTTTGCGCTTTTCCACCCATGCCGCGTCCTTCGCGGCCTTTGCTGAACCGGACCGGATCTGGCGCCGGAATGCCGACCAGGAGACTGTTCATGCCCGATAGACCCATCCGTTTCCTGATCGTCGACGACATCGCGGAAAACATCATGGCGCTGGAGGCGCTGCTGCGGCGCGACGGGCTGGTTGTCGACACCGCGCGGTCCGCGACCGAGGCGCTGGAACTGATGCTGCAGCACGATTACGCGCTGGCCTTCCTGGACGTGCAGATGCCCGGCACCGACGGCTATGAGCTGGCGGAGCTGATGCGGTCCACCGAACGCACCCGCGGCGTGCCCATCATCTTCGTCACCGCCGCCGAGATGGACGAGGCCCGCCGGTTCCGCGGGTACGAGGCGGGGGCGGTCGACTATATCTTCAAGCCCATCGACCCGGTGGTGCTGAAATCCAAGGCCGAGGTGTTCTTCCGCATCGGCCGCCAGGCCAAGGACCTGCAGCGCCAGCGCGACGAGATGCAGGACATCGCACTGCACCGCGACCGCGCAATGGCGCAGCTGAAGGCGCATGCCGACAATTCGCCGCTGGCGTTTGTGACGTTGGACCGGAACCTGTGCGTGCGCAGCTGGTCCAAGGGGGCCGAACGCATGTTCGGGCGGCCCGCGGGAGACATGCTGGGCATGACCGCCACCGCGGCGGGCTGGCTGGACGAACAGGGGGCCGCGCTGCTGACCGGCTGGCTGGACAGCCAGCAGGACGGCGTCCCGCGCTTCTCGGCCGAGATCAGCCTGGATCACGCCGATATCGGCCCGATCTGCTGTGAGGTCTATGGATCGGTCCTGTCCGAGGGTCTGAACCGCCAGTCGCTGTCGCTGCAGGTCCAGGACATCACCGAACGAAAGCAGTCCGAAGAGGTCCGCGCCCTGCTGATCGGAGAGCTGAACCACCGCATCAAGAACACCCTGGCCAACGTTCAGGCCATCGCCCGCCAAAGCCTGCGCCAATCCGGCAGCCTGCCCGAATTCGAGACCAGCTTTGGCGGACGCCTGCAGGCACTGGCCCGCGCCCATTCGATCCTGTCGGATGCGACCTGGGCCAGCGCACCGCTGGATCAGCTGATCGACGACCAGATCAGTTCGGGCACGCTGGACGGCGACCGGCTGCGCCGCGACGGCCCGCCGGTGGAACTGGCCCCCGACACCATGCTGCGCCTTGCGCTGACGCTGCACGAACTGGGCACGAATGCGGCGAAATACGGGGCGTTGTCGGTTCCGGGCGGGATCGTGCACATCGCCTGGCGCCTTGAGGGGCAGCGCCTGGTCCTGACCTGGCGCGAGACGGGCGGGCCGGCGGTCACCGCGCCGTCGCGCATGGGCTTCGGCATGACGCTGATCGGGGCGGCCGGCGGCGGCGATGCGGCCGCGGTCAGCGCCGACTGGAACCCCGACGGCGTCGTCTGGACCATCCGTCTGACCGACGGCGTGACCCGGCTGGCGGGCCAGGCCGCCGCCGCCGAGGCGCTGGTCGGCCAGCCCGTCATCCGCGCATCGACGCTGGAGGGCGCGCGCGTCCTGCTGGTCGAGGACGAGCCGCTGGTCGCGCTGGACCTGCGCTATGAGTTGGAGGATGCCGGAGCCACCGTCACCGGCGTCGCCCGCAGCGTCCCCGAGGCGATGGCCGCCGCCCGGAACGGGCCCATCGACCTGGCCCTGCTGGACGGCAACCTGAAGGGAGAGCCGGTGGACGAGGTCGCGGCCCTTTTCGACAGCCTGTCGGTGCCGTTCTGCTTCGTGTCGGGCTATGGCCGCGAGAACCTGCCGCAGGGGTTCGACCATGCGCCGCTGATCGAAAAGCCGTTCCGCCCCGACACGCTGCGCACGATCCTGACCGCGCTTCTGGCGCGCGGGGTGCCAGACGCCGCTGAATAAGGACGCCGTCCTGCCCGATGCGCGTCCCGACCGCCGCGGTCCGTGCGCATCGGCTGGGGCAGGTCCTGCGTTCCGGCAGGCTGCGCGGCGCGCGAACGACCGTTCCGTGCATGATCACGGTGCGGCTGCGGCACGGCTTGCGCCCGGCGGCCGTTTCGGGCAGGACCGCGCCCTGACTTTTGGCAAGCATGCAGGATGCGGATGACCGGCGCGGCGATAACCTTCGAAGGGCTGGGCAAGTCCTTTCCCAAGGCGGGAGGGCAGGTGACGGCGCTGGCCGACATCACCCTGTCGGTCCCTGAGGGCAGCATCACCGGCATCATCGGCCGGTCCGGCGCCGGCAAGTCGACGCTGCTGCGCATGGTGAACGGGCTGGAGCGTCCGACGACGGGCCGCGTCACGGTCGCGGGGCGCGACGTGGGCACCGCCACGGGGTCCACGCTGCGCGCGATCCGGCGCGATGTCGGCATGATCTTCCAGCACTTCAACCTGCTGGCCTCGCGCACGGTGCGGGGCAACATCGCCCTGCCGCTGGAGGTCGCGGGCACGCCGCGCGGCCAGATCCGCGCCCGCGTCGACCAGCTGATCGAGCAGGTGGGCCTTGGCGCGCTGGCCGACCGCTATCCTGCGGAACTGTCGGGCGGGCAGAAGCAGCGCGTGGGCATCGCGCGCGCCCTGGCCACCGGCCCCAAGGTCCTCCTGTCGGACGAGGCGACCAGTGCGCTGGACCCCGAGACCACGCAGACCGTCCTGGACCTGCTGGCCCAGATCAACCGCGATCTGGGGGTCAGCGTCCTGCTGATCACGCATGAGATGGCGGTGCTGCGCGACATCGCCAGCCACATGGCGGTGATCGAGGCGGGCCGCATCGTCGAGGCCGGTCCGACCTACGACATCTTTGCCCGCCCCCAGCACCCGACCACCCGGCGCTTCCTGTCCGGTGTCACGGGCGCCACGCTGCCGGCCTTCGTCGCGGCGCGGCTGCAGACCGATCCGCCGGGCGACCAGGTGATCCGCGTGACCTTTGCCGGCACGCATGCGACCGACCCGATGCTGGCGCGGCTGGCGACCGATCTGGGCATCAGCGCCAACATCCTGGGCGGCACCATCGAGGAGATCGGCACGCGCCCGTTCGGCAACCTGCTGATCTCGGTCCCCCAGGACCGGGGCGACCAGGCCCGCGCCTTCCTTGAGCAACACGGTCTGACCACGGAGGTGCTGGGCCATGTCCGCTAACCTGATCCCGATCCTGTGGGATGCGACGCTGCAGACCCTCTATATGGTCGCCATCTCGGCGATCCTGGGCACCTTGGGCGGGCTGCCTCTGGGCGTGTTCCTGGCCTGCTCTCAGCGGGGGGAACTGCTGTCGGCGCCGTGGATCAACAAGGTGCTGGGGCTGGTGGTGAACGCCACGCGTTCGGTCCCGTTCATCATCCTGGTCGTGGCGATCATTCCCTTCACGCGGGCCGTCGTCGGCACGTCGATCGGCACGGACGCGGCCATCGTGCCGCTGACCCTGGCCGCCATCCCCTTCATCGCGCGGCTGGTGGAAAACGCCATCCGCGAGGTCGATGCCGGCCTGATCGAGGCCGCGCGCGCCATGGGTGCGACGCCGTTCCAGATCATCCGCAAGGTGCTGATTCCCGAGGCGCTGCCTGGCATCACCCTGGGCCTGACCCTGGCCGTGGTCAGCCTGATCGGCTATTCCGCGATGGTCGGCGCGGTCGGCGGGCAGGGCCTGGGCGATCTGGGCATTCGCTACGGCTATCAGCGCTTCATGCCCGAGGTCATGGCTGCCGTCGTCGTCATCCTGATCGTGCTGGTGCAGCTGGTCCAGTCGCTTGGAGAATGGATCGCGGCCCGCGTCGACCGCCGCGCCCCCCGCAATCGCGGCGCCTGAATTTCCCGCAGACAAGAAAGGACAAATCCCATGCTGCGTCTGACAACCTTCGTATCCGCCATCGCCCTCTCCACCGCCGCCATGGCCTCCGCCGCCATGGCCGAAGACATCAAGGTCGGCGTGTCCCCCGGCGAACATGGCGAGATCATGGAGAAGGTGGCCGAGGTCGCCGAACCCCTGGGGCTGACCATCGAGGTCATCGAGTTCTCCGACTACGTCGTGCCGAACCAGGCGCTGGCGGATGGTGATCTGGATGCCAACAGCTTCCAGCACCGCCCCTATCTGGAGAACCAGATGAAGGACCGCGGCTTCGAGCTGGTCGAGGTCGGCACCACCATCACCACGCCGATGGGGATCTATTCCGACAAGGTCGAGGACATCGCCGACCTGCCCGAGGGCGCGCAGGTCGCGATCCCGAACGATCCAACCAATGGCGGCCGCGCGCTGCTGATCCTGCAGGATCTGGGCCTGATCACCCTGGCCGAGGGCACGGGCCTGGTCCCCAGCCCGCTGGATGTCAGCGACAACCCCAAGGGCCTGCAGTTCCTGGAGCTGGACGCGGCGCAGCTGCCCCGCGCGCTGGCCGATGCCGACATCGCGGTGATCAACACCAACTATGCGCTGGCCTCTGGCCTGTCCCCGCGCGCGGATGCCATCGCCATGGAAAAGGCCGACAGCCCCTATGTGAACATCCTGGTCGTCCAGCAGGGCCGCGAGGCAGAGCCTTGGGTCAAAACCATGGTCGAGGCCTATCAGTCGCCCGAGGTCAAGGCCTTCATCGACGAGAAATACGACGGGGCCGTCATCACCTCGTGGTGATCGCCTGGGGCCGTCCTTCGGGGCGGCCCTTTTCCGTCAGACGCTGGACCGCGCCCGCCGCGGCGAACAGCGCCAGTCCCATCGCGGTCAGCATGGCCAGGGCTGCGAACATCAGGTCGGTCTGACCCCGCCCGTTCGCCATCAGCATCACATGGCCCAGGCCCCGGCTGGAGCCGACCCATTCGCCCACGATCACCGCCAGCGGCGCCTGCACCGCCGCCAGCCGCAGCCCCGACCCAAGCGCGGGCAGGGCGGCGGGCAGCTGGATCAGCGTCAACCGCCGCAAAGGCCGCGCGCCCATTGACCGCGCCAGATCGTCCAGCGCCGCGGGCGGGCGCATCAGCGCGTCGAACAGCACCGACGCCACCGGGAAATACACCACCAGCGCCACCATCACGACCTTGCTGGGCGCGCCGTAGCCCAGCCACAGCGTCAGGATCGGGGCCAGCGCAAAGACCGGCACCGCCTGCGCCGCGATCAGCATCGGTCGCAGCAGCCACCGCGCCGCGGGCGACAGCGCCAGATTGACCGCCGTCCCGACCCCAAGCGCCACCCCCAGGGCCAGCCCCGCCGTCAGATTGGCCAGCGTAAAACGCGCATTCACCGCCAGCATCGCGGCGTGATCCATCAGTGCCTGCGCCACCCGCGCCGGTCCGGGCAGGATGAAGGGCGGCACGCCGCTGGCCCAGACCACGCCCTGCCAGACCGACAGCGCGATCAGGACGGCGATCAGGCCGCGCATGGCATCAGGCTGCGGAACAGCGCGGCCTGGGCCGCGAGAACCTGCGGGTCGTCCAGCGCGCGCGGCGTGGGCGTCGCGGGCAGGGCCAGCGGGCGGGTTCCCCGGGCATCCAGCAGGATGGCCGCGTGGCACAGCCGCGCGGCCTCCAGCGGGTCGTGGGTGATCAGGATCACCGTGCGCCCGGCCAGGTGCCGCGCCCCCAGATCCTGCATCTGCGCCCGCGTGGCGGCGTCCAGCGCCGAAAAGGGCTCGTCCAAAACGACGACCGGGCGATCCTCGATCAGGGTGCGGGCCAAGGCCACGCGCTGACGCTGGCCGCCCGACAGCTGGGCGGGGCGGCGCGCCTCCAAACCCGCCAGGCCCAGATCGGCCAGCAGGGCACGGGCGCGGGCCCGGTCGGGGGCCTGCCCGCGCAGCCGCGCGCCGATGGTGACATTGGCCAGCGCATCGGCCCAGGGCAGCAGCTGATCCTGCTGGCCCATCAGCGTGACCGGGCCCCCGACATCCACCGCCCCGGCCAGACGCGCGGCCACGGGCAGGCCCGCCACGATCCGGCCCAGGGTCGACTTGCCCACCCCCGACGGCCCCATCAGCGCCGTCCAGCGTCCCGGAGGACAGTCCAGCGCCAGATCCGGCAGCAGCACCCGCCCGTCCAGGATCAGATCGCCCGTGATGCGGATCATGTCCGGTCCAGCCCCATCTGCCAGAACCCGACCTCCAGCTGGGTGGCCTGGGTGAAATGGCGCGCCAGCGTCCGCGCGCGGGGCAGGGCGGGCCAGTGGGGGCCCAACCGCGCCTCCAGCGCCGCGTCGATCAGCGCGCCGACGTCATGACAGACGCGCTGATAGTCGGCGCCGCCATAGGTCGCGGTCCATTCTCCATAGGGGCCGCCGCTGTCCGCATGCGCCAGCCCGATCTGGCCATAGCCGAAGACGCAAGGTGCCAGCGCCGCCAGCAGGTCCAGCATGTCGCCCGCATAGCCAGTGGCCTGCACGAACCGCGTATAGGCCATGTTCGCGGGAGATTCCGGTGTGTCCTGCAGCATGCCTTCGGTGATGCCTTCCCGGCCGCAGATCGCGACATGCAGCGGCATCTCTCCGTTCAGCAGGCCGTGGGCGATGGAGGAGGCCAGCGCCATCTCCGACATCCGGTCCGACTTGGCAAAGACCAGCGCCCAGGACCGCGCGAAATGCAGCAGGAACACGTAATCCTGCCGCAGATAGTGCAGGAAGCTGTCGCGGGGCAGGCTGCCCGTCGCCAGCTGCCGCACGAAGGCATGGTCCACATAGGCGTCCCAGTGATCCCCCGCCGCGTCCCGCCACAGCGCGAAGGCGCGGCCATAGTCGGGCGCGCTCATGGTGCGGTCACGTCGATGGCCAGATCGGACAGCGACTGTCCGCCCGGCGTGGCGCCCTGGTCGGCCAGGAACGCCTCGAAGCGCAGATAGCGGCCCGCGTCCAGCGCGGCGGGGCGCCCGGCAAAGCGGGGCCAGGTGTCGGCCCATGCGGCCTCGTTCAGGGGGGTGCGCAGTTCGGCGGCGGTCTCCGCGAAGATCCGCCATGCCGCGTCGGGGTCGTTCCTGATGAAGGCCGTCGCGCGTTCCGTGGCCTCCAGGAAGGCCGCGATGGCGGCGCGATCCATGCGGGCGGGATCGGCCAGATAGATCAGCTCGTCATAGGCGGGGATGCCGTGATCCTCGGGGTTCAGGCAGCGGCCCTCGAACCCCTCCAGCCGCAGCTGGTTCAGCTCGAAGTTGCGAAAGGCGCCGATGACGCCGTCCACCTGTCCCGACATCAGCGCGGGCGCGATGGACCAGCCGATGTTGATCTGTTCGACATCGTCGGGGGCCAGCCCGCCATCGGTCAGCATGGCGTCCAGCATCACCTCCTGGACGCCCGCTACGGCAAAGCCGACCTTGCGGCCGGACAGGTCGGCAGGGGTGGTGATACCGCTGTCGGCCAGCACGACCAGACAGGTCAGCGGCGTTTCCACCAACGTGCCGACGCGGGTCACCGGCAGGCCCTGGTGACGCGACAGGTGCAGCTGCGGCTGATAGCTGACGGCCAGATCGACGCGCCCGGCGGCGACCATGCGCGGCGGATCGTTCGGGTCGGACGGGGCCACGGTCTGAACCGCCAGCCCGGCGTCGGCGAAATATCCCAGTTCCTGAGCCAGCACGATGGGGGCGTGGTCGGGGTTCACGAACCAGTCCAGCATCACCGTCAGGCGGGTTTCGGCATGGGCGGGCAGGGCCAGCACGGCCAGCGCCAGGGTCAGCGTCTTCATGGGCGTCCTTTCAGGTCGTCATCGGTCAGGGCCAGCAGGGCGATGCGCCCCGGCCAGCGTGATTGCAGCACCTGCCCGGCATTGTGCGCGCGCAGGCCGGTGCGACAGGCCAGCACCACCCGCGGGGCGGGGCCGGGGTCCAGATGCGCGATGCGGTCTGGGGGCAGGTGGCGGGCGCCGGCGATGGGCGCGGCTTCGGTCCGCAGGTCGATCAGCAGGTCGCCGGGGGAGACCTGAGCATGGGCGATGAAAGGCAGGGGATCGGCGGGTTCGGGCGCGGTGTCGAAGCGGAAGCCGCCCATCCGCCAGCCGCCTGCGTCCCAGGTGATCAGCCGCCCCAAGGGCCGAGGCTCCAGGCCAAGCAGCACGGCCAGCGCCATCTGCGCCTGCAGCGCTCCGATCATCCCGACGACGGGGCCCAGCACGCCTGCGCTGGCACAGCTGGCGGCCTGCGCGGGCAGGTCGGGAAAGATCGCGCGCAGGCTGGGCGCCCCGCCGCAGCAGCCCGCGGCATAGCCCGACAGGCCAAGCGCAGAGGCGGTGATCATCGGCCTGCCCGCCGCCATGCAGGCATCCGACAGCGTCAGGCTGACCGCAAAACTGTCGGCGCAATCCAGCGTCACGTCGGCTGCCTGCACCAGACCGCCCGCGTTGGCCGGGGTCAGCCATTCCACACGCGGCACCACCTGACAGTCGGGGTTCAGCACCGCCAATGCGGCCGCCGCGGCCTGGGCCTTGGGTCTGCCGACCTGGTCCATGCGATACAGGGGCTGGCGGTGCAGGTTCGTCTCCTCCACGCGGTCGGGATCGACCAGCGTGATCCGACCCACTCCCGCGGCGGCCAGGTATTGCAGCGCGGGGCAGCCCAGCCCGCCTGCGCCCACGACCAGCACGTGGGCCTGCGCCAGCCGATCCTGGCCTGCGGCGCCGATGCCCGGAAGCACCATCTGGCGGGCATAGCGGTTCATGCCGTCACCGCCAGCCAGTCGGCGATCCGCGCCTCGGGGTCGGGGTTCAGCGTGATGTCGGTCACGGCCGATACGATGTCCGCCCCCGCCGCCAGCGCCTGCGCACCGCGATCGGGGGTCAGCCCGCCGATCGCGACCAACGGAATGTCGCCCACCAGCGCCTTCCATTCGGTGACCCGGTCCAAGCCCTGTTCATGCCAGCGCATCTTTTTCAGGATCGTGGGCCAGACGGGCCCAAGGGCCACATAATCGGGGGCCAGCGCCAGCGCACGGTCCAGTTCCGCCCGGTCATGGGTCGAGACGCCAAGCCGCAGCCCGGTGCGGCGGATCGCGGGCAGGTCGGCGTCGTCCAGGTCCTCCTGCCCCAGGTGCAGCCAGTCGGCGCCCAGATCGATCGCCGCCTGCCAGTGGTCGTTGACGACCAGCGTCGCGCCATGTGCGCGCGTCAGGCGTAGCCCGCGGGCAATCTGGTCGAGGACGTCGGCGGGGTCGCGGTCCTTCAGCCGCAGCTGGACCAGCCGGACGCCCAGGGGCAGAACGCGGTCAAGCCATGCGGCATCATCGAAGATCGGATAGAAGCGCGGCAGCGTCACAGCCAGGCCCTCCCGATCAGGGGGGTGGAGGGCGCACCCATGTCGCGCACCCCCATGGGATCGGCGTCGCGCGCCAAGGCGCCCGCCTGCACGGCCAGCGCAAAGGCGCGGGCCATCGCGACCGGGTCGCCCGCCTGCGCCACCGCGCTGTTCAGAAGGACCGCATCGAACCCCATCTCCATCGCCTCCGCCGCATGGCTGGGCAGGCCAAGGCCCGCGTCGATCACCATCGGCACGTCGGGAAAGGCCGCGCGCAGCATGCGCAGCCCGTGGCGGTTGTTCAGCCCAAGGCCAGACCCGATGGGCGCGCCCCAGGGCATCAGCACCCGGCACCCCGCATCCAGCAGGCGGGCGGCCAGAACCTGATCCTCGGTCGTATAGGGGAACACCTGGAATCCCTCGGCGCAGAGCGTCGTCGCGGCCTCCAGCAGGCCGAAGGGATCGGGCTGCAGGGTGTCGGCATGGCCGATCACCTCCAGCTTGATCCAGTCGGTCTCAAAGACTTCGCGCGCCATGCGGGCGGTGGTCACGGCCTCTCGCGCGCTGTGACAGCCGGCGGTGTTGGGCAAAACGCGCACGCCCATGTCTCGGATCAGCGACCAGAAGGCCTGGCTCTGGCCCGCCTCGCGGCGCAGCGACACGGTGGCCACGCCCGCACCGCTGGCGCGGAACGCCTCCTGCAGGATTGACGGGGACGGGTATTGGGCGGTGCCCAGCATCAGCGCGTTGGGCAGGGTGACGCCATAGAAATCACGCATCGCCTATCCTCCCTGCATGGGTGCCAGGACCTCCAGCCGGTCGCCGTCGCGCAGCGCCTGCGTCGGGCGGGACGCGGCGGGCAGGAAATTACCGTTCAGCGCCGTGGCCACGCGGGCCTCGCCCCAGCCCAGTTCGGACAGTGCGTCGGCCACGGTGGCGGCGGCGATGTCGCGGGGGGTTCCGTTGACCTCAATCCTCATGGACCAGTTCTCCCTTGGTTCCGGTGATCAGGTAATCGGCCGCCTGGCGCGCCAGCGCGGGGGCCATCAGGTATCCGTGACGGAACAGCCCGTTCAGGTGCAGTACCCGCCTTCGGACGGTCACGCGCGGGACGTTGTCGGGAAATGCCGGGCGCAGATCGGCGCCCATCTCGACGATGGCGCCCTCTGCGAAGCGGGGGTCCAGCGCATAGGCCGCCGACAGCAGTTCCAGCACCGACCGGGCGGTAGGACGCGCACGGGATGCGCTTTCGATCTGGGTCGCGCCCAGCATGAACAGGCCGCCCGCGCGGGGCACGATGTACAGCGGATGACGCGGATGCAGCAGGCGAACCGGCCGTTTCAGGGCGATGTCGGGCGCGTGCAGAACGACCATCTCGCCGCGCACGCCGCGGAGGTCGGGCAGGGCGGCCGACAGTCCGCGGGCATCGATCACCTGGCCTGAGACGTCGCCGGGCTCGGCGGTCGCGCATTCGATGCCGATGCCGCGCGCGGCCAGCCACGCGGCCAGGTCCGCCAAGGCACGTCGGGGGTCCAGATGCGCCTCGGTCGGAAAGATCAGGCCGGGCCGGGGTGGCAGGTCTGGTTCCAGATCGGCGCTGTCGCAGGGGTGATGCGCCGTGGCGCGGCGTGCATAGCGCGCCAGTTCCGCCCGGTCGCGGTCCAGCGCCAGGACCAGCGTGCCGCGCCGCGTGACGGGCGTAACGACTGACCAAGCATCGGCGGCCTCTGCGCCAAGGCGGGTGATCACGGGGTCGGCGGTCACGCCCTCGCATTGCGGGGCCAGCATGCCGCCGGCCCACCATGAGCAGCCGTGTGGGCCAGGCGCGCCGTTGCGGTCCAGGATGCGCGGTGTCAGCCCGCGCTGCACCAGCACATGGGCCGCGAACAGCCCGGCCACGCCCGCGCCGATGATGGTGACGTCAGCCATGCGACCAGACCGCATGGAAATGATGCACCGGCCCGTGCCCCGACCCCACGCACAGATCGTCCGCCGCCGCGATCGCGCGTTGCAGATAGCGGTGTGCGACCCCGACCGCCTGCTCCAGCGGCAGGGCGTGTGCCAGGCCTGCGGCGATGGCCGCCGACAGCGTGCAGCCGGTGCCATGCGTGTTGCGGGTGGACAGGCGTCGGGCGCTGAAGGGCGTCGCCCCCTGCGCGGTCACCAGAAGGTCGGTGCAGATCGCGCCGTCGCCATGCCCACCCTTCATCAGCACGGCCCCCGCGCCCATGGCACGCAGCGCGGCGCCCTGTTCGGCCATCTGGGCCGGGGTGGTGGCCGGGGCAC
The DNA here is from genome assembly GCF_028621715.1 of Paracoccus marcusii. Classification (NCBI taxonomy): domain Bacteria; kingdom Pseudomonadati; phylum Pseudomonadota; class Alphaproteobacteria; order Rhodobacterales; family Paracoccaceae; genus Paracoccus; species Paracoccus marcusii. The sequence continues at coordinate 2,897,256 of NZ_CP117466.1, read as the reverse complement.
AACCCAGCAGGCAGGCGGCCTCGGGCAGGTTCGGGGTCAGCAGCGTTGCGCATGACAGCAGGGCACGCAGCGCGTCGATGGCATCGGGCGGCAACAGGCGGTCGCCCGATTTCGCCACCATCACCGGGTCCAGCACGATGGGCAGGCCGCAGCCGTCCAGGCCGCCGGCCACCGTGGCGATGGCCTGGGCCCCGCCCAGCATGCCCAGCTTGACCGCCCGGACGTCCAGATCGTCCAGAACGGCACGCATCTGCCCCGCGATCATCGCGGGGCTGGCGGGTTCGACCAAGGCCACGGTGCGGGTGTTCTGCGCCGTCAGCGCGGTCACCACGCTGGCGCCATAGCAGCCAAGGGCCGAAAAGGTCTTCAGATCCGCCTGAATGCCGGCGCCGCCGCCCGAATCGGACCCGGCGATGGTCAGGGCAATGGGTGCTGTCACGTCGTCCCCCGTAATGTGGCGGGTCGTGACCGGGCAAAGGGGTGGGGACACAGGGCGGGCCGATGGCCGCGCGGATATCTGCACCGTTCCCTCCGCCGGTATGACCCGGATCAGGTTCGATGGGTTGGCTGTCGCCTCTCAGCCCCTGTGACGGGACACCCCAACGGTTTGCCCCCCAAGGCTAGGCGCGGCGGACGCGGGGCGCAAGGGGGGCTTTTCGCGCCCGCGCGATTGTCGCAGGATGGCGGGGCAGCGGACGGGGGACAGATGGACAGGCGCGGGCTGGAGATGACGGTGCTGATGTCGCCGGACATGGCGAATTTCAGCGGCAAGGTGCATGGAGGCGCGCTTTTGGCCTGTCTGGACCGGGTGGCCTATGCCTGCGCGTCGCGCTGGTCGGGAGAATATGCAGTGACCCTGTCCGTCGACCAGGTGACCTTCAAGGAGGCCATCCACGTGGGAGAGCTGGTGACCTTTCGCGCGCGGGTGAACCATACCGGCCGCACCTCGATGGAGGTCGGCATCCGGGTCGAGGCCGAGAACATCCGCCGCGGTACCCGCAGGCATACCAATTCCTGCTATTTCACCATGGTCGCGGTCGACGAACGCGGCCATCCTGTGCCGGTCCCCAAGCCCGAGCTTGAGGACGATATCGACCGCCAGCGCTGGCGGTCGGCCGAGGTCAGGCGCACCATGCGGCGCGAGATCGCGGCCCGCCAGGAGGCCGCGTCGAACACCCCCTGATTGGGCGTGGACTTTGCGATCCAAACCGCGTAGGGAACCGCCTTTGGCCCTGCTAGTCCGGGGCGGCGGGTGCAGGGTGGGCCGGTCGCAGCGACGATAGGTGCCGCTCATCGGGTCGCTCACGGCCCCCGCATTTTGGCGAATCACATGACTGAACTGAATTTCCCCGCGCCGCTTCAGGCGGCGTTGGCCGACAAGGGCTATGAGACGTTGACTGCCGTGCAGTCGGCGGTGCTGGCGCCCGAGGCCGCGGGTCGCGACGTGCTGGTCTCGGCCCAGACCGGGTCGGGAAAGACCGTGGCCTTTGGCCTGGCAATGGGCGCGGACCTTCTGGACGGCGACCGCATCATCGCGGGCGAGCTGCCGCTGGCCCTGGCCATCGCGCCCACGCGCGAACTGGCGCTGCAGGTCGCACGCGAGCTGGAATGGCTTTATGCCGGGACCGGCGCGCAGATCGCGACCTGCGTCGGCGGTATGGACTATCGCAACGAAAAGCGCGCCCTGCAGCGCGGCGCGCAGATCGTGGTCGGCACGCCCGGCCGCCTGCGCGACCATATCGACCGCGGCAGCCTGGACCTGTCGGACCTGCGCGCGGCCGTCCTGGACGAGGCCGACGAGATGCTGGACCTGGGCTTCCGCGAGGACCTGGAGTTCATCCTGGGCGCCGCCCCGGTCGAGCGCCGCACGCTGATGTTCTCGGCCACGGTGCCGTCGGCGATCGAGAAGCTGGCCCGCGATTTCCAGCGCGACGCCCTGCGCATCGCCGCCATGGGCGAGGCGCGCCAGCATGGCGACATCGCCTATCGCGCCTATACCGTGACCGCCCGCGACCGCGAGCCCGCGATCTTCAACCTGCTGCGCATCCACGAGGCGCAGACCGCCATCGTCTTCTGCAAGACGCGGGCCAACGTGAACCACCTGCTGGCGCGCATGTCGAACCGGGGCTTCAAATGCGTGGCCCTGTCGGGCGAGCTGTCCCAGCAGGAGCGGACCCACGCCCTGCAGGCGCTGCGTGACGGGCGCGCCCGCGTCTGCATCGCCACCGACGTGGCCGCGCGTGGCATCGACCTGCCGGGGCTGGAGCTGGTGATCCACGCGGACCTGCCGACCAACCCCGACACGATGCTGCACCGGTCGGGCCGCACCGGGCGCGCGGGCTCCAAGGGCGTGTCCGCGCTGATCGTGCCGTCGGCCGATTATCGTCGGGCACAGCGTCTGCTGCAGAACGCCAAGGTCTCGGCCGAATGGTTGGATGCGCCGACCGCGGACGAGGTGCGGGCGCGCGACGATCAGCGCATGCTGGACCATCCCGGCCTGCATGAACCCGTGGGCGACGACGCCGCCTTGGCCGCGCAGCTGCTGGAGCAGTTCAGCGCCGAACAGGTCGCCGCCGCCTTCTTGCGCCTGTGGCGCGAAGGCCGCCCCGCCGCCGAGGAACTGTCCGAGGCGCATGCGCCCCCCGCACCGATGGCCCCCCGTGCGCAGCGCGAGTTCGGCCCTTCGGTCTGGTTCACGCTGTCGGTCGGTCATTCCGGTCGGGCCGAGGCGCGCTGGCTGCTGCCCAAGGTCTGCGATGCGGGCGGGATCACCCGCGACAGCATCGGCGCGATCCGCGTCAAGCAGGACCTGTCCTATATCCAGATCGCGTCGGAAGTCGCCGCCAAGTTCGGCGATTTCATCGAGATCACCCCGGAGGTCACCATGCGCCGCATGGACGGCGCCCCCGACCTGGACGCGCCGATCGAGCGGGCGCCCCGCGCCCCGCGCACCGACAACCGTTCCGAGGGTCGCAAGCCCGCGCCGCGTGCCAAGCACGCCGCGTCGGACGAGGGTCACCACGCCCGCGTCAAGTCCGCCCGCGGCGGCTGGCTGCCCGATGATGCCCCCGCCGAACCGCGCGAGACTGGACCGCATGCGGCCGTGAAGTCGTGGAAGAAGAAGTCGTCGGCCGACGCTGGCAAGGGCCCCAAGCCGGCCTGGGCCAAGTCTAGGCCCGCCGGCGACAAGGCGGGCGCCCCCAAGGCGCATCGCAAGGGACCCAAGCGGCCCGCCTGACCGACAACTGCCCGCGGTGCCCAGCAACTGCCTGACAAACAGGCAGTGGGCCCTGCACGCTCTGCAATCCACATGGCCCTCGCGCCCGAAGCTCCCTTGCGGGGTTTCGGGCGCGACGCGTTCGGGGCATGGAATGTCGCAATTGATATTGCCAGTCGGGCAGGGCGACGCTTAACCTGATCCTTGCGCTGAATAACCAACGACATAACAGGGAGAGCGCTTTTGCTGGACGACCGCCACGGCGACGCATTCGTCGCCTTCGAGCATGTGCAAAAAAGCTATGATGGACAGACACTTGTCGTCAAAGACTTGAATCTGTCGATTGGACGGGGTGAATTTCTGACGATGCTGGGGCCGTCCGGTTCCGGCAAGACGACCTGCCTGATGATGCTGGCGGGCTTCGAGACCGCGACGAACGGAGAGATCCGTCTTGGCGGGCGTCCGATCAACCAGGTGCCACCGCACAAGCGCGGGATCGGCATGGTGTTCCAGAACTATGCGCTGTTCCCGCACATGACCGTCGGAGAGAACCTGTCCTTTCCGCTGGAGGTCCGCGGGATGGGCAAGGACGAACGCCAGACGCGCATCGCCCGCGCGCTGGACATGGTCCAGATGGGCAAGTTCGCGAACCGGCGTCCGGCGCAGCTGTCCGGCGGGCAGCAGCAGCGGATCGCCCTGGCCCGCGCCCTGGTGTTCGACCCCGAACTGGTGCTGATGGACGAGCCGCTTGGCGCCTTGGACAAGCAGCTTCGCGAGCATATGCAGTTCGAGATCAAGCACCTGCACGAGAAACTTGGAATCACCGTCGTCTATGTGACCCATGACCAGGGCGAGGCCCTGACCATGTCGGACCGCATCGCGGTCTTCAACGACGGGCGCATCCAGCAGCTGGCCCCGCCGTCCGATCTCTACGAGCGCCCCGAGAACAGCTTCGTCGCAAGCTTCATCGGAGAGAACAACGCCCTGGCCGGCACGATCGAGCAGCTGGATGGGGACAAGGCGCTGGTGCGGCTGGACGGGGGCGGGGTGATCGACGCCACCGCCGTGAACATCCGCGAGAGGGGTCAGCGCACGACCGTGTCGATCCGCCCCGAACGGGTCGAGTTCAAGCCCGAGATGATGTCCCAGGGCGCCCACACGATCGAGGCGCAGGTGATGGAGGTCATCTATATGGGCGACATCCTGCGCGCCCGGCTGAAGGTCGCCGGCAGCGACAATTTCGTCATGAAGATGCGCAACACGATCGGCCAGACCCGTCTGGACCCCGGCCAGGTCATCCGCATCGGCTGGCATCCCCAGGATGCCCGCGCGCTGGACCCGATCTGATCCCTTTTCCCAACCGGAGACTTCGATGAAGCGTTTTCTTGCACTCAGCACCGCGATGGGCCTGGTCGCCGGGCCAGCCCTGGCCGATGTGAACCTGCTGTCCTGGGGCGGCGCCTATGGCAACAGCCACCTTGAGGCCTATGCCAAGCCGTTCACGGCGGAAACGGGCATCAACGTCGTCATGTCGGACGCCGACAACCCCGCGACCCCGATCAAGGCGCAGGTCGAGGCAGGCAATGTCAGCGTCGACGTCGCGTCGGTCGAATATGCCGATGCGGTGCGCCTGTGCGACGAGGGCGCGCTGGAGATGATCGACGCCGCCATCCTGCTGCCGGCCGAGGACGGGACGGCCGCGGCCGACGATTTCATCGACGGCGCGGTGACCGAATGCTTCGTGGCGACCGACGTCTATTCGATGGTCCTGGCGTTCAACGAGACCGCGTTTCCGGAGGCCAAGCCCGCGACCCCCGCCGATTTCTTCGATCTGGAAGCGTTTCCGGGCAAGCGGACCATGCGCAAGGGCGCCAAGTTCAACCTTGAGCTGGCGCTGATGGCCGATGGCGTGCCCGCCGCCGAGGTCTATGACGTGCTGTCCACCCCGGAGGGCGTGGACCGCGCCTTTGCGAAGCTGGACACGATCAAGTCCGAGGTGATCTGGTGGGAGGCAGGCGCCCAGCCCCCGCAGCTGCTTGCCGATGGCGAGGTCAGCATGGCCTATGCCTTCAACGGCCGCATCTTCAACGCGGCGCAGGCCGACGGCCAGCCCTTCGAGATCATCTGGGACGCCCAGATCTATGAGATGGAGGGCTGGGTCGTGCCGAAGGGGGCGCCAAACCTGGAGCAGGCGATGGAATTCGTGGCCTGGACCACCGCGCCCGCGCCCCAGGCCCGCGCCGCCGAATTCATCAGCTATGGTCCGCCGCGCCGGTCCGCCGCCGCGATGGTCGGCAACATCGAGGGCACCGAGGAGCCGATGGGCCCGAACCTGCCCACCTTCGACGCGAACATGGCCGGGGCGCTGGCATCGGACCTGGATTTCTGGGTCGACCGCGACGCCGAGCTGATCGAGCGTTTCAACAGCTGGCTGGCCAGCTGATCCAGTTCGGACCGGGAGGGATTCGTCCCGCCCGGTCCGCGCCCCGCCAACGGGGCCAATGACAACGGGCAAAAATGCCCGAGACCAAACCAACCGGGAGAACCAACGTGAAATCCACCCTGATCCTTTCGACCGCCCTGTGCGGCGTGGCCTTTGGCGCGATGGCGCAAGAGGTCAACGTCGTGTCCTGGGGCGGCGCCTACGAGGTCAGCCAGGTCGAGGCCTATAACAAGCCCTTCACCGCTGAGACCGGCATCACCGTCAACATGATCGCCGCCGACAACCCCGCGACGCCGCTGCGCGCGCAGGTCGAGGCCGGCAACGTCACGGGCGACGTTTTCGACGTCGAGGTCAGCGACGCGATCCGCCTGTGCGACGAGGGTGCGCTGGTCGAGATCGACCCCGCCGACCTGCCCAGTGCGCCCGACGGCACCGCTGCGGCAGATGATTTCGTGCCCGGCGCGCTGCAGGATTGCGCGGTCGCCAACATCGTCTGGGGCACGGTCATTTCGTTCAACACGACCAAGTTCGAGGGAGAGACCCCCAGCACGGCGGCCGATTTCTTCGACACCGAGACCTTCCCGGGCAAGCGCGGCCTGCCCAAGAACCCCAAGCGCACCCTGTATCTGGCGCTGATCGCCGACGGCGTGCCCGCGGCCGAGGTCTATGACGTGCTGTCCACCCCCGAGGGCGTGGACCGCGCCTTTGCCAAGCTGGACACGATCAAGGCCGACACCGTCTGGTGGGAGGCCGGCGCCCAGCCCGTGCAGTTGCTGGCTGACGGAGAGGTCAGCATGACCACCGTCTATAACGGTCGCGCCTTTGACGCGATGGTGGCCGAAAAGCAGCCCTTCGAGATCATCTGGGACGGCCAGTACCTGGACATGGACATGTTCGTGATCCCGGTCGATGCGCCCAACCCGGACGCGGCGATGGAATACCTGAAATTCGCGACCGACACGCAGCGTCTGGCCGATCAGGCGAAATACATCGCCTATGGCCCGGCGCGGAAATCGTCGAACGAACTGGTCGGGCTGTACCAGGACGGCGTGACCGAGATGGCGCCGCACATGCCGACCAGTCCCGAGGCGCTGGCCAATGCGGTGACGGACGATCCGGAATTCTGGGCCGACCATTCCGCGGAACTGACCGAACGCTTCAACAGCTGGCTGGCCGCGTCCTGAACTGACACCCTGCCGCCCCCGCATCCGGGGGCGGCGGACCTGACTGCCCGGGGGACGACATGGCCGACGCCGCACTTGATCCACATGCCGCCATCGCCACCACCGCATCCGGTGTGGGATCTGGCACGCTGACGACCGCCGACGGAATGCCGCTGGCCCGCGCCCTGGCGCACAGCCAGCGCCGGGCGCGACGGCGGGCCTTTCTGCTGGTTCTGCCGCTGTTGGCCTTCATCCTGATCACCTTTGTGGTGCCGATCGGGCAGATGCTGGCGCGGTCGTTCCACAATGACGGCTTTTCCGCGAACATGCCGCAGGTCTCGGCCTGGTTCGCATCGACGGAGCCCGGCACCGCGCCCGACGAGGCGGCCTGGACCGCATTGGCCCAGGACCTGATCGCCAGCGCCGATGCGCGCAGCATCGGGGTGGTGGGCACGCGGATCAACTATGACATGCCGGGGACGCGGTCGCTGTTCACCGCGACCGGGCGCCAGGTCCGCCGCGGGCTGGAGCCGCCCTATCAACAGGCCCTGCTGGAGATCAACGAGGATTGGGGCGACCCGCGCCTGTGGTCCGTCATGCGATCGGCATCGACGCCGGTCACGGCGAACTTCTATCTGGCAGCGGTCGACCGCACCCGGGACGAGGCCGGCAACATCCAGCAGGTTCCGGAACAGCAGCGGATCTATCTGACCCTGTTCTGGCGCACCTTCTGGCTGTCGGCGGTGATCACCGGCCTGACCTTCATCCTGGGCTTTCCCATCGCGCATCTGCTGGCGACGCTGCCCATGCGCAAGTCGAACCTGCTAATGATCCTGGTGCTGCTGCCGTTCTGGACGTCGCTTCTGGTGCGCACGACATCCTGGATGGTGCTGCTGCAGCAGCAGGGCGTGGTGAACGACATCCTGGTCTGGCTGGGCGTGATCGGCGGCGGGCAGCGGTTGCAGATGATCTACAACCAGACCGGCACGATCATCGCGATGACGCATATCCTGCTGCCCTTCATGATCCTGCCGCTGTACTCGGTGATGCGGACCATCAACCCCGCCTATGTCCGTGCGGCGCGCAGCCTGGGCGCGACAAGCTGGACCGCGTTCCGCCGGGTCTATTTCCCGCAGACCCTGCCGGGCCTGGGGGCGGGGGCGATGCTGGTCTTCATCCTGGCGGTCGGATACTACATCACGCCCGCGCTGGTCGGCGGATCGTCGGGGCAGCTGATTTCGAACATGATCGCCCAGCACATGACCGGCACGCTGAACTGGTCGATGGCGGCGGCGCTGGCGGCCCTGCTGCTGGGGTCGGTGCTGATCCTCTATTGGCTCTATGACCGCCTTGTCGGCGTCGACAACCTGAAACTGGGGTAAGCGAATGGCTGTTCCGACCTATGCAAGCCCGCTGGAGCGTGTCTGGCACTATACCTACCTGACGGTCTGCGCGCTGATCTTCGTGTTCCTGATCGCGCCGATCATCGTGATCATCCCGTTGTCGTTCAACGCCGAGCCTTATTTCACGTTCACCGACCGGATGCTGTCGCTCGACCCCGACGGCTACAGCATGCGATGGTATTCCAGCCTGCTGACCTTCGGGATGCAGAATCCGGATTCGACGGGCTGGGCCTTCTGGTCGGATGCCTGGGCGAATGCGAAATGGGTGCAGGCGGCCAAGAACTCGATCATCATCGGCGTGTGTTCCACCATCGTGGCGACGGTTCTGGGGACGCTGGCGGCTCTGGGCCTGTCGCGGCCCGAGATGCCGTTCCGCCGGGCGATCATGGCGATCCTGATCTCTCCGATGATCGTGCCGCTGATCATCACGGCGACGGGGATGTTCTTCTTCTACTCGAACCCCTGCGAACTGCTGGCGCTGGTCGGGCTGTCGCCGGAATGCGGGCGGCTGGCGGGAACCTATCTGGGGGTGATCCTGGCCCATGCGACCCTGGGTATTCCCTTCGTGATCATCACCGTCACCGCGACACTGGTGGGGTTCGATCAGTCGCTGAACCGCGCGGCGGCCAGCTTGGGGGCCAATCCGCGCACGACCTTCTTCAAGGTGACGATGCCGCTGATCCTGCCAGGCGTAGTGTCGGGTGCCTTGTTCGCCTTCGTCACCTCGTTCGACGAGGTCGTGGCGGTGCTGTTCATCGCCGGTCCCGATCAGCAGACCATTCCGCGCCAGATGTGGAACGGCATTCGCGAACAGATCAGCCCGGCCATCCTGGCGGTGGCGACGCTGCTGGTGATCTTCTCGATCGCGCTGCTGACCACGGTCGAACTGCTGCGCCGGCGGTCCGAGCGTATCCGGGGCGTCACGCCCCGATGACGCCGGAAGAGCTGGAGGACGAGGGCGCGCGTCCCGCGCCCCCGTCCTATCCCGCCATCACGCGGGCCGAGCGCGCACATGGCCGGCGCCTGGCCGCCATCCACGACATGTACCGGGCCGAACTGGACGGCGTGCAGCGGCTGCTGGTTCAGGTCCGGGCCGCGCAGGCCGATCCGGCCCTGGTCGCACCGGCGGTGGCCGGGACGGCGTTGGCGCGCAACATGGCGCAGTTCGGCACTGCCTGCGGCCGCGACTGCGCGCTTTTGCAGAACCATCACGACATCGAGGAGCAGTGGATGTTTCCGGCCCTTGCGGAGCGGGGCGGGTCGGCACTGGCCCCGGTGATCCGTCGGCTGAAGGCCGAGCATGAGGTGATCCACAGGTTGATCGGCGCGTTGCACGAGGCGGCACAGGCGCTTGTCGCGGATCGGGGGCCAGCGGCGCTTGATCTGTGCGCGGAGCGGTTCGCGGCGCTGGATCGGGCGATCCGGTCGCATTTTGGGTACGAGGAGCGGGCGCTGGAGGAGCCTTTGGGGGCGCTTCGCGTACCGATCTGAGGCAGGTTGCGTCCCGCGATGGCGGGGGGTCGGCCCCCCGCACCCCCCGCCGGGGAGCCTGCGGCCCCCCGGACCCCCGCGACGCCTCAGGGCAGCAACGCCAGCCACATCCAGATCGTCAGCGTGGACAGCGCCGTGGCGATCAGCACGCTGGAGGCTGCGACGCGCTTGGCCACGCCGTAGACATTGGCGAACAGATAGGCGTTCACGCCCGGGGCCATCGACGCCGTCAGCACGGCCGAGCGCATGCCGTCGCGGTCGAGATCCAGCGCCCAAGCCGTGCCGAAGGTGATCGCGGGATGCAGGATCAGCGATGCGGCGCAGCACAAGGCGATGGTCGCCATGTCGCCTTCGGGACGATAGCGATAAAGGACGCCGCCAAGGCCGAACAGTGCGGCGGGCAGGGCGGCGCGCGCGATCATGTCGGCGGCGTCCCAGAACCCCTGCGGCAGGGCCAGCCCCGCCTGCGACAGCAGGTTCACCGACAGGCCCGCGATGATGCCGATGACCAGCGAGGTGCGCAGCACCCCCGTCAGCGCACGCAGGGCCACGCGCCCGACCGACAGGCCACTGCCGCGGGCGCGGGTGAATTCCATCACCGTGATCCCGAAGGTGTAGAGCATCGGCGAATGGATCGCGATGATCGCCCAGTTCCCGGCCAGTGCATCCGGGCCGTAGGCGCGTTCCGTGATCGGCACACCCAGCAGCAGCGTGTTCGAGAAAAGGCACACGAACCCGATCGCCACGCAGTCCACCGGCGGCCTGCCGAACAGGAACCGGGCGCCCCCCCAACCCGCTGCAAAGGCCGCGAAGGCGCCGGCATAGAAGGGGATCAGCAGCTGGGCGCGAAACTCGGTGCCCAGGTCCAGACGCGCCATCGACACGAAGAGCAGCGTGGGGACTGCGAAGTTCTGCGCGAAATTCATCAGCCCGTCGACACCGCTGGCCGAGAACCAGCCCCGCCATGCCACCAGATAGCCGAAGCCCACGATCAGGAAGACGGGCAGGATGATCGTGAACAGCGCCGTCATGTCGCGGCGGGCACGGTGATCTGCATGCCGTCGAAGGCGGGCTCGACATGGTCCGGGGTCTGGGCTGCGACCGCGGCATAGTCCATGTCGATATGCATGTTCGTCAGCACCGCGCGGGGGCTGCGCGCGCGGGCGATCCAGTCCAGCGACAGGGCCAGGTGGGCATGGCTGGGATGGGGTTCATGGCGCAGGGCGTCGATGACGAAGACCGGAGCATCCTCGATTAGCGGCCATGCGGCGTCGGGAATGTCTGAGACGTCGGGCAGATAGACCAGACCGCCAATGCGAAAGCCCAGGGCGGTGATCTCTCCGTGCTGGACGCGGAACGGGGTCAGGGTCAGCGGGCCACCGGGGCCGTCTATGGTGATCGGGCCGTTGATCGCATGCAGCGCGCAGATCGGGGGATAGAGACTGCCCTCGGGCGTCTCGAATACATAGCCGAAGCGGGTCGTCAGCGCTTCGGCCGTGGGTTGATCGGCCCAGACCGGCAGGATGCGGCGCGCGTTGAAGACTAGTTGGCGCAGGTCGTCGATGCCGTGGACATGATCGGCATGGGCATGGGTATAGACCACGGCGTCCAGTGTCGCCACGCCCGCGTCCAGCATCTGCGGCACCAGGTCGGGGCCGGTGTCGATCAACACTTGGGTGGTGCCGTCCGGCCCGTCGCGTTCGACAAGCAGCGAACAGCGGCGGCGGCGGTTTCGCGGGTTTTCCGGGTCGCAGGCGCCCCATCGGTTGCCAAGGCGCGGCACCCCGCCGGACGATCCGCAGCCCAGGATCGTGGCGCGGATCGTGTCGCTCATCGGGCGGCCTTCCAGAACAGGCGTTCGAAATTGGCCTCGGTCCGCGCGGCGAAATCGGGCAGGGACAGGCCGAACAGGTCCGCGCCCACCGCGGCGGTATGGGCGACATAGGCGGGTTCGTTCCGGCGCCCGCGATGCGGGGGCGGGGCCAGATAGGGGCTGTCGGTCTCGACCAGGATGCGGTCCAGCGGCGCGGCCTTGAAGATGTCGCGCAGATCGGACGACCGCGGAAAGGCCGCGATGCCCGACATCGACAGGTAGAACCCCAGGTCCAGCGCCGCCTGCGCCAGCGCGGGGGTCGAGCTGAAGCAGTGCATGACGCAGGTATATTCGCCGGCGCGGTGTTCCTCTGCCAGGATGCGCGCCATGTCGTCATCGGCGTCGCGGGCGTGAATGATCAGGGGCAGGCGCGTCCGCCGCGCGGCTTCGATATGAATACGCAGGCTGTCCTGTTGCGCCTGCGCGCTTTCGGCGGTGTAGTGGTAATCCAGCCCGGTCTCGCCGATGGCCACGAATTTCGGGTGATCGGCCAAGGCCACCAGTTGATCGACGGTGGCCATGGGTTCGTCCGCGACGCTCATCGGGTGGGTGCCGGCGGCGTAGAAGACGCCGTCATGGGCCTCGGTCAGGGCGCGCACGGCGGGTTCCTGGCGCAGGCGGGTGCAGATGGTGACCATCCGCCCGACGCCCGCGGCACGGGCACGATCGATCAGGGCTGCGTGTTCGCCGTCGAAATCGGGAAAATCCAGGTGGCAATGGCTGTCGGTCAGCCGGAGGGCCGCATCGGTCATCGGTCAGGCCTTGGTCAGGGACGCTTGCGCGGGCGGCAGCTGCGCCAGTTCCAGCACCATATCCATGACCAGCGCGGCAGGGTCAAGGTTGACCGCCCGTCCCGTGCGGGCACGCGCCGACAGGCGGGCCTGCGCCTCGGCCCAGATGCGGGCGGCGTGGTCGTCGGGTGACAGCCGCGCCATCAGCGCCCCTTCGCCGCGCGCGGCTTGGGGCAGCGGCGCGCCCATCAGTCCCGCCCGCGCCAGCCGGGTGACGAAGCGGTCCAGCACGGTGATGGTCAGATCGAACGGGTCGCCGTCGGCGCCCGCGCGCCCCGCCGCGCCATCGGCGAATTTGGATGCCGCCAGCCGGTCCAGCCGGGGCAGGGTGGCGAACAGGTCGACCAGGTCCTGATAGCGGTCAAGCCCCCCCTGGCCGGCCAGCCGCAGCGCCTCTCCAACCGATCCGTCGGACAGGGCCGACAGCGCCTCGGCATCCTCGTTCAGGCCCATGTCGGACAGGATCGCCGACATCTGTCGCGGCGGCAGCGGCGACAGGCGCAGCGTGCGGCAGCGTGACCGGATCGTGGGCAGCAGGCGTGCGGGCTGATGCGCAATCAGCAGGATCAGCGCATCCGACGGCGGCTCCTCCAGCACCTTCAGAAGGGCGTTGGCGGCAGGAATGTTCATATCGTCGGCGGCATCGATGATCGCCACGCGACGACCGCCTTCGGCAGCCGAGAGGTGGAAGAAGGACAGCAGCTTGCGGATCTCGTCCACGGTGATCTCGGCGCGCAGGCGGCCGGTCTTATCGTCCCAGGGGCGGCGGATCAGGGCCAGGCGCGGCTCGGACAGGGCGGCGATGCGGCGGGCCTCTGGCGTGTCGGGATCGACGGCCAGGTCGGCCCGCCCGCTCTCGGCCAGCAGCCAGCGCGCGATGGCCCAGGCCAGCGTCGCCTTGCCGACCCCGCGCGGCCCGGTCAGCAGCCAGGCGTGATGCAGCCGGTCGCCCTGCGCGGCCTGCAGGAACGCCGCCGCAGCCGCGTCCTGGCCGATCACGCGCGTCGCGTGACGCGGATGGGGTGCGCCCGGAACCCGGTCGGGTTCGGGAATGTCGGCGGCCTCGGTCTTCACAACGCGGCCATGATGCGGGCGGACACGTCCGCGGCGCTGCCTCTGCCGTCGATCAGCCGGACGCGATCGGGATATTCGGCGGCCAGCGCGCGAAAGCCCGTCGCCAGCCGCTGCTGGAAGGCCAGCCCCAGGCTTTCGAAGCGGTCCTCAGCCCCGCCGCGCGCAGTGCCACGGGCAAGCCCCGTTTCTGGGTCGATGTCGATGACGAAGGTCCGGTCCGGCTCGACCCCGATCATCAGCGCGTGCAGCCGGTCCACCATGTCCCGCAGGTCGCCCCGCGCCGCACCCTGATAGACGCGGGTGCTGTCGGCGAACCGGTCGGTCACGACGACCTGCCCGGCCTGCAGCGCGGGTCGGATCGTGCGTTCCAGATGATCGCGCCGGGCGGCGGTGAACAGCAGGCATTCCGTCTCAGGCGACCAGCGTTCGCCCGCCCCCTCGACCAGCAGGCGGCGGATCTCCTCGGCGCCGGGGCTGCCGCCGGGCTCTCGGGTCAGCACGACCTCGCGGCCCTGCGCCCGCAGCGCGTCGGCCAGCAGGCGGGACTGGGTGGACTTGCCGCAGCCGTCGATGCCTTCCAGGCTGATCAGCATCAGCCGGTGACGGCGGTGATGGCACGCTGGCCAAGCTGCATCACGGCCCCCTTCATGCGGCCCACCAGCCCGGCCTCGGGGACGTCCTGCGTGGCGATCAGGGGCGTGACGGTGTCGCGCGTGCCGGGGATGGTCACGACCAACTGGCCAAGACGGTCCCCCCGCGCGATGGGCGCGGGGACGGGGGAATCGTAGACCACCTCGACCTTGACCTGGTCCTGGACGCCGGCGGGAACCAGGACGTTGACGCCGTTCTGGGTGGTCAGGCCGACCCGCGACACGGTGCCCAGCCAGACGGGCACCTGCGCCACGTCCTCTCCGGCGGGGACCAGGGTGCGCATGCTGAATTCGCGGAATGCCCAGTTGACCAGGCGTTCGGATTCCTCGGCCCGGGCACGGTCGCTTGTCAGGCCGGTGATGACGAAGATGATGCGACGCCCGTCCTGGATGGCCGACCCGACCAGGCCGTATCCAGCCTCCTGGGTGTGGCCGGTCTTCAGCCCGTCGGCGGTCCATTCGCCCGTGCCGATGGACAGCAGCGGGTTGCGGTTGCCCGCGTTCGACGGCACACGGCCCTTGTAGTTGAACGAGGTCATGGCGAAGTTCGGATAGAGATCCGGGAATTCCGTGATGATGTAGGTGGCCAGCAGACCCAGATCCTCCATCGACATGCGATGTCCCGGATCGGGCCAGCCCGAGGCGTTCGTCAGCGTCGTGTGGGTCAGTCCCAGTTGTGCCGCGCGTTCGTTCATCTGGCGGGCAAAGGCTTCTTCGGTCCCGGCCAGGCCCTCGGCCACGACGACGCAGGCGTCATTGCCGGAATTGATGATGATGCCGTGGATCAGATCCTCGACCGAGGGGCGGTCAGCTGGTTCCACGAACATCTTGGACCCGCCCATGCGCCACGCCTTCTCGGACACCGGAAAGGTCGTGTCCATGCCTACGCGCCCGTCGCGCAGCGCCTCGAACAGCATGGTCAGGGTCATCAGCTTGGACATCGAGGCCGGGGGAAGCGGAGTCTCGGCGTTCTTCTCCATCAGCACGGTGCCGGTCTGGACGTCATAGACCCACGCGGCCGATGCTGTCGTGTCAAAGGCCCTGGCGGGGGCCGTCATGGCCAGCACGGCCGCCACCCAGATCAGGAATCCGCGCATGATAAGTCCCCCTAGGTTGTTTTCCATGATGGTTACATCAACCCAATCCGCCCCGCAACGCGCCATGGCCGGGGCGGGGCAATCGTGATCAGTTTCCCGTGGCCTCGCGCCAGTGCCTGCGGCAGAGCGAGACATAGGTCTCGTTCCCGCCGACCTGCACCTGCGCGCCCTCGGTGATCGCCTGTCCCGCCTCGTTGCGGCGGATGACCATGGTGGCCTTCTTGCCGCAGTGACAGATGGTGCGCACCTCGCGCATGTCGTCGGCCAGCGCCAGCAGGGCAGCGGATCCCGGGAACAGCATGCCCCGGAAATCGACCCGCAGCCCATAGCACATGACCGGAATGCCCAGGTCGTCGGCCACGCGGGCCAGCTGCCAGACCTGGTCCGCGGTCAGGAACTGCGCCTCGTCGACGAACACGCAGGCGGGGCGTGGCGCGGTCTGCGCCACCAGCGTCAGCAGATCGGACGCGCTGTCAAAGGACAGCGCCTCGTCGGCGATGCCGATCCGGCTGGCGATGCGCCCCTTGCCGGCGCGGTCGTCCAGCGCCGCGGTCAGCAGCAGCGTCTCCATCCCGCGTTCGCGATAGTTGTAGGACGCCTGAAGCAGCAGCGTGCTCTTGCCCGCGTTCATCGTCGAATAGTTGAAATACAGCTTTGCCATGGTGCCCGGCCCATACCCGCGCGCATCACGCGCGACAAGCGAAAGCCGCCGGAGATTGCGCCCCGGCGGCCTGTTCGTTGTCCAGATACAGATTCCGCCTTGCGGCAGGGATCAGGCGGTGCGGCTCTTGGGTGCGCGCGACGGGCGGCGTGCCGGGCGCTTGTGGGCGCCCCCGTCCATCGGCTTGCCGCGTCCGCGCTGTGCGCCGCCGGCAGGACCCGCCGCTGCGGCCGCGGCGGCCGAGGGCACGTCGCCGCCGATCACGGGAATGGCGTTCTTCATCGCCTTCTCGATGGCGCGCAGCTCTCCCAGTTCGGCAGGCGAGCAGAAGGCCACGGCGCGACCGTCACGGCCCGCACGCGCCGTCCGGCCGATGCGGTGGACATAGTTCTCGGGGACGTTCGGCAGGTCGTAGTTGTAGACATGCGCGACCTCGGGGATGTCCAGGCCGCGGGCGGCCACGTCGGTGGCGACCAGCACCTTGGTCTCTCCCTTGCGGAAGGCCTCCAGCGCACGCTCGCGCTGGCCCTGGCTCTTGTTGCCGTGGATCGCAGCGACGGCAAAGCCCCATTTCTCCAGCAGCTTGGCCAGCTTCTCGCAACCATGCTTGGTGCGGCCGAAGACCATGGCCAGCTCGTTGGTGTGCTTGGACATGTATTCGGCCAGAAGGGTGGCCTTGTCGCCCTGGCTGACGAAGTGGACACCCTGCTCGATCTTCTTGGCGGCCTGGCCCGGCGGGTTGACGGCGACCTTAACCGGGTTGGTCAGGTAGGTATCCGACAGTTCCGACATCAGCTTGGGCATGGTGGCCGAGAACATCAGCGTCTGGCGTTCACGGGGCAGCATCCGCGCGATCTTGCGCAGCGTGTGGATGAAGCCGATGTCCAGCATCTGGTCGGCCTCGTCCAACACCAGATAGGTGGTGGCCTCCAGGCTGATCGCGCGACGCTCGATCAGGTCCATCAGGCGGCCCGGGGTGGCGATCAGTACGTCCACGCCACGCGACAGCCGCTCGGTCTGGGTGTTGATCGAGGCGCCGCCCACGACGCGGAACGACCGGATCGGCGTGCCCTCGGCATAGGCGTCGATGTTCGTCGCGATCTGGGTGGCCAGTTCGCGGGTCGGTGCCAGGATCAGCGCGCGGCAGGTCTTGGGGTCGGGCTTCTTGCCATAGTTGATCAGGCGGGTCAGCATCGGCAGGCCGAAGGCCGCCGTCTTGCCGGTGCCGGTCTGGGCCAGGCCCAGCACGTCGCGGCCCTGCACGATGGCGGGGATGCCCTGTTCCTGGATCGGGGTGGGCGTGGTCAGGCCCATCGCGATGATGTTGGCGTTGATGCGGTGGTCGATCCCCATATCCGCAAAGGGACCGGTGATGACGGGTTCGCGGGCGGGGGCGCGGCGGCCTTCGTTGGCCTGGATCGGCGGGCGGGCGGGGGTGGACTTGCCGCCACGGTTGGGGCGGCGGCGGGTGTTGTTCTGTTCCATCAGGATCTTTCGTCCCTTCCGTCCCCCGTATCGGACGCAAAGGCAGGGGCCCCGCGCAGGGCGCGGCCAGTGGCAGGGGTGCAGGCGCGATACGAGGATGCCTGCTGCCTCCCCGCGTGAATGGGAAACTGGATTGGGTGTCGGCGTCATCGGGCAGGGACCCAAGGCTGCTCACGCGGCAGCGGACGGCGATGGGGGTCAGATGGGCGGAAATGACGTGAAAGTCAAGCCCCGTCAGGCACGGCCCTTGGATGGTCAGGCGCGGTCGGCGCTGTCCATCCAGATCGTCACCGGGCCGTCATTGACCAAGGCCACCTGCATGTCCGCGCCAAAGCGCCCGGTTTCGGTGGCGACCCCCAGGTCGCGCAGCGCCTGAGCGAAGCGTTCGTACAGGCGCCGGCCATCGTCAGGCGCGGCGGCCGAGGAGAAGCCGGGACGGTTGCCGCTGCGGGTGTCGGCGGCCAGGGTGAACTGGCTGACGACCAGCGCCGTGCCGCCCGTGTCCAGCACCGACCGGTTCATCCGCCCCTGATCGTCGCGGAAGATGCGCAGCCGTGCGACGCGCCCGGCCAGCGCCGTGACGGTCGCGTCGTCGTCGCCCCGCATCGCGCAGGCCAGGATCAGCAGGCCCGGCCCGGTCTGCCCCACGATCTGGGCGTCGACGGTGACGCGGGCTTCGGCGACGCGCTGGATCAGGACCCGCATCGCCGGATCACCGGGCCAAGACGATGCCGATGACGACCATCATCAGCCCGATGACCGAGGCCGCCAGCGCGCCCATGTTCACGGCCAGCACGCCGTGCATCCGCTCGCGCAGCGCCGCGTCGTCCAGGCCCCGCGCGCGGGCGCGGCTGACGGTCCAGATGCACCAGACAAGGGCGCCCAGCCCGATCAGGGTCAGGGCCGCGCCGCTCCAGATGATCCAGTCGAACAGGGTCATGGTCGTCTCCTTGCGCAAAGCGGGGTTTCGCGACCGTCCCCTAGCGGCGATTGCACCCCGCAACAAGACCGCCTAACACCCGGTGCAAACGCGCAAGAAGGGACGAATCCGATGCAGGACGATCAAGCCTATGGGGTGGCCGCGGACGAGCTGCGCCAGTTCATCGAACAGTTCGAGCAGCTTGAGGCCGAAAAGAAGGACATCGCCGAACGCCAGAAAGAGGTGATGGCCGAGGCCAAGGCGCGCGGATACGACACCAAGGTTATGAAGCAGATCATCGCCCTGCGCCGCCGCGACAAGGATGACATCGCCGAGGAAGAGGCGATCCTGGACATGTACAAGGCCGCCCTGGGCATGGTCTGACGCACCCGTCCCGGGGCCGCCCGCGCGGCCCTAGGGCAGGATGAACTCGACGCCCGGCAGGACCGCGATCTCGGCCACGTCGGCGCGATAGTTTTCCGTCACCTGATCGACCAGCTCCTGCGTCCAGCCCGGCAGGTCGACGGTCTGCTCCAGCACCTCGGGCAGGGCATGGGCGGCCAGGACGTCGGAATAGATCTGGCGACGCTGCGCGACATTGGTCTGGTCGCGGCCCGCCATCGCTGCGCGCAGCTTCTCCATCCCGGACGGGCCCAGCAGGTCGAACATGTAGGGCATGTTTCCCGCCAGCGGCACGCCGTCGGGCAATGCGCCGATCAGCCGCACCACCTCGGGCCAGATCAGCGGCACATCCTCGTGGCACCACAGGACCAGGCGGCGGCCCTGAACCGATCGGACCAGCTTCTGGATGGCCAGCCGCCAGCGCAGCTGCAGCGGGTGGTTGCCCTGCATCAGGTCGTCATAGCCGCCGCCGCTGAACTGGGGCAGGACCTCGGCCAGCAGGGTGGCTGGATTGCGCATCGCCAAAAAGAACTCGGTCTGCGCCGACGGGAACAGCCGCGACAGCGCGGCCGCGCGCATGCCTATCTGCGGATAGAGCCCGTCGCGCCCCACGGCCCGGCCCGGCGCACCCATGAAGGTCGAGGTGGACATCACAATCCGCTTGGGATCGTCGCTTTCCAGCATCGCGTCCATCATGATCTGTTCCATCTCGGGCGTGGCCGTGCCGCCGTTCAGCGATGCCAGCGCCTCGTCGAACAGCCCACGGTGGCGGTTCGGGGTGACCACCTCGGTGCCGATGCCCTGCAGGGCGGCGCGGTTGTTCAGCAGCGTCTTGAGCAGGCGGTCGCGGTCGGTGCCGTGCACCCCCAGGTGGAAAACCATCTGCATCTGAACTGTCCCGTCTTTTCTTGGCCTTGCGGCGGGCAAGCCCACCCTGGTTGTGGCGCGCAGATTAACCGTCCGGCGTGGACAGTCAAACCGCTTTGGCATATCGCCCTTGGGCATGACCCGGACAGCCCCAGAACCGACCCGCAGCCGCCGTCACGATCATGCCCTGCGCCAGGGGGGCGGACGCGGATGGTCGGTCGCCGCGGTCCTGGTCGCGGGGCTGGTGCTGATGCCGGTCCTGTCGGTCGTCTGGTTGGCGCTGAACCCCACCGACAACATCTGGCCGCATCTGCTGTCCAGCGTCATGCCCCGCTATTTCGGCAACACGGTCGCGCTGGCGGTGGGGACGGGACTGCTGGCCGCGGCGATGGGCACCGGGGCGGCCTGGCTGGTCAGCATGTACGACTTTCCGGGCCGCGGCGTGCTGCAGTGGCTGCTGCTGCTGCCGCTGGCGGTGCCCGCCTATATCGGCGCCTATGCACTGGCCGATTTCCTGGATTATTCCGGCCCGGTCCAGATCGCCCTGCGCGGCTGGTTCGGGTGGGAGACGGCCCGCGACTACTGGTTCCCCCGCATCCGCTCGCTGGAGGCGGCGATCGTGGTGCTGGCCTCCGCGCTCTATCCCTATGTCTATCTGCTGACGCGCGCCGCGCTGCACGAACAGTCGGGCAGCGCATACGAGGTCGCACGCGCCCTGGGCACCGGCCCCTGGGGCCTGTTCGCCCGCGTTGGCCTGCCGCTGGCGCGCCCGGCCATCGTGGCGGGATCGGCCATCGCGATGATGGAGGCGGTCGCCGATTACGGCGTCGTCAGCTATTTCGGGGTCCAGACCCTGAACACCGGCATCTTCACCACCTGGCTGGAGCGTCGGAACGCCGGCGGTGCCGCCCAGATCGCCTGCGCGATGCTTGCCATCATCGTGCTTCTGTCGCTGTGGGAACGCTTTGCCCGCCGCAATGCGCGCTATCACCAAAGCGCCCGGCAGCCGCGGCCGATCCAGCGCCAGCGCCTGCGTGCCCTGCCGGGGGTCCTGGCGACGCTGGCATGCACGCTGCCTTTCGCGATGGGGTTCGTCCTGCCGGTAGGGGTGATCGCGACCTATGCGCTGGCCTATCCGCAGGGTTGGGTGTCGCCGGGGCTGGTGCGGGCCGCGTGGCACACGGTGTCATTAGGCGGGATCGCCGCGGTGCTGACGGTGCTGATGGCGCTGATCATGGTCTATGGGACGCGCCTGTCGGGGCGGGCGCTGCCGCGCCTGCTGATGCCGGTCACCACCATCGGCTATGCCGCGCCGGGGGCGGTGTTGGCGGTGGGCCTGCTGATCCCGCTGGCCGCGCTGGACCACCGGGTCGCGGATGGCTGGCTGGCGGTGACGGGCACCGATCCGGGGCTGATCCTGACCGGGACGGGCACGGCCATCGTGCTGGCCTATCTGGTCCGTTTCTTCGCGATCGGGCAGGGGGCGATCGACGCGGCCTTCACGCGGGTGCCGCCCTCGCTGCCGATGGCGGCGCGGTCGCTGGGCCGCGACAATGCCGGGGTGCTGCGCGCGGTCTATCTGCCGATGATGCGCGGGTCGGTGGGGGCGGCGCTGCTGCTGGTCTTTGTCGATTGCGTCAAGGAACTGCCCGCAACGCTGCTGCTGCGCCCGTTCAACTTCGAGACGCTGGCCACCCGCACCCACGAACGCGCCAGCCTGGAGGATCTGGGCAACGCCTCGCCCGCGGCACTGCTGGTGATGGCCGTGGGGCTCGCCGCGGTCGCGCTTCTGGCGCGCACCAACCTGGGCGGTGCCAGACGCACGAAGCCGCCGCTTGCGTAACATCGGGCGGCTTGGTAATCGGACGACGATGCCGGCTTAGCTCAGTGGTAGAGCGTCTGATTTGTAATCAGGGGGTCGGGGGTTCAAATCCCTCAGCCGGCACCAAGTTTCCCTTGCATTAAGGCCCTGTCCGCCCTATCTAGACATGGCTACGTTAAATTCTCTGCATCCTGTCTGCTTCTGCCTTCAGTCTGCTTTGTTAATCTGACGGCCAAGCCACCGCATACTGCGGGTGGAACACTAAGACAGGAGATCTCACGATGGCCAACGGCACCGTGAAGTGGTTCAACAGCACCAAAGGCTTCGGCTTCATTCAACCGGAAGGCGGCCGCCAGGACGTTTTCTTGCACATCTCGGCTCTCGAGCGCGCGGGCCTGTCGGCTCCGGCCGACGGCCAGAAGGTGACGTTCGAGCTGGAGCGTGGCCGTGACGGTCGCGAATCGGCAACGAACGTTCAGTTCGTCTGATCCGACGCCTTACGGCGACGATATGAAAGGGCTGCCGCAAGGCAGCCCTTTTGCATGTGCGCGCTTGAGGCCGCACGCAGATTGGCATAGCAGACCCCCATGAAAATTCTGTTTCTTGGCGATGTGATGGGCCGTTCGGGCCGTCGGGCGATCACCGAACGGCTGGCGGGGCTGCGCGCCCGGCTGAAGGCCGATCTTGTCGTGGTCAATTCGGAAAACGCAAGCGGCGGGCGCGGCCTGACCGCGGGTCACGCGCAACTGCTGCTGGAGGCGGGGGCCGATTGCCTGACGCTCGGCGACCATGCCTTTGATCAAAAGGACATGCTGACCTTCATCGACCGCGAACCGCGGATCGTGCGCCCGCTGAACTTCGCGCGCGAGGCGCCGGGCCGCGGTCACACGATCATCAGCGACCAGCGCGGGCGCAAGGCGCTGATCGTGCAGGCCCTGGGCCAGGTGTTCATGTCGCGTCCCTATGACGATCCGTTCTCGGCGCTGGACGGCGTGCTGCGCGCCCATCCGCCGGGCGGCATGGTGCAGGCCGCCCTGGTCGACATCCACGCCGAAGCGACCAGCGAGAAGATGGCCGTGGGTCATTTCTGCGACGGGCGAGCCAGCCTGGTGGTGGGCACCCACACCCACGTCCCCACGGCCGATGCGCAGGTGCTGCCGCGCGGGACGGCTTATCTGACCGATGCGGGGATGTGCGGCGACTATGACAGCGTGATCGGCATGGACAAGGCAGAGCCGCTGCGCCGCTTCATCACCGGCATGGTCCGCGACCGCTTCGTGCCCGCCGAAGGCGAGGCGACGCTGTCCGGCGTGCTGGTCGAGACGGACGACCGCACGGGGCAGGCGCGCAGCGTCCAGCCGGTGCGCGACGGCGGTCGGCTGGCGGCCACGCATCCGGCCTGACCCGCCGGCACCGTTTCAACTTTCGCTTGCGGCAGCGCAGAAAACTGCTCTACACCCCGATGTCGGGGCCGCATCCGGGCCGTGTGACGAGACAGGATCTTCATGCTTGGCTTTGAACTGACCGGCACGACCGCTTCCGTTGCCATGCTGATCATCGTCAGCATCACCTTTGTCCTCTTCATCCGCGAAAAGCACCCGCCCGAGGTCATCGCCATCGCCTCGGCGGCGACGATGATGGTGCTGGGGCTGCTGCCGGTCGAGGATGCGGCGGGGGTGCTGTCGAATGCCGCGCCCTGGACGATCGCCTTCATGTACCTGCTGATGGGCGGCCTGATGCGGACGGGGGCGCTGGACCTGATGTCCAGCATCGTGTCGGCCCGCGCCGACACCAATCCGATGCTGGCCGTGGCCAGCTTGTTCGGCTTCGTGATCGTGGCGTCGGCGGTGATGAACAACACGCCGGTCGTCGCGGTGATGATCCCGATCTGCATCCAGCTGGCGCTGCGGCTTGGAACAACGCCGTCCAAACTGTTGATGCCGCTTAGCTATTTCACGTTGATGGGGGGCATGATCTCGTTGATCGGCACCTCGACAAACCTGCTGGTCGACGGGGTGGCGCGCGAACGCGGGATGGAGCCCTTCACGATATTCGAGATCGCCCCGGTGGGCATCGCCATCACCCTTGCCGGGATCGCCTACTTCCTGCTGATCGGGCGCAAGCTTCTGCCCGAACGCACCTCGCTGGCCGGCTTCCTAGGGTCGCGCCGCGAGATGAAGTACTTCACCGAAGTCGCGATCCCCGAGGATTCGTCCCTGGTCGGCCAGACCGTGACCGAGGTGGCGCTGTTCAAGCGCGACGCGGTGCGCCTGATCGACGTGCTGCGGGGCGACGCGTCGCTGCGCCGCAACCTGCCCGAGGTGGTGCTGGCCCCCGGCGACCGCGTCGTCCTGCGGTCGGAGATGTCCGACCTGCTGGAGATGCTGGACAACAAGAACCTGCAGATGCTGGACAAGCTGGGCTCGGTTGCGACCGAGACGGTCGAGGTGCTGATCTCGCCGGGCTGTCACCTGATCGGGCGGCGTCTGGGCGATCTGCGCCTGCGCCGGCGCTATGGCATCTACGTTCTGGCGGCCCATCGGCGAAACCAGAACATCGGTCGCCAGCTGGACGACCTGGTGGTGCGCGTGGGCGACACCCTGCTGCTGGAAGGCGCCCCCGAGGATATCGGCCGCCTGGCCACCGACATGGAGATGGTCGACGTCTCGCGCCCCTCGGCGAGGGCCTATCGGCGCAATCGCGCCCCCATCGCGATCATCTGCCTGCTGGCCGTGGTGACGCTGGCGGCCCTGAACGTCGCCCCGATCCTGGCGCTGTCCTTCCTGGCGGCCGCGGTGATCCTGATCACCCGCTGCGTCGATGCCGAAGAGGCGTTCTCTTTCGTGGACGGCCGCCTGATGGCGATGATCTTTGCCATGCTGGCCGTGGGCGAGGCGTTGGAACATACGGGGACGGTCAACCTGATCGTCGACTTCCTGGCGCCGCACCTGATGGACCTGCCGCCGTTCCTGACCCTGATCGCGGTCTATTTCCTGGGCCTGATCCTGACCGAGGTCCTGTCGAACAACGCGGTCGCCGTTTTGCTGACGCCCATTGCCATCGCGCTGGCCACGACCCTTGGCCACGACCCACGACCCTATGTCGTGGCTGTCATGTTCGCGGCGACCGTCGCCTTTGCGACGCCCATCGGCTATCAGACACATATGATGGTCTATGGACCGGGGGGGTATCGGTTCTCTGACTTCGTCAAGGTGGGCGTGCCGCTGGACATCATCTGCGGCATCGTGGCGTGCCTGATCATCCCCATCCTGTGGCCGCTGGTCCCCTGACGCCTTGCGTTTGCCGCAACTGCAATGCTGCCATGCAGCATCGGCGGTTGCGATCGGGGGGCAAAACCCCGATCTAGGGCGCAGGGGAGGAAACGACTTTGTCCTATGCAAGGAGTTTCCACATGGCGACCATCGCTTCTGTCGATCACAAATCCACCGGTTTCTCGGCCGGCTCGCTGTTGGCGCCGTTCCGTGCCGTAGGCCGCTTCATGATCGCTTTCGCCGAGGCAAGCCCGCAGATGCGCGCGCTGAACCGCCTGAGCCAAATGTCGGATGCCGAACTGTCCGCCAAGGGCCTGACCCGCGACGGCGAAGTCCGCCGCATCCTGGGCGGTTCCGCCGCGCTGTAAGGCGCGCCCGATCACCGGACGACCACCGCGCGGCCCCCTGGGGCCGCGTTTCGCATTGCGATGGGGGTGCCCGCTGGACTAGAAGCGGGCCATATTCCAGTTTCCGCACGAAGGACGACCCGACATGGCAGGGCATTCCAAATGGGCCAACATCCAGCACCGCAAGGGCCGGCAGGACAAGCTGCGGTCCAAGCTGTTCTCCAAGCTGGCGAAAGAGATCACCGTGGCCGCCAAGATGGGCGACCCCGATCCTGAAAAGAACCCGCGCCTGCGCCTGGCCGTCAAGGAGGCCAAGTCGAAATCCGTCCCAAAAGACGTGATCGACCGCGCCATCAAGAAATCGCAGGGCGGCGACGCCGAGACCTATGACGAGATCCGCTATGAGGGTTACGGCCCGAACGGGATCGCGCTGGTGGTCGAGGCGATGACGGACAACCGCAACCGCACCGCGTCGAACGTGCGCAGCTATTTCACCAAGTCGGGCGGCGACATGGGCCAGACCGGTTCGGTCAGCTTCATGTTCGACCGGGTCGGAGAGATCGTCTATCCCGCATCCGCTGGCGATGCCGATACGGTCATGCTGGCTGCGCTGGAGGCCGGGGCCGACGACGTCGAATCCGACGAGGAGGGCCACTGGATCTATTGCGCCGACACCGCGCTGAACGAGGTGTCCAGCGCATTGGAGGCGTCCTTGGGCGAATCCGACACTGCCAAGCTGATCTGGAAGCCGCAGGCGCCCACCGAGGTCACCGACCTTGAGACCGCGCAAAAGCTGATGCGCCTGATCGACACGCTGGAGGATGACGACGACGTCCAGACCGTCACCGGCAATTTTGACATCTCGGAAGAGATCGCGGCGCAACTGTAATCGCCGTCGATCGCGCGGGCGGGCCGTTCCCATCGGGGGCGGCCCGTCTTGCGTTTTGCGCCTTGCGCGCCGCCGGGAAAGGCGGCAATTGCAGATCATGCAGATGCAAAGCGAGACACGCCGCGACCTGATCGGCATCGGATGGATGCTGGCGACAGGGCTGTGCTTTGTCGCGGTCAACACCATCGTGCGCGGGTTGGACGGCGCGCTGCCCGCGGCACAGGCGGCGTTCATCCGCTTTCTGTTCGGATTGGTGTTTCTGGCCCCGGTCATCACCAGCGCCTTGCGGGGCGGGTTTTCGCGGGGGATCTGGGGGCTGTTCGCGCTGCGTGGGGCGCTGCACGTGGTGGCGGTGGTCGCTTGGTTCTATGCGATGTCGCGCATCACCGTGGCCGAGGTGACGGCCATCGGCTTTCTGAACCCCATCATCGTGACGATCTGCGCCGCGCTGTTTTTGGGTGAAAAGCTGGCCTCGCGGCGGATCGCGGCGGTGGCGGTGGCGCTTATTGGCGCGCTGGTCGTACTGCGGCCGGGGTTGCGGGAGCTGGACCCCGGACATCTGAGCCAGGTTCTGGCCGCTGTCGCCTTCGGTCTGTCCTATCTGATCGCCAAGCAGCTGTCGGGTCGCGTGCCCGCGGCGGTGGTCGTGGCGATGATGTCGCTGACGGTATCGGTCGGTCTGGCACCGCTGGCCATCGCGCAGTGGGTGCCGCCGACGATGGGCCAGCTGGGCTGGCTGGCGCTGGTCGCGGTCTTTGCGACGCTTGGCCATTACACGATGACGCGGGCCTTTGCGGCGGCGCCGCTGACGGTCACGCAGCCGGTGACGTTCCTGCAGCTGATCTGGGCCAGCCTGGTCGGCGTACTGGTCTTCCATGAGCCGCTGGACCCGTGGGTGATCCTGGGCGGCGGTCTGATGATCGGGGCGATCAGCTATATCACCTGGCGCGAGGCGCGCATTCGCGCCCGCACCGTCACGCCACCGGTCAGCGCCACCAAGGTTTAAGCTAGGCCGCGCGCAGTCGGCCCATCCCCCATAGCAGCCGTTCGGCCAGCCAGTCGGCGGGCCGTCTGAGCTGCGTCAGCGTGGTCGCCACCGTCGTCGAGCGGCGCGCGGCGCGGTCGAAACCAAGGCTCATCACGCACAGCGCGGCCAGCAGGGCGGCGGTCCATATCAGTGCCCCGATCACGTCGGTGGGCTGGGGGGCGACCAGATACAGCAGGACATTGCCCCAGGCGAAGGTGAACATGCTGGTGCGGCCAAAGAAGGTGGCTTAAGACCATGCCCCGATGCTTCCGACCTTGCGGATGTCGATCATCCAGACGAAGAACAGCGTCATCAGCGTGGCCGACAGGATGCCAGTTGCGAAATAGAGCGGATTGCTGTCCCGGCGCAGGCTGCCATCTGCCAGGCCGTCGATCACGTCGACGCTGAGGAACAGCCCGCCGATCAGCGCGACCCCCGCGCCCCCGACCAGCAGCGCACGCACCCGGCGGCCAAAGCCCGGATCGGCCAAGGGGTCTGTCGATCCCGCCGCCGACCGGCCGGTCAGATAGCGGCCCAGGCATTGTCCGGCGATGACCAGCGTCAGCCCGTGCAGCACGGACGGACCTGCAAGCGGCAGGTCGCCGAAACCGGTCAGAAACTGCACGAGGCTGGCCACGGGGGTGGGCGCGCCCAGATCGTTCTGGACGTCCGGAAGGCCGCTGAGCAGGGGCCACGCCGCGTGACAGGCCAGCGCGGCGACCGCCAGCGGCAGCAGCCCGGTTTGCGCCCGGATCCACAACAGGATCGGCGCGATGGCGAGGACGATGGCATAGAACTTCAGAATTTCCGTATAGGGTGAATTTCCCATGAACAGGATCGTCGCGGTGCTGTAGGGCACCGAGTAGCCGTCATCGGTCAGGGCCAGCGTCAGGATCGTCAGCGCATAGAGAACCCAGCACTGGAACGCCCGCGACAAAAGCCGCATGGCAACACCATGGCGCGCCTGACGCGTGGTCCAGCGTGGGCGATAGACCACCTCCAGCATCGTGCCGAACAGCAGGATGAAGGTCGGTGTGGCGATCTGGAAGGCAAATCCCGCAACGCGGGTCAGCGGTTCGGACATGTGGGCGTAAAGGCCCACATCCGCAAAGACATGCGACGACATCGCCAGCACGATCGCCAGGCTTCGCGCCGCATCAAGGCCAATGATCCGCATCTGTTTACCACGTTAATAATTTGCAGTCTGTGCAACGCGGGGTCATAGCAGAATGCCGCCTGATTGGAACCGCGCATTGGCGCCAAGAGTTTTTCCGCCGATCGCAGGAGGATTCAATGGCATCGCATGAGCAGGTTTGGGACGACTGGCAGAAGCTGGTGAACATGACGCCGTCCCAGTTGAAGGATTGGCTGGACACTGACGACAGCAAGTCGGTGGGCGACACCGGCGGGCAGGGCGAAAGCACCGGCCACAAGTCAGGCCGCCACATCCTGCGCATCAAGGACAAGAAGAAGGCCGACCTGACCGACGACGACTGGTCGCACATGGCCAAGGTCGCGGGCTACATCAAGCGCCACTTGGCGCAGGGTGGGCCCGAAAAGGACAAGGAACACAGCGACTGGCGCTATTCCCTGATGAACTGGGGCCACGATCCGCTGAAGTGATCGCGGCCCCGGCGAATTAGCGGTTCGGCCACAGCGTCGCGTGGCGGTTCACGTCCTTGTACAGCAGATAACGGAACGGCCCCGGACCGCCGGCGTAACAGGCTTGCGGGCAGAAGGCGCGCAGCCACATGTAATCGCCCGGACCGACCTCGACCCAATCCCGGTTCAGGCGATAGACGGCCTTTCCTTCCAGCACGAACAGACCATGTTCCATCACGTGCGTTTCCGCGAAGGGGATCGAGCCGCCGGGTTTGAACGTCACGACGGTGATGTGCATGTCATGGCGCAGATCGGCCGGGTCCATGAAGCGCGTGGTGCCCCATGCCCCGTCCGTGTCGGGCATCATGGACGGGGCGATGTCCTGTTCCTGCACCACGATGGGGTCGGGCTTGTCCGTGCCGGCAAAGGGCTGCCAGCGCTTGCGCCACCAGTGAAAGCCCGCGGGGCCTGCGGTGCGGTTCCGGACCCGCCACGGCGTGCCAGCCGGGATATAGGCAAAGCCGCCAGGTGACAGCAGATGCTCGGTCCCGTCGATCACCACCTGCATGTCGCCGCCGGTGACGAAGATCGCGTGCTGGACCTCGGGGTCGTCGTCGGGCGTGTCACTGCCGCCGCCTTCGGCCAGTTCGACGATGTACTGGCTGAAGGTTTCGGCGAATCCGGTCAGCGGGCGGGCCAGCATCCAGAACCGCATCCCCTGCCAGCCGGGCAGATAGCTGGTGACGATGTCGCGCATCACGGTGCGGGGAATGACGGCATAGGCCTCGGTGAAGATCGCCGTGTCGGTGGTCATCCCCGTCTGGGGCGGCAGGCCCGCCACTGGCCCGGCATAGCGGATGCGCGGCGCGGTGGCATCGTCGGTGGGAAGCTGGGCGATGTCGCCGGTGGGGGCGCCCGCGGGGCCGGTCTGGGTCATTTCAGGATCTCTTTCAGGCGAAGGGTGGCGATGCGGGTGACCTGCGCCTCGGCTGTGGCGCGTTCGGTGGCGGTGTCGTTGTCGACGCGGGCCTGCATGGCGGACAGGATGCCCGCCTTGTCGTGGTCACGGACCGCGATGATGAACGGAAAGCCGTGCTTGGCGACATAGGCGTCGTTCAGGCGCGTGAATTCGGCCCGTTCCGCATCGGTCAGCGCGTCCAGCCCGGCGCTGGCCTGTTCGGCGGTGCTGTCGGCGGTCAGACGCTTTGCCAGCGCCAGCTTGCCCGCCAGATCGGGGTGGGCCTGCAGCACGCCCAGTCGTTCGTCGTCGCCTGACGCGCGGAACATCTGTGCCATGCGTCCGGCAAGGCCGCCCGGCGTGTCGTGGACGGCACCCATCTCGGCATCCCAGACGCGTTCGGCGATGAAGGGCGAATGTTCATAGACGCCGCCGAACCGCGCGACAAAGGCGTCGCGGTCCATCTGCGACGGGCGCGTGCGGGGCTGGAACGGATGTTCGGCCGCCCAATGGCGGGCGATGTCCAGGCGGCTGGCGAACCAGACGCCCTCGTGGCTGCGGGCGTGGTCCAGGAACCGCTGGATCGCCATCGCGCGACCGGGGCGCCCGGCCAAGCGGCAATGCAGGCCGATGGACATCATCTTGGGCGCGCCGGCGGCCCCTTCGGCGTAGAGGATGTCGAAGCTGTCGCGCAGATAGTCGAAGAAGTCGGTCCCCGTTCCGAACCCTTGTCCGCTGGAAAAGCGCATGTCGTTGGCGTCCATCGTATAGGGCACCATCAGCTGCGGCCGGCCGTTGTGGACGTGCCAATAGGGCAGTTCGTCCGCGATGGTGTCGGCCAGATAGGCAAACCCGCCTTCCTCGCAGCCCAAGGCCACCGTGTTCATCGACGTGCGCCCCTGATAGAAGCCGTGCGGGCGTTCGCCGGTGACGGCGGTGTGCAGGGCCACGGCCTGGGCGATGTGGTCGGCCTCGACCTCGCGCGGGACGTTGCGATAGTCGATCCACTTTAGGCCATGGGTCGCGATCTCCCACCCGGCCTCCTGCATGGCGGCAACCTGTTCGGGGCTGCGCTCCAGCGCGGTGGCGACGCCATAGACGGTGATCGGCAGGTCGCAAAGCATGCGGTGCATCCGCCAGAAGCCCGACCGCGCGCCATAGTCATAGATCGATTCCATGTTCCAGTGCCGCTGGCCGGGCCAGGGCTGGGCGCCGATGATCTCGGACAGGAACGCCTCCGAGGCGGGATCGCCATGCTCGATGCTGTTCTCTCCGCCTTCCTCATAGTTGAGGACGATCTGGACGGCGATGCGGGCACCGCCCGGCCAGCGGGGATCGGGGGTGGTCCGGCCATATCCGGTCAGGTCTCGGCTGTAGCGCATCTCTCTCCCCTTGTGCCTGTCGTTGCGTCAGCAAAGCGCGGCGGCCGCGTAAGGACAAGCGGTCAGGGACGGAATTCTGTATCAAGGAATGCGCGACAATGGTCGGGTCTTTCAAAATCGCGTTGAAAGACTTACGCGCCGGGGACAATTGCGGCATGAGGCCGCGCCGCCCACTGTCCGGCCCAACGGCGGACGGGGGGTCCGCCAAGGGGGGACGCATGGAACGCTATTTTGGACTTGCCGAAAAAGGCAGCAGCGTCAGGACGGAGGTGATCGCCGGGATCACCACCTTCCTGACGATGGCATATATCATCTTCGTCAATCCGGACATTCTGTCCACAACCGGCATGGACCGCGACGCGGTCTTCGTCGCGACCTGCCTTGCCGCGGCGCTGGGCTCGCTGATCATGGGGATGTGGGCCAACTGGCCCATCGGCATGGCGCCGGGCATGGGGCTGAACGCCTTCTTCGCCTTCACCGTCGTGGGCGTCATGGGCTTTACCTGGCAGCAGGCGCTGGGCGCGGTGTTCATTAGCGGGATGATCTTCCTGTTCTTGTCGCTGACGGGCATCCGGCGCTGGCTGATCGCGGGCATCCCCGCATCGATGCGCAGCGCCATCGCGGCGGGCATCGGGCTGTTCCTGGCGATCATCGCGCTGCAGTCGTCGGGCATCGTGGTGGGCAACCCCGCGACGCTGGTCGCGCTGGGCGATCTGACAGCCACGGGCACGCTGCTGACGATCTGCGGGTTCTTCCTGATCGTGACGCTGGATGCGCTGCGGGTCACGGGGGCGATCCTGATCGGCATTCTGGTGGTGACGGTCGCGGCGATCGTTCTTGGCGTCAGCCAGTTTTCGGGCGTCATGTCCATGCCGCCGTCGATCGCGCCGACCTTCCTGCAGATGGACCTGATGGGCGCGCTGACCTTCGGCATCTTCCAGGTCGTTCTGGTCATGGTCCTGGTCGAGGTCTTCGACGCCACCGGCACGCTGATCGGCGTGGCCAAGCGCGCGGGCCTGCTGACCGAGGGGCCGACCCACAAGAACAAGAACCTGGGCCGCGCGCTGATGGCGGATTCGACCGCGATCACGGCCGGTGCGCTGCTGGGCACGTCCTCGACGACCGCCTATGTGGAAAGCGCGTCGGGCGTGCAGGCGGGGGGCCGGACCGGCCTGACCGCCGTGGTCGTGGGCCTGCTGTTCCTGGCCGCGATGTTCTTTGCGCCGCTGGCCGGGTCGGTGCCCGCCTATGCGACCGCGCCCGCCCTTCTGTATGTCGCGACGCTGATGGTGCGCGAGCTGGCCGAGGTCAGCTGGGACGACGTGACCGAGGCCGCGCCTTCGGTGCTGACCGCCATCGCCATGCCGCTGACTTATTCCATCGCCAACGGCTTGGCCTTCGGCTTCATCAGCTATGCCGTGATCAAGCTGCTGACCGGCCGCGCGCGCGAGGTGCATGCCGCGACCTGGATCATCGCGGCCCTGTTCGTGGCCAAGTTCGCGCTGTTCGGCGCGCACTGACCCCGGTCAGCGGGTCGGGCCGCCCAAGGCATCGGACAGGTTGGCCGCAGCGGCGGCCACCACCGCGCCCAGGGTCTTGACGTGTTCGGCCCCGATGCGGTGCGTGGGGCCGCTGACGCTGATCCCGGCGATCGCCTCTCCGGACAGATCGAAGACGGGGGCCGCGATGCAGCGCATGCCCCGGCTGCGTTCCTCGTCGTCGAAGGAAAAGCCGCGGTGCCGGATGCGGGCCAGGTCTGCCTCCAGCGCCACGGGGTCGGTCAGCGTGGTGTCGGTGAACCGCGCCAGGGGACCCAGTGCCGCGACGCTGTCGGGCCGGAACGCCAGCAGCGCCTTGCCGATCCCCGATGCGTGCAGGGGCGACCGGGTGCCGGGGGGAAAGAACGCGCGGATCGTCTCGGACGTCTCGACCTGGGACAGGAACAGCACGCTGTCGCCCTGCAGGATGCCCAGGTTCGCGGTTTCGCCGGTATGTTCCATCAGCGCGCGCATGATCGGGCGGGCGCGTTCCACAAGGCCCGACCGGCGCATGAAGGCCGATCCCAGGCGGAACGCCTGCGGCCCGATGTTCCAGGCCTGCGTCGCGGGGTCGCTTTCGGCCATGCCGCGCGCGGCCAGCGTGTGCAGCACCCGGTGGACGGTCGAGGGCGGCTGTGCCGATCGGTCCGCCACCTCGGACAAGGTCAGGCCGGGATGGGCCGCCAGCAGGTCCAGAAGGTCCAGCGCCCGGTCCAGCGACTGCACGGTGCCCGGTGCGTCGGGCAGGGTCTTGCGGGGGCGCCCCCGCTTGCGGGTCGGGTCGGCCATTATGCGTCCCTTGTTAATGCTGCCTTTAGATGCGGGCGAAAATGACGCCTCGCAAGCCAAAAAGCCAACGCTTAGAAAACATTTCCATTTTCGGTCGCCGCGGGTTCCCGGCACGGGCTGGGCAGGGGCGGATTCGGTGCCGGGATTTCGGGCAGCCGGGGGTAGGGTGCCGACGTCGCCCTGAAAATCCGTTTCGGGAAAATGACGGGCCAAGCTAGGTCTGGGTCAGTCGCGCAACCACGACGCGACATCAGAAGGGGAGCCCGCCATGACAGACAGCCTTTCCCGGACCCAGGTCCATCCCGTCGACCAGATGCTGCCCACGGGGCGATTGATCACGCTGGGGTTCCAGCACGTGCTGGTCATGTATGCGGGCGCCATCGCGGTGCCGCTGATCGTGGGCCGTGCCCTGCAGCTGCCGCCCGAGGAGGTGGCCTTCCTGATCTCGGCCGACCTGTTCGTCTGCGGACTGGCGACCCTGATCCAAAGCCTGGGCATGACCCAGTATTTCGGCATCCGCCTGCCGGTGATGATGGGCGTGACCTTTGCGGCCGTGGGGCCGATGGTCGCCATCGCGGGCCAGACGCCGGGCACAGACGGGGCGCGCGCGCTGTTCGGGGCGATCATCGCGGCGGGCCTCATCGCCATCCTGCTGGCGCCGTTGATCGGGCGGGTCCTGCGGTTCTTTCCGCCCGTCGTCACCGGCACGGTCATCCTGGCCATCGGCATCAGCCTGATGCCCATCGGGATCAACTGGATCTTCGGCCTGCCGGTCGGTCCGACCGCACCGTTGCTGGTCGATCCCGCGCAGCAGGCCTGGCTGGACGGCGCCATCGCCGCGGGCGGCGTGCCCGAGGGGCTGCGCCTGGCGCCCGCCATGCCGAACCCCGCCTATGCTTCGGGGACGAACATCCTGATCGCGGTGCTGGTGCTGGGCACGATCCTGCTGGTGTCGCGGTTCGCCCGCGGCTTCATGGCCAACATCGCGGTGCTGCTGGGCATCGCCGTGGGCGGCGTCGCCGCGGCGGCGATGGGGCTGATGCAGTTCGACAAGGTCGGAGAGGCCGCTTGGTTCGCCGTCATCAAGCCGTTCCATTTCGGTCTTCCGACCTTTGACCCGGTGATGATCGTCACGATGGTCCTGGTGATGATCGTGGTGATGATCGAATCGACGGGCATGTTCCTGGCGCTGTCGGATATGTGCCGCCGTCCGATCAATTCGCGCGGCCTGGCCGCGGGCCTGCGTGCCGACGGTCTGGGCACGATGCTGGGCGGCATCTTCAACACCTTCCCCTATACCTCGTTCTCGCAGAACGTCGGGCTGGTGGGGGTCACGGGCATCCGGTCGCGGTTCGTCTGCGTGGCGGGCGGCATCATCATGATCGTGCTGGGCCTGATCCCCAAGATGGGCGCGCTGGTCGAAAGCCTGCCGACCACCGTGCTGGGCGGCGCCGGGCTGGTGATGTTCGGAATGGTCGCCGCCACCGGCATCCGCATCCTGAGCCGTGTCGACTTCACCGCCAACCGCCACAATCTGTTCGTCGTGGCCATCAGCATCGGCATGGCGATGATCCCGCTGGTCGCCCCGAACTTCAAGCAGTGGCTGCCCCATGCGATCCATGCGCTGATCCATTCGGGCATCCTGCTGGCCGCGGTCAGCGCGGTGGCGCTGAACTGGTTCTACAACGGTGCAGCCCCCGCGGACGAGGCTGAACTGGCCGAGGCCGGTCGGCTGGCCGATCACTGAGGGTCGATTATGCACGGTTTCTTAAGACTGCCTTGTCCATCAAGCCCCTGCCGCCCTTGGACAAATCGGGTATCACGGCGCAGGAACGATCAAGACGGGGGGATTTCATGTCGGGTTTTCTGACAACGCATGTTCTGGACACGGCGCGCGGGCTGCCCGCGCGCGGGATGCAGGTGGTGCTGTTCCGGCTGTCGCCCGCGCGCGAGGAGATCGCGCGCATGGTGACCAATGACGACGGGCGCACCGATGCGCATATCCTGCCGGCGGGCGATTTCGCCACCGGCACCTACGAGCTGGAATTCCATGCCGGCGCCTGGATGGACGCGTCGGGCGTGGCGCCCGAAAGCCCCCGCTTTCTGGACGTGATCCCGATCCGCTTCGGCATGTCGCAGAACGACCATTACCACGTGCCGCTGCTGGTCTCTCCGTTCGGCTATTCCACCTATCGGGGCAGCTGAGATGATCCCGGAAATCGCTATCCTGTGGGAGTTCCTCTCCTTTGCCGTCCGCTGGCTGCACGTGATCACCGCCATCGCGTGGATCGGGTCGTCGTTCTACTTCATCGCGCTGGACCTGGGCCTGCAGAAGGCACCCGACCTTCCCAAGGGCGCGCATGGCGAGGAATGGCAGGTCCACGGCGGGGGGTTCTATCACATCCGCAAGTACCTGGTCGCGCCCGAGCGCATGCCCGAGCATCTGACCTGGTTCAAATGGGAAAGCTATGCGACCTGGCTGTCTGGGGCCGCGCTGCTGATGGTCACCTATTGGGCCGGCGCCAACCTGTACCTGATCGAGCCTGCCAAGGCCGACCTGGCGATCTGGCAGGCGATCCTGATCTCGGGCGGGTCGCTGGCGGTGGGCTGGCTGATCTATGACGGGCTGTGCAAGTCGCCCCTGGGCAACCGTCCCACGGTGCTGATGCTGCTGCTGTTTGCGGCGCTGGTGGCGATGGGCTGGGCCTATGACCAGATCTTCACGGGCCGCGCGGCGCTGCTGCATCTGGGCGCCTTCACCGCGACGATCATGACCGCGAACGTGTTCCTGATCATCATGCCGAACCAGCGCATCGTCGTTGCCGACCTGAAGGCCGGGCGCCCCGCCGACCCGAAATACGGCAAGATCGCCAAGCTGCGGTCGACGCACAACAACTACCTGACGCTGCCGGTCATCTTCCTGATGCTGTCGAACCACTACCCGCTGGCCTTCGCCAGCCAGTACAACTGGCTGATCGCAGCGCTGATCTTCCTGATGGGTGTGACCATCCGGCACTTCTTCAACACCATGCATGCCCGCAAGGGATACCAGTGGTGGACATGGGCGGTCACGACGATGCTGTTCATCGGGGTGATGTGGCTGGCGTCGATCGGCGTGAACCAGGACAGCTATGATGAGGCGATGGCCCGGCCCCTGACCCCGGTCGAGACGCGCTTCGCCGAGGCCGAGGGGTTCGAGGATGCCAGCCAGGCCGTCATCGGCCGCTGTTCGATGTGCCATGCGCGCGAACCGGTCTGGGACGGCATCCGCACCGCGCCCAAGGGCGTCCTGCTGGAGACGCCCGCCGACATCGCCCGCGCCGCGCATCAGGTCTATGTCCAGGCGGGACTGACCGACGCGATGCCCCCTGCGAACATCACCGGGATGGAGGACGCCGAACGCGACGCGATCCTGCGCTGGTTCCGCGAGGTCGGACCCCTGGGGGTCGCGGGCCTGTAGGACTGTCCCTCGCTGAACGACAACGGCCCGCGCAACGGCTGGACACGGGGGCGCAGTCCCCCGGGCGCGGCGGCCCCCCTCGATGGGGGGCCGCCGCGCCTTTTTGCGCCCCCGGCAAGGTCGGCCACCGCTGGAAAGGGCTGCCGAAGATTGTCGCAGGTGGCGCGGCTTTCGCGCCTGACGCCATGTGACGGTGGCCCGCTTTCAACGGAACGTGTAAAGTCTTCTAGATCACAGCCGATTTCGAAACGCACCGCCAGGCCGTAGACTTGGACCAAGGCAAGGAAAGGCTATCATGACCCAGCTGCGGTTTCTTCTGAACGACACCGAGATCGCCCTGACAGAGGTCGGCGCTTCGGACACGCTGCTGGATCATCTGCGCATTGCGCGCCGGATGACCGGCACCAAGGAGGGCTGCGCCGAGGGCGATTGCGGCGCCTGCACGGTGCTTGCGGGACGCCTGACCGCCACGGGGCTGGTCTATGAGCCGGTGAACGCCTGCATCCGGCTGCTGGCCTCGTGCCATGCCACCCATATCGTCACGATCGAGCATCTGCGCGGCCCCGATGGCGGTCTGCACCCGGTCCAGGCCGCGATGGTGGACCATCACGGCAGCCAGTGCGGCTTCTGCACGCCGGGCATCGTGATGGCGCTCTACGGGCTGTGGATGACCAATCCCGATGCCGATGCCACCGAGATCGAGACCGCGCTGCAGGGCAACATCTGCCGCTGCACGGGCTATGCGCCGATCATCCGCGCGGCCCTGGCCGCGGGCGCGGCCGGAGGGCAGGCCCAGGACGCGCTGTCCCGCGAACGCGACGCGGTGGCCGCGCGCCTGGCCGGGATGCGTGGCGCACGGGTTTCGCTTGCGCGCGGAGCGGACCGGGCGCTTGTCCCCGCCGATACCGACGATCTGGCCCAACTGCTGCTGGACGAACCCAAGGCGACGCTGGTCGCGGGCGCCACCGATGTCGGGTTGTGGGTCACCAAGTTCATGCGCGACATCAGCCCGGCCATCTTCATCGGTCACCTGATGAAGGACATCACGGTCGAGGACGGCATGATCCGCCTGGGTGCCGGCGTGACCTACAGCGAGGCCGCGCCCCTGATCGCCCGCCATGTTCCGCAGGCCGCCGAATACTGGTCGCGCATCGGCGGCTGGCAGGTGCGCAATGCCGGCACCATCGGGGCGAACATCGCCAACGGCTCTCCGATCGGGGATACGCCGCCCTTGCTGATCGCGCTGGACGCGCGGATCGTCCTGCGCCGGGGCGACACGCGCCGCGAGCTGCCGCTGGAGGATTTCTTCATCGACTACGGCAAGCAGGACCGCCAGAAAGGCGAGTTCGTCGAGGAGGTCCTGATCCCTACGCAGCCCCAGGCGCGCATCGCCGCCTACAAGGTCAGCAAGCGGCGCGACAGCGATATCACCTCTGTCGCGGCGGGGTTCTGCATCGACGTGGCGGACGGCATGATCGCCCGCGCGCGGCTGGCCTTCGGCGGCATGGCCGGAACGCCCAAGCGCGCCCGCCGTGCCGAGGCCGCGCTGCAGGGGCAGCCCTTCGCGGCGGCAAGCTTCGATGCCGCCGCCCGCGCGATCGCGGAGGATTTCCAGCCGCTGTCCGACATGCGCGCCAGCGCGGAATACCGCGCTACGGTCGCACGCAACCTGATCCGGCGGTTCTGGCTGGAGCAATCCGAACCCGGCCTGCCCGTGCGGCTGCGCCAGAGCGAAGGAGTCTAGGCCATGAAGGACGACACCGCGACCATCACGGGCCAGGCCCATCAGGACACCGCCCATGACAGCGCCGCCAAGCATGTCACCGGCCGTGCCGAATACACCGACGATCTGGTCGAGCCCACAGGCACCATCCACGCCTATCTGGGCCTGTCGTCCTGCGCCCATGGCCGCATCACGGGCATGGATTTCACCGACACGCTGGCGCAGCCGGGCGTGCTGGGCATCCTGACGGCGGCCGATCTGCCGGGCGTCAACGACGTGTCGCCCAACGGCAAGAACGACGACCCGATCTTCGCCGAAGGCGTGGTGCAGTTCTGGGGCCAGCCGGTCTTTGCGGTCATCGCCGAAACGCGCGACCAGGCGCGCCGCGCGGCGCACAAGGCGCGGATCGACTATGACATGCTGTCCCATGCGCTGGACCCGATCGCGGCGCGCGACGCGGGCATGGGCTATGTCACCGACCCCCTTACCCTCAAGCGCGGCGATGCGCCTGCGGCGATGGCCGCCGCGCCGCGCCGGATCGAGGGTCGTTTTGCCATCGGCGGGCAGGACCACTTCTATCTGGAGGGCCAGATCGCGATGGCCGTGCCGGGCGAGGATGACGAGGTCGTCCTGCACGTCTCGACCCAGCACCCGTCCGAGGTGCAGCACATGGTGGCCCACGTCCTGGGGGTACCCAGCAACGCGGTCGTGGTGAACGTGCGGCGCATGGGTGGCGGTTTCGGCGGCAAGGAAACGCAGATGAACCTGTTCGCCTGCGTCGCGGCCGTCGCGGCCAAGCGCTGGAACCGGACGGTCAAGATCCGCCCAGACCGGGACGACGACATGATCGCCACGGGCAAGCGGCACGATTTCGTGGTGGATTACGCCGTGGGCTTTGACGATGACGGCCGCATCCGGTCGGTGGAGGGCGATTTCTATGCCCGTTGCGGCTTTTCGGCTGACCTGTCGGGGCCGGTGACCGACCGGGCGCTGTTTCACGCCGACAACGCCTATTTTTATCCCGACGTGCGCATCAGTAGCCACCCGATGAAGACGAACACCGTCAGCAACACCGCCTTTCGCGGCTTTGGCGGTCCCCAGGGTGCCATCGTGGCCGAACGCATGGTCGAGGAGATCGCCTATGCCTTGGGCATGGACCCGCTGGAGGTGCGCAAGCGCAACCTGTACCAGAACGGCCAGCTGACGCCCTATCACCAGACGGTGCAGGACCAGATCCTGCCGCGCATCTTCGATGAGCTGGAGGCCAGCAGCGATTATCACGCCCGCAGGCAGGCGGTGCTGGACTGGAACGCCAAGGGTGGGGTGATCCGCAAGGGCATCGCGCTGACCCCGGTGAAGTTCGGCATCAGCTTCACCGCGACCTGGTTCAACCAGGCAGGGGCGCTGATCCATGTCTATTCCGACGGCTCGATCCACCTGAATCACGGCGGGACCGAGATGGGGCAGGGTCTGAACACCAAGGTGGCCCAGGTGGTCGCCGAGGCGTTCCAGTGTGACCTGAGCCGCATCAAGATCACCAAGACCACCACGGAAAAGGTGCCGAACACCTCGGCCACGGCGGCGTCCTCGGGGACCGACCTGAACGGCATGGCGGCGCTGGATGCGGCGGAACAGATCAAGGCGCGCCTGGTGACCTTCGTGGCCGAAAAATGGCAGGTCGCCCCCGACCAGGTGGCCTTCGTGCCGGGTCACGTGCGGGCGGGCGATCAGATGATCCCCTTTGCCCAGGTGATCCGCGCGGCCTACATGGCGCGCATCCAGCTGTCGGCGGCAGGCTTCTACAAGACGCCCAAGATCCACTGGGACCGGACGACGGGGCAGGGGCGGCCGTTCTACTATTT
The DNA here is from genome assembly GCF_028621715.1 of Paracoccus marcusii. NCBI lineage: Bacteria > Pseudomonadati > Pseudomonadota > Alphaproteobacteria > Rhodobacterales > Paracoccaceae > Paracoccus > Paracoccus marcusii. The sequence goes on along the minus strand of NZ_CP117466.1, from coordinate 2,857,049 downwards.
CGCCTATGGCGCCGCGGTGGCCGAGGTGTCGGTGGACACGCTGACCGGCGAATACGTCATCGACCGCGCCGACGTCCTGCACGACGTGGGCCGCAGCCTGAACCCGGTGCTGGACCGCGGTCAGGTCGAGGGCGCGTTCGTCCAGGGTGCCGGCTGGCTGACGACCGAGGAATTGTGGTGGGATGCCAAGGGGCGCCTGCGCACCCATGCGCCGTCGACCTACAAGGTGCCTCTTGCTAGCGACAGCCCGCGCATCTTCAACGTCGCGCTGGCCGACTGGTCCGAGGCCAGCGAGCGGACCATCAAGCGGTCCAAGGCCGTCGGAGAACCGCCCTTCGTCCTGGGCATCAGCGTGTTCGAGGCGATCAACATGGCCGTGGCCTCGGTCGCCGACTATCGCACGCCTGCGCGTCTGGATGCGCCCGCCACGCCCGAACGCGTGCTGATGGCGGTCGAGCGGCTGCGCGGATGATCCGCGTCCGCGTCACCCGGGCCCTGGGCTCGACCCCGCGGGAGGCGGGGGCCGAGATGTTCGTGACCCCCGACCGGGTCACCGGCACCATCGGCGGTGGACAGCTGGAATACATGGCGATCGACCGCGCGCGGCAGATGCTGGCGCGGGACGAGGCCGATGCCACCATGGACGTGCCGTTGGGCCCCCAGATCGGCCAGTGCTGCGGCGGGCGGGTGGTGCTGACGCTGGACCGCCACGGCCCCGCGCCGCAGGATCACGCCGACGCGCTGATCTTTGGCGCGGGCCATGTCGGGCGCGCCCTGGCCCGGGCGCTGGAACCGCTGCCGGTCAACGCCCTGCTGATCGACAGCCGGGCAGAGGAGCTGGCGCAGGCCAGCGGCCCGACCCTGCTGACCCCCTTGCCCGAGGCGCAGATCCGCGCAGCCCGGCCCGGCACGTCCGTGGTGATCGTGACCCACGATCACGCACTGGATTTCCTGCTGGCGGCCGAGGCGCTTGCCCGCACCGACCTGCCCTATGTCGGGATGATCGGCAGCGCCACCAAGCGGGCCCAGTTCGAACGCTTCGCCGCCTCGCGCGGGGTCGACGCCGCCGGCCTGACCTGTCCCATCGGGGCAGGCTTCTCGCGCGACAAGCGCCCCGAAATCATCGCCGCCTTCACCGCCGCCGAACTGATGGCGCGCCTCACCTCTTCTTCTTTGAAAAAATACCCATGCAACAGCTGATCCGGGGCCGCGTCCTCGACTTTCATGCCGATCCCCAGGACACGGCCGACAATCATCGCTTCTGGGAAGACGGGGCCATCCTGGTCGATGACGGGCGCATCGTCGCCGTCGGCGATCATGCCGAACTGACCCGCGACGGGTTGGAGGAGATCGACCACCGCCCACATCTGATCCTGGCGGGCTTCATCGACCCGCATATCCATTTTCCCCAGTTGCAGGTCATTGCCAGCTGGGGTGCGCAGCTGCTGGACTGGCTGAACACCTATACCTTCCCGGCCGAGGCGGAATTCGCCGACCCCGCGCATGCCACCCGCATGGCGGGGCTGTTCCTGGACCAGCTGACCGCGCATGGCACGACGACCGCCGTTGCCTTCTGCTCCAGCCACAAGGCCAGCGCCGAGGCGCTGTTCGCTGCCGCCCATGATCGCGACATGGCCATGATCGCGGGCAAGGTGATGATGGACCGCAATGCGCCGGCCGCCGTGCTGGACACGCCACAGCAGGGCTATGACGATAGCGCGGCACTGATCCAGGCGTGGCACGGCAAGGGCCGGCAGCGCTATGCGATCACGCCCCGCTTTGCGATCACGTCCTCCCCCGAACAGATGGAAGCGGTCGGCGCGCTGGCCCGCGCCCATCCCGACTGCCACGTGCAGACGCATCTGTCGGAAAACGTCGACGAAATCGAATACACCCTGTCGCTCTATCCCAAGGCGCGCGACTATCTGGACATCTACGAGGGCTACGGCCTGCTGTCCGACAAGCTGCTGCTGGGCCATTCTATCCATCTGGAATCCCGCGAAATCGCCCGGATGGCAGAAAGCGGCAGCCATGCGGTGTTCTGCCCGACCTCGAACCTGTTCCTGGGGTCCGGGCTGTTCGACGCCGACGGGCTGCGCGCCGCGGGCATCGTCAGCGGCATCGCAACGGATGTGGGCGGCGGCACCAGCTGGTCGATGCTGCAGACCCTGGCCGAGGGCTACAAGATCCTGCAGATGCGCGGGCAGAAACTGCATCCGCTGGCGGCGTTCCACTGGGCCACGCGCGGCAACGCGCTGACCCTGGGCATGGAGGCCGAGATCGGCACCCTGGCCCCCGGCAGCGCCGCTGACCTGGTGGTCCTCGACGCCCGTGCCACCCCCGCCATGGCGTTGCGGATGGAAAAGGCCGAGACCCTCGCGCAGGAGCTGTTCATCCTGCAGATCATGGGCGACGACCGCGCGGTGGCCCAGACCTATGTCGCCGGTCGCCCGCAGAAGACGGGTTGATGCACCTCTGGCAGCCGGGCGACGTCCGGCTATGCCTGCACGCGTCGCGCCGGGGACGGGCGTGATTCGGCCCCTAACGATGTGACCCAACGACAGATCGAACCTGCCACCCGATCCGGCTTGGCAGAATCGTGCCGTTCTGATTGAACGATGGGCAGGCGGCACGCATGGTGCCGGTCTCGCCGGGCTAGGGTTTGACGTGATCGCCTTCGTGGATGTCAGATGAACGCGGGCCGTTCTTCTCAATGCGACGCGTGCCTGCTAGAGGCGGCAGCGCCTGCAGGCCTCGGCGCTGCCAAGAGAGTTGTCGACACATGAGCGATCACGTCACCCCCGACGGTCCGGCGCAACCTGCCGCCGCATCGGCGCACCTGTCCGATCTTCCCACCGCGGGGCAGCATGGTTCCAGCAACCTGGGCGGGCTGGTCCTGGGGGCGATCGGGGTCGTCTATGGCGACATCGGGACCTCTCCGATCTATGCGATGCGCGAATCGCTGCATGCCGCGTCGCGCGACGGGCTGTCGCCGGATGATGTGGTGGGGGTGATCTCGCTGCTGATCTGGACGCTGATCTCGATCGTCAGCTTCAAGTACGTCGCCCTGATCATGCGCGCCGACAACCGGGGCGAGGGCGGCACGCTGAGCCTGGTGACCCTGATCCAGCAGGCACTGGGCAAGCGTCCCGTCTGGCTGATGGTGCTGGGAATGATCGGCATATCGCTGTTCTTCGGGGACGCGATCATCACGCCCGCCATGTCGGTCCTGTCCGCGGTCGAGGGGCTGACCATCGTGGCCCCCGCCTTCGGCCCCTACGTGGTGCCCGTCACGCTGGCCATCATCACCGGGCTGTTCATCGTCCAGCGGTGGGGCACGGGGGCGGTGTCGATCCTGTTCGGGCCGATCATGGTCACCTGGTTCGTCGTCATGGCGGTGATGGGGCTGTCCCATATCGGCGACGACTGGTCGATCCTGCGCGCGCTCAGCCCCGTGCATGCCGGGGCGTTCCTGGTCACGAACAAGCTGGCCTCGCTGATCGTCTTGGGATCGGTCTTCCTAGCCGTCACCGGAGGAGAGGCGCTTTATGCCGACATGGGCCATTTCGGGCGTCGCCCGATCCGCATGGCCTGGGTGCTGCTGGTCTGGCCCGCCCTGACGCTCAGCTATCTGGGGCAGGGGGCGATGATCCTGGCCCATCCCGACCGGGTGACGAACCCGTTCTTCCTGATGGCGCCGCCCTGGGCGCTGCTGCCCCTGGTGATCCTGGCGACGATGGCCACGGTCATCGCCAGCCAGGCGGTCATCTCGGGCGCGTTCTCGATGATCAAGCAGGCGGTGCGCATGAACCTGCTGCCCCGGCTTGAGATCCTGCACACCTCCGAGACCCAGGAAGGGCAGATCTACCTGCCCAAGATCAACGCGATCCTGGCCATCGGCGTGGTCGTGCTGGTGGTGGTGTTCGGGTCGTCCTCGGACCTGGCCGCGGCCTACGGCATCGCGGTGACGGGGGACATGGTCATCACCACCATCCTGGCCTCGGTCGTGTTCCTGCGGGTCTGGCGCTGGCCCCTGATGCTGGTCGCCGTGGTGGTCACGCCGCTGCTGGCGCTGGAACTGCTGTTCCTGGGATCGAACGCGATCAAGATCCCGAACGGGGGCTGGGTGCCGATCATGATGGCCGCCGTGATGATCGTGCTGATGTGGACCTGGATCCGCGGCACCCGCCACGTCCAGGCCCAGGCCCGGCGCAGCGCCACCCCGACGGCCGCGCTGATCGAGATGCTGGCCCGGTCTGACCGGCTGGTCGAGGTGCCCGGCACCGCCGTCTTCCTGACCGCGGAACCCGACATCGCGCCGGCCGCCCTGTTGCACAACCTCAAGCACAACCATGTCCTGCACGAGACGAACATCATCGTCTGCGTGACCGTGGCGACGCGCCCCTATGTCGCCGACAACGATCGCCTGACGGTGACGCGCCTGTCCGACCGCTTCATCCGCATTGACATGTGTTTCGGCTACATGGAGGAGACGAACCTGCCCAAGGCGCTGACCCTGGCCCGCAAGGAAGGCGTGCGCTTCGACATCATGTCGACGTCCTTCTTCCTCAGCCGCCGCACGTTCCGCCCCGGCAAGACACGCGAACTGCCCGCGTGGCAAGAGACGCTGTTCGTGTCCCTGTCCAAATCCGCTGCGAACGCCACCGACTTCTATCATCTACCCAGCAGCCGCGTGATCGTCCTGGGTCAGCAACTGCTGATCTGACGCGGCGCCGTGTCTGGATCGCCCGGCATCGACATCGCGCGGAGGCTGGTGGATGGTGGTCCCCGGCAGGACGCGGAGCGTTTGAGGCGAGGACTGACATGATCGATTTCACCCTGGACCCCCGGTTGGAGGACATCCGCCGCCGTACCCGTGATTTCGTCGACACCCATATCCTGCCGGTCGAGGCCGACCGCGCCAACTGGGATGATCATGACAACATCGCCGATGCGCCCCTGCAGGCGCTGCGCGCGCGTGCGCGGGCGGCGGGGCTGTGGTGCCCGCAGGTGCCGCAGGCCCTGGGCGGCATGGGCCTACCCGTCACCGGCCGCGCGGTGATGTACGAGGAGGCGAACCGCTCGATCTTCGGGCCCGCGGTCTTCAACTGCGCGGCCCCCGATGACGGGAACATGGACATCCTGGCCCGCGTGGGCACCCCCGATCAGCAGGCGCGCTGGCTGGCGCCGCTGGTCGCGGGTGAGGTGCGGTCCAGCTTCGTGATGACCGAACCCGCGCCGGGTGGCGGGTCCGACCCCGGCATGATCGGCACGACCGCCGTGCGGCATGGCGACGTCTGGCGCGTCACGGGCCGCAAGTGGTTCATCACCGGGGCCGAGGGGGCGGCGCATTTCATCCTGATCGCGCGCACCGACCCCAATCCCGACGAGAAGCGCCGCCATCTGACGGCGTTCCTGTTCCACCGCGACCAGCCCGGCTGGAAGATCCTGCGCCGCATCGCCATCATGGGCCCCGAGGAGCATGGCGGCCATTGCGAGCTGGAATTCGACGGGCTGGAGATCCCCGACGAGAACCGCCTGATGGGCTTGGGCGACGGGCTGAAGGTCACGCAGATCCGGCTTGGCACCGCGCGGCTGACCCACTGCATGCGCTGGCTGGGCCTGGCCAAGCGCTGCGTGGCCGAGGCGCAGGCCTATGTCGACGCGCGCGAGGGCTTCGGCATCCGGCTGGCCGACCGGGAATCGGTGCGGCTGATGCTGGGCGGCGTGGCGCTGAACATTCAGATTGGGCGGCTGCTGACGATGAATGCGGCTTGGGCGCTGGACCAGGGCAGCCATGCCCGCAAGGAGGTTTCGATGGCCAAGCTGCATGTCGCCGACACGCTGCATCAGGCCGCCGACGTGGCGATCCAGCTGAACGGCGCGCGGGGATACAGCCGCGACACGGTGCTGGAATGGATCTATCGCTATGCCCGGCAGGCGCGGCTGGTCGATGGCGCCTCCGAGGTGCACCGGATGGTGCTGGCCGATGCCTATGCACGCGAGGGGGACGACTTCTGGGGCTGGGGCGCATGAGCCTGACGGATAACGCCGCACTTGACGCCTGGCTGGCGACGACGCTGGACCTGCCCGGCGCGCGGGTCACCGCCGCGGACAAGCTGTCTGGCGGCGCGATCCAGCAGAATTGGGTGGTGACGGTCACGGCGGACGGGATGTCGCGCCGCCTGGTGATCCGTCGCGACGCCCCGGCCACCATCGCCGCCAGCCGGTCTCGGGCAGAGGAATATGCGATCATCGCCGCGGCCCACCGCGCGGGCGTGCGCGTGCCCGAACCCCTGGGCTTCTGCGATGACGCCTCGGTCATCGGCGCGCCCTTCGCGGCGATGGCCTGGGTGGGCGGCACGGGCTATGGCCCCAAGGTCGTGCGCGACGCCAGCCTGGGCGGCGACCGCGAGGCCCTGGGTCGCGACCTGGGCTGCCAGCTGGCGCTGATCCACAGGATCGATCCGGACCAGGCGCTGGCAAGGGTCCTGGGGCCGCGCCCCGCCGATCCGGCCCTGCAGGCGGTGGCGGGGCTGCGCGGCTGGCTGGATGCGCGGCCCGCGCCGCGTCCGGGCCTGGAATGGGCGCTGCGTTGGGCCGAACGCCACGCGCCGGCGCCCGACAGGGTGACCCTGACACATCAGGATTTCCGCACCGGCAATTTCCTGGTCGATGCCGATGGGCTGACGGCCGTTCTGGATTGGGAATTCGCCGCCTGGTCGGACCCGGCCTGCGATCTGGGGTGGTTCTGCGCGGAATGCTGGCGGTTTTCGCGCCCCGATCTGGAGGGTGGCGGCATCGCCAGCCGTGCGGCCGTCCTGTCGGGCTATGCCGCCGCCGGGGGCACGGTCCCCGACCCCGACCGTGTGCGGTGGTGGGAGGTCATGGCCCATATCCGGTGGGCCGTGATCGCCCTCCAGCAGGGCGACCGCCACGACAGCGGGGCCGAACGCTCGCTGCATCTGGCGCTGACGGGGCGCATCGCCGACACGCTGGAATACCGCCTGCTGCAGATGGCCGCGCCGGAGGCCGCATGAGCGACGCACTGGACCTGATCGCAGAG